>CACKZV010000029.1 GCA_902604795.1 uncultured Pelagibacteraceae bacterium | reverse complement strand
ACTGATTATAGCTTTGAGGGGCATCCTTTAAGAAAAGATTTTCCTCTTACTGGCCATAATGAGGTTCGTTACAGTGAAGAACAAAAAAAAGTGATCTATGAACCTGTAAAATTGGAGCAAAATTACAGAAATTTTGACTATGAGAGTCCTTGGGAAGGAACAAAATACATTAAAGAAATTAAAAAAAGCTAATGGCAAAAGAAAAAAAAACACTAAATTTAAATTTTGGACCACAACATCCTGCAGCACATGGAGTTTTAAGATTAATACTTCAATTAGATGGAGAAGTTGTCGAAAAAGCTGATCCACATATTGGATTATTGCATAGAGGTACTGAAAAACTTATAGAGAACAAAACTTATATTCAAGCTGTTCCATATTTTGATCGTTTAGATTATGTGGCACCAATGAATCAGGAACATGCATTTGCATTAGCGATAGAAAAAATTCTTAAAATTGAAGTCCCCGCAAGAGCAAAATATATAAGAGTGATCTTCTGTGAAATAGGAAGAATATTAAGTCACATATTAAATGTGACTACTCAAGCAATGGATGTTGGTGCATTAACACCAACACTATGGGGATTTGAGGAAAGAGAAAAATTAATGGGATTTTACGAAAAGGTATCTGGATCAAGGTTGCATGCGAATTATTTTAGAGCAGGAGGAGTTCATAAAGATCTTCCTACAGGACTTGATGAAGATATTGATGAATTTTGTAATAAATTTCCAAAAATCATAAATGATTTAGAAACTTTACTAACTGACAACAGGATTTTTAAACAGAGAAATGTAGATATAGGAATAGTCACAAAACAAGATGCATTAGATTACTCTTTTTCTGGAGTTATGTTAAGAGGCTCAGGTGTAGCTTGGGATCTAAGAAGAAGTCAACCTTATGATTGTTATGATGACTTAGAATTTAAAATTCCTGTGGGAAAAAACGGTGATTGTTATGATAGATATTTATGCAGAATTGAAGAAATGAGAGAAAGTGTAAAAATTATAAAACAATGTTTAAAAAATCTTCCAAAAGGTCCAATTAAAACAGAAGATGGAAAAATTTCTCCACCACCTAAAAAGGAAATTAAACAGTCTATGGAGGCTTTGATACACCATTTTAAGCTATTCACTGAAGGATATAGAGTTGAAAAAGACGAAATATATACAGCAGTTGAGGCACCAAAAGGAGAATTTGGCGTCTATTTAATTTCAGATGGTTCAAGCAAACCTTACAAATGCAAGATTAGAGCTCCTGGATTTACCCACCTCCAAGCTATGGATTATTTAATAAAAGGACATATGTTAGCTGATGTACCTGCAGTTCTAGGTTCAATGGATATTGTTTTTGGAGAGGTCGATAGATGAGTATAAAAAAAATTCACAAAGAACAACCGGAAACTTTTCGTTTCAATGATAAAAGTATGGAGGCTGCAAATAAAATAGTTTCTAATTATCCTGATGGGAAACAACAGAGTGCAGTTATGGCTTTATTATATATCGCTCAAAGGCAAAATGACAATTGGATACCATTACAAGCAATGAAATACATAGCTAAATTTTTAGACATGCCTTATATAAAAGTTTATGAGGTAGCAACTTTTTATTCAATGTATAATTTATCTCCAGTTGGTAAATATTTTTTTCAGGTTTGCACTACAACACCTTGTATGCTTAGAGGGGCATATGATTTGGTTCAAGTTTGTAAAAATAAAATATCTGAAAAAGAAAATGTATTATCTAAAGATGGAAAAATTTCTTGGATGGAAGTTGAATGTTTAGGTGCATGTGTTAACGCTCCAATGATGCAAGTTAATGAAGATTATTACGAAGACTTGAATGATAAAAAACTTGAAGAAATAATTGAAACGATATACCAAAATAAAATTCCAAAACCAGGATCTTACTCAGGAAGAATAAATGCAGAACCATTTAAAAATAGAAAAACTTTATTAGGAAACAAAAATGCTTAAAGACGAAGATAGAATATTTCAAAATTTGTACAATGACAGTGGTGCTGATATCGAGTCTGCTAAATTAAGAAATGACTGGAATGGAACAAAAGAAATTTTAGAAAAAGGAAGAGAGTGGATAATCAATGAAGTAAAATCTTCAGAACTTAGAGGACGTGGTGGGGCTGGTTTCC
>CACKZV010000028.1 GCA_902604795.1 uncultured Pelagibacteraceae bacterium | reverse complement strand
CTCCATTCCAGCCTTAGATCCATTATATCCTAATGGCCCTACTGCTAAAGGATGACTCCCTGGAAAACTATCGTTATGTTGATAACCATTGCATACTGGGGCATCTAACTTTTCAGCTAGGTTTTTGCATTCATCAATCGCATTACCTATTACAACACCTGCGCCTGACAATATTACTGGAAATTTTGCGTCTGATAATAGTTTAGCTGCTTTTTCAATAGCTTCTTTTCCTCCACCTTGTCTTTCAAATCTTACAATAGGTGGTAATTCAATATCTATTACTTGTGTCCAATAATCTCTTGGTACATTTATTTGTGCTGGTGCCGAGCCTCTAAATGCTTTTTCTATTACTCTATTTAATACTTCTGCCATCCTTGAAGGATCTCTAACCTCTTCTTGATAGCAAACCATATCTTTAAATAAATTCATCTGTTCTACTTCTTGAAAACCACCTTGACCCATAGTTTTATTTGCTGCTTGAGGAGTAACTAATAATAAAGGTGTATGGTTCCAGTAAGCTGTTTTAATCGGTGTAACTAATCCAGTAATTCCTGGCCCATTTTGAGCAATAACCATTGACATTTTCCCTGTTGCTCTTGTGTATCCGTCTGCAATTAAACCACCATTAGTCTCATGAGCAACATCCCAAAAAGTAATTCCTGCTTTAGGAAACAAATCAGATATTGCCATAAACGCTGATCCTATTATTCCAAACGAATGTTCAATTCCGTGCATTTGAAGAACTT
This sequence comes from uncultured Pelagibacteraceae bacterium, assembly GCA_902604795.1. Taxonomy (GTDB): domain Bacteria; phylum Pseudomonadota; class Alphaproteobacteria; order Pelagibacterales; family Pelagibacteraceae; genus Pelagibacter. The sequence goes on along the minus strand of CACKZV010000028.1, from coordinate 1,804 downwards.
TTATAAATGCTTCTTCAGTTGTCATTTTAGTCATGGTCCAGCCTTTCTAATTCTTTTTTTAATTGTCAAAGTGCTCGATTAATATATAAGATTGAGCGAATTTCAAATAAAGAAATCGTCACAATGTCAAATACTGATATAATAATACATGATGAAAAAGATAACGTTGGCGTTGTTGTTATTGAAAAAATAACCCCTGATATGGATTGTAATTGTTGGATAATGGAAAATGACAAGTCTGTTACTATTCAATCAAAAGATGAAATACCTTTGGGTCATAAAATTGCTATGACAGATCTAAGTGAAGGTGACACTATTTTAAAATATGGTCATGATATTGGGAAAGTGGTTAAAAATATTAAAAAAGGTGAACATGTTCACGTTCATAACGTAAAAACAAAAAAGTGGTAATAAATGCAAATTCCAAAGAGTTTTTTAGGATATAAAAGAGAAAATGGACGTGCTGGAACACGTAATCACGTAATTATTCTTCCTGTAGATGATATATCAAATGCATGTGCAGAAGCAGTAGCAAATAATATAAAAGGCACAATAGCACTTCCTCACTCTTATGGACGACTTCAATTTGGTGCAGACTTAGAACTTCATTTTAGAACAATGATTGGTACAGGAAAAAATCCTAACGTTGCAGCTGTTATAGTTGTTGGAATTGAGCCAAAATGGACAAAAAGAATTGTAGATGCAATTGCGACAACAGGTAAACCAGTTGAAGGTTTTAGTATCGAAGGTGTTGGAGATATAGATACCATAGCAAAAGTTTCAAAAAAAGCACAAGAGTTTTCAATGTGGGCATCAGAAAAACAAAGAGAAGAATGTCCAATGAGTGATTTATGGATTTCAGTAAAATGTGGCGAGTCTGATACAACGTCAGGACTGGCATCTAATCCAACTGTGGGTAATCTTATGGATAAATTAGAACCGCTTGGTGTTCATTTATGCTTTGGTGAAACTTCTGAACTTACAGGAGCTGAAACAGTTTGTGAAAAAAGAGGTAAAACACCTGAAGCTCAAGCCAAATTTAAAAAAACATGGAATGATTACAATGATTTTATTCTTAAAGAAGCAACAGATGATCTATCAGAAAGTCAACCAACTGCTGGAAATATTGCAGGTGGATTAACTACTATTGAAGAAAAAGCATTTGGTAATTTTCAAAAAATTGGAGGATGTCAATTTATTGATGTTTTGGAGCCAGCCGAGGAACCAACAAAAGGTGCTGGATTGTACTTCATGGATACTTCCTCAGCTGCTGCAGAATGTGTTACTTTACAAGCTGCGGGTGGTTTTAATATTCATTTATTTCCAACTGGACAGGGGAATATAATAGGAAATCCTATAGAACCTGTGATTAAATTGACGGCAAATCCTCTTACAGCAAAAACTATGAGTGAACATATTGATGTAGACGTTTCTAAAATTTTATCTAGGGAAATGAATTTAAGTCAAGCTGGAGATGAGTTAATCAAATCAACTTTAAGAGTTGCTAATGGAAGATTAACATGTGCTGAAGCTCTTGGTCACAAAGAGTTTGTAATGACTAAATTATATAGAAGTGCCTAATTATTTTTTTAATTTAGCTAATCTTTTGTCATCCCAATTAGAATAAACTCTTCTAATCATTGCGGCTCCAACACCCAGAACAACAGCAAGAAGTACAGATGTTAGGCCATAAAATACTGGCAAATCTTTAGAAAAGTTTAATATAAATTCACTTAGTGGTCCTAAATTATCTATAGTATTAACCATAGTGTTTGTTGTTTTTTCATCTTTAATAAAAGTATCA
>CACKZV010000027.1 GCA_902604795.1 uncultured Pelagibacteraceae bacterium | reverse complement strand
GTCCATACAATAGATTTTTAATGATAGTTCCTGGTTTTGGCTCTGAAAATAGCTTCTTAATTATCTCACTTTTAGATAATTGGAAAAATAGAAAACAGAATTCTCAAACAATAATGAGACAAGCGATCGGAAAAATAGTCACGGTACCTCAAACATTAGCTTTTCCAATTTCTCCTCAGTCCATAAGAGTTTCTAGTTACAATAAACCTGTTCAAATGGTTATTTATGGAAATACATATGAAGAGTTAGAAAAAATACAATCTCAAGTTATTAGAATGTTAAGAAAGAACAGAAATTTATCAAGACTTGAGTCTGACTACAGTAGAAATAAACCTGAAGTAAATATAAAAATTAACAAAAATAAAGCAAAAGACTTAGGAATATCAACTGAAGCAATTGGCCAAACTTTAGAAACATTGTATGGAGGTAAAACGGTCACAAAATTTAATAAACTTGGAAAAGAATACCCAATTATTTTGCAGCAATATTTAGAAGATAGAAAAAATAAAGAAAGTTTGAGTAAAATATTTGTTCGATCGGAAAAAACTGGCAATTTAGTTTCACTCTCTAATCTTGTTGAATTTAAAGAAAAAGGAACAGCTAGTAAGTTATCAAGATATAATAGACAACGTGCTGTAACAATATCGGCTAACATAAGTGAAGGTTATACTTTAGCTGAAGCAATTAAATATTTAGAGGAAACGATGACAAATGTTGCTCCAGATAAACAAATTACTTGGAAGGGAAAGTCTGAAGAATTAAAAGAAACCAGTAATGAACTTTATATTATTTTTGCTTTAGCATTATTGACTGCTTATCTTGTAATGTCAGCTACTTTTAATTCATTTATACACCCATTTATAATTATATTAACTGTTCCACTTGCAGTGTTTGGAGGGTTAATATTTATTCTATTCTTAAATTCATCAATAAATATATTTTCACAAATAGCCTTGGTAATACTCATTGGTATTTCAACAAAAAATAGTATTCTTATAGTTGATTATGCAAATCAATTAAGAACGAAAGGTAAGGAAATTGAAAAATCTGTAAAAGAAGCCTGCAGTTTAAGATTTAGACCAATTATAATGACATCCATAAGCACAATGATTGCAATGTTACCTTTAGTTATTGGAAATATTGGTCCAGGTGCTGGAGAAGGCTCGAGACTTGCTATAGGTGCAACTATACTTGGTGGAATGATAATTTCTACATTCTTTACTTTATATGTAACTCCGACGATGTATTTAACTTTAGCGAAAAATACGAAGAGAATTGATGCAGTTGATATAGAACTTAAAAAACAATTAAACTAAAATATAATATATTTCTTTGTAGTAAGTGAATTACGACAATTGTTAAGCTGTGCCTTATATTTCTTAGAGTGATTTTCAACTTTTTTTGCTAAAAGAATAATTTTTTGATTCTTTTTATAATTTTTGTAATTTCCCCATCCCTCATGATAAGCAACATATTGTTTAAAAGCATCATCTTTTGAGATTTTTAAGATCTTCTCTGTTTTATTTGTATACCAACCAATAAAATCTACACTATCTTTAAATCTTGTCCTAGTAGCATACTTGTTTCCTGTTTCCTCTTTGTATTGCCTCCAGGTTCCTCTAACTGCTTGAGAATAGCCAAAAGAACTTGATGGTCTTTTATAAGGAATAACCTTAAATAATTTTTGTCTGGGTGGTTTTGCCAACCAATCAAAATCTGACTCCATTTTAATTATAGCAAGTTGTAAATAAATAGGAGTTCCCCATTTTTGTTCAGTTTTTTTTGCATGTTTATACCAAAGATATCTTTCTGAAAAAATCGAACAGCCATCTGCAGTATTTTTAGGAATTGAAGAGCAAGCAGATACTATAAAAAGGAATAAAAATAAATATATATTTTTATTTCGAATCATTTTTATTATTATCTATTTTTTTTTCTCCATATCCAAGGATATTCGAATTGCATTTTCCATAAACCCAAAGAAAGATTTTTTGCATAAATCTGATGTTTTCTAAATTTACCATTTGAATACTTGGGATAATCAAATGCATAACCATTTTTGACCATAAAAACTGAGAGACTCTTATTTTTTACAAAACATTCTCCAATTAACCTACTATATTGATCTTTATTTTTTTCTATTCTACAATTGACAATCTGATCTCCAATTTTTTCAATAAGTTTTTCTTTAGATAGCTTTCCACATAGAATTTCAACATTATTTAAAACACATGATTGTTTTTTTCCAAAAAAATAACTTTCAGGGGCATCAATTCCACTAAAACGTATTTTCTTATTATTAATCTTAAGTGTATCACCATCTATAATTTTTGGTATGCCTGAAATTAACAAATCATTGTGGTCTGTAGAGAATGAGGAAATATTATTAAATAATAGAAAAAAAAAACTAATTAAAATCAGTTTTTGCTTTTTCATTTAGTTCGTCCATTTTTTTTCTAAGTTCTTCGTCTGAAACGTTTTTCGCTTTCAAGTCATCTTTAATTTTTCTAAAAACGTCTTGGTCACCTGCTTCGGCAAAATCTGCTTTTATGACTGATTGAATATATTCTTTTTCTTGATCTGGATTAAAATTTAGCATCTGAGAAACCCATTCTCCTAAATATTTATTTCTTCTAGCACTAACCTTAAATTGAAGCT
>CACKZV010000026.1 GCA_902604795.1 uncultured Pelagibacteraceae bacterium | reverse complement strand
TATTCTACCTCTTCTTGGTAAAAATTTTTCATCAAAGATAACTTCAATTTTATCTTTTTTATAGTCTAGTTGAGAATTTTTCCACTCCCCTCCTTCATTTGAAAAGCAATTTATTTTATTGATTTTAGGTTGATCATTAAAAAATTCTATTATTAGTTTTGGTGGATTATTAGTATTTAATAAAAATTTTTCTTCCGGAATTATAGCTTTATACTGTATCGGTAAAAGGTTTATTAAAAATTTAAATCTTTCTAAATCTCCATATTTTTCATTTATAGGGAATCTAGGTAATTCATATTTATCTTTATTTAAATCTATAACTCCTGAGTGTTGACCAAAAGCATATTCGAAATTTTTAGAAATAAATTTTTTTTGTTCTAAACTATACTCACCAAATGGGTATGAAAAAAAATTTGAATTATAGCCAAGATTTTTTTCAAATATTTTTATTGATTTAAGTATATCTTTTTCAAATTTTTCAAATTTATATTTTACTAAGTAATCATGTGTATGTGAGTGATTTCCAATAAATACAAAATCTTCTTTTGATATCTCTATAATCTCATCCCAATTCATATAACCATTTTTGCCTACAGCCTCTGTTGAAACAAATAAAATAAAAGGAATTTTATTTTTTTTTAGAATCGGCCATGCATTCAAATAAAAAGAAGAAAATGCATCATCGATAGTAAGTAAAATTTTTTTATCTTCACTTACTTTGTTAAATTCTAATTCAAAGTTTTTTGGATTTAAAAAAGAAAAGTTATTATCCCTGATAATATTTAAATGTTCTTGAAATATATCAATTTTTATATTGGTTGAAGGATATTTATTTTCTTCAAATCTGTGATACATCAAAGCCAAAATTCCCTTTTCATTAGGTTCATATTTTTTGTTTACAGTTTCTGCATAAGCATTTAAAAAAAATATGTAAAAGATGATAAATTTAATAATTGATGCGGCTAATGAAAAAATTGTTTTTGTCATTATTACTGATAAACAATCATATACCAGTAGACATATAAACAGTCGAGAAAACTTTGATAAATTTATGAAACTACTTTTGAAATTTATGAATATAAAAAAAATTAAAATAACTGATATTCATAGAATATTTGTCAATTTAGGACCTGGTAAATTTACCAGCCTTAGAATATCGTTATCAGTAGCTAAAGCTTTGTCTTTAGCAAATAATGCAATTTTAATTGGTTTTAAATCTAAGGATTTAATAAATAAAAATTATAAAAATTTAATAAAATTAAATAAAAATAAAAGTTTGATAAAACTAGTATATTCGAGTTAGAATAAATTATGTCTGAAACTATAGAACAAATTTGTCAAAAGAAAGGTGTTAAACTCACTGATCAAAGGAAAATAATTGCTAAGGTTTTATCTGAGTCAAAAGAAGTTTACGGTGAATCTGATCATCCAGATGTAGATGAATTATATCAAAGAGTCTCTAAGCTAGATTCAAAAATAAGTATTGCTACAGTTTATAGAACAGTCAAACTTTTTGAGGAGTCTGGCATACTGACTAAGCATGATTTTAAAGGTGGAAAGGCTAGATATGAGACATTAGTTGAAAGTCATCATGATCATCTTATTGACATTAAATCAGGAGAAATTATTGAGTTCGTTGATGAAGAAATAGAAAAACTTCAAAAAAAAGTTGCAGAAAAATATGGATATAATTTAGTAGATCATAAATTAGAACTCTATGGAATTAAAAAAAAATAAATGCTAGGTTTTTTTAAAACTCTCTAAATCTTAATATATGCTAAATGGAAAAATTTTTATAAAAACGTTTGGCTGCCAAATGAATGAATATGATTCTAACAGAATTTATGACTCAGTCAGTAAATTGGGTTTCGTAAAGACTAATAACCAATCGAACGCAGATTGTTATATTTTAAATACATGTCATATACGTGATAAAGCTAAAGAAAAAGTTTATCACGAAATCGGTAGAATTAAAAAATTATATAGAGATAAAAAAAAACCAATAATGGTCGTAGCAGGTTGTGTTGCACAGGCAGAAAATGAAGAAATGGTTAAGAGAGAACCATATATTGATATCGTATTAGGTCCCCAATCTTATCATAAAGTTAATGACTTACTAAAAAAACATATAAAAAATTTAAAACAGGAAGAAACGGAATTTGATACTATTTCAAAGTTTGGATATTTTGATCAAATTAAGAATAATGATAATAAAATATCAACCTTTTTAACTATTCAAGAAGGTTGTGATAAGTTTTGTCATTTTTGTGTAGTGCCTTTCACTAGAGGACCTGAGTATTCTAGACCATTTAACAAAATAATATCAGAGGCAGAACAATTAATAGAAAATGGTGCAAAAGAGATCACATTACTTGGTCAAAATGTAAATGCTTATTCATACACAGAAAATTCTAAAGAATTCAGAATATCTCATTTAATAAATTATTTAGATCAATTTTCTGAATTAGAGAGAATAAGATATACAACCTCACATCCAAGAGATATGACAGATGATTTAATTGATTGTTATTCCTCTAGCCACAAATTAATGCCATTTGTTCATTTACCTATTCAAAGTGGTTCTGATAGGATGTTAGAATTAATGAATAGAAAGCACACTGTTGATGATTACTTAGAAGTATATGAAAAGCTAAAAAAAATTAATAAAGAAATAGAATTTTCTAGTGATTTTATTATTGGTTATCCTGGAGAAACACAGAAGGACTTTGAAGATACATTTGATCTTATAAAAAAAGTAAAATTCATAAATTCTTTTTCATTTATTTTTAGTCCAAGACCAGGTACAAAAGCATCGAAATTAGAGATGATAGATCAAAATTTAGCTAAAGAAAGACTTAGCTTTATTCAGGAAAAATTATTTAATA
>CACKZV010000025.1 GCA_902604795.1 uncultured Pelagibacteraceae bacterium | reverse complement strand
AACAATTAAAGGCTATTCAAAAAGAATTAGGTGAAATTGAAGACGGTAAAGATGAAACAACCAATTTAAAAAAATCAATTCAAAAAGCTAAAATGCCAAAAGAAGTTGAAAAAAAATGTATGTCTGAGCTTAAGAAATTAAAAAATATGAGCCCTATGTCTGCAGAGGCAACAGTTGTTAGAAATTATTTGGATTGGATGATAGACCTTCCGTGGTTTAAAAAAAATGATGTAGACATAGATCTAAATAAAGGTCTGAAGATTTTAGATGAAGATCATTTTGGTTTAGAAAAAGTCAAAGAGAGAATTATTGAATTTCTAGCTGTTCAAAAGAGAATGGATAAAATAAAAGGACCAATTTTATGTTTAGTCGGCCCTCCTGGGGTTGGTAAAACATCCTTAGGAAAATCTATAGCTAAAGCTACAAACAGACAGTTCATTAGAATGTCCTTGGGAGGCGTTAGAGATGAAGCTGAAATAAGAGGTCATAGACGTACATACATTGGATCGTTACCAGGAAAAATTATTCAAATGATGAAGAAAGCTGGTACAAAAAATCCATTATTTTTATTAGATGAAGTTGATAAGATCGGTAATGATTATAGAGGAGATCCATCTTCAGCGTTATTAGAAGCACTTGATCCAGAGCAAAATACAGCATTCAATGATCATTATTTAGAAGTTGATTATGATCTTTCTGATGTAATGTTTGTAACAACAGCAAATACTTTAAATATTTTACCACCACTCCTTGATAGAATGGAAGTTATAAGAATTCCTGGATATACAGAGGATGAAAAAATAAATATCGCAAATAAATATCTATTGCCCAAACAAGTGAAAGAGAATGGTGTAAAAGAAGGAGAATTGAATTTAGAAGATGGAACAATAAAAGAAATAATTAGAAGTTACACGAGAGAATCTGGAGTGAGAAATTTAGAAAGAGAAATATCTAAAGTAACAAGAAAAGTGGTAAAGAAAGTAGTAAATGGTGAAGTTGAGAAAGTTCAAGTAAATAGTAAAAATATTCCAGACTTTTTAGGAATTAAAAAGTTTAAATATGGTGAAGTAGAAGAAAAAAATAAAACTGGAATAGTAATAGGACTAGCATGGACTGAAGTAGGAGGTGAAATTCTTAAAATAGAAACTGTTAATATGCCAGGCAAAGGTAGAATGCAGATAACAGGAAAGCTTGGTGATGTGATGCAAGAATCGGTTAAAGCTGCAAAATCATACGTTAGATCTAAAAGTTTAGAATTTGGAATTATTCCGCCTTTTTTTGAAAAAAAAGATTTTCATATACATGTACCAGAAGGGGCAACACCTAAAGATGGACCATCAGCTGGTGTAGCTATGGTTACATCTATAGTATCATCAATTACAAACATTCCAGTTAATAGAGAGATAGCTATGACTGGTGAAGTAACAATTACAGGACAAGTTTTACAAATAGGTGGTTTAAAGGAAAAATTATTAGCTGCTCACAGAGCAGGAGTTAAAAAAGTGTTAATACCTAAAGAAAATGAAAAAGATTTAGTTGATATTCCAAAAAAAGTAAGAGAAGACATTAAAATCATACCTGTTGAAACAGCTGACGAAGTGCTTAAGATTGCACTTACAAAAGAATTAAAACCAGTAGAATGGACTGAAGTAGATAAAATTTCAGAAGGTAAAAAGGATGATAAATCTCAAGCTAGTATTCAGTAATAAACAATTTACTTTATTAATCCGTTGATGTAATAGTACCAAGATTTTGGGTGGTTAGCTCAGTTGGTAGAGCATCTCGTTTACACCGAGGGGGTCAAAGGTTCGAGTCCTTTACTACCCACCATATACACCTGTGGGGGTGTAGCTCAGTTGGTTAGAGCACCTGCCTGTCACGCAGGGGGCCGAGGGTTCGAGTCCCTTCACTCCCGCCATTATTTGAGTAAAACTAGGCATAAAAATGTGACATATCTTCACTTTTAGTTGATATAATAGTTGTTACATAGGAATCAAATGCTAGCGGAATTTTTAAAAGATTATTTACCGATAATATTATTTTTGATAATAGCTTTAGGCTTAAGTTTTGCTTTTGTTGCAATTAATTATATTGCTGCTCCAAGCAAACCTGATCCTGAAAAACTTTCAGCTTATGAATGTGGGTTTGAACCTTTCAATGACTCAAGGATGGAATTTGATGTCAGGTTTTATTTGGTTGCAATATTGTTTATTATTTTTGATTTAGAAATAGCATTTTTATTCCCATGGGCGATCTCACTTGGTGAAATCGGTTTATATGGTTTCTGCTCTATGATGTTATTTTTATTTATATTAACTGTTGGATTTATTTACGAGTGGAAAAAAGGAGCTTTAGATTGGGAATAAAATGAATTTACAAGATAGAAAAAAAGATATCCCAGAAGAGTTTAAACAATTAGCTCAAGACTTTAGTGATAACGGTTTTATAACAACATCACTAGACAATCTTGTTAATTGGGCAAGAACTGGTTCATTGCATTGGATGACTTTTGGACTAGCTTGTTGTGCTGTTGAAATGATGCAAACGTCTATGCCAAGATATGACCTTGAAAGATTTGGTGCAGCACCAAGAGCATCGCCACGTCAATCAGACGTGATGATAGTAGCAGGTACGCTAACAAATAAAATGGCTCCTGCATTAAGAAAAGTTTACGACCAGATGCCTGAACCTAGGTATGTAATATCTATGGGAAGTTGTGCAAATGGCGGAGGCTACTATCATTATTCCTATTCTGTAGTGAGAGGATGTGATCGAGTGGTACCTGTTGATGTATATGTCCCTGGATGCCCTCCCTCAGCTGAAGCATTACTTTATGGAATTTTACAATTACAGAAAAAAATTAGAAATAAAGGTTCTTTAGAAAGATAATAATGAAAAATCTTCAG
>CACKZV010000024.1 GCA_902604795.1 uncultured Pelagibacteraceae bacterium | reverse complement strand
TCCTAAAGAATCTTTTGTTGCTACAAAATAAGTAAACACACCATCTAATCCTGATAAACTATCTTTCATGCCTTCTTCTAATGTTGCTCCATTTCTCATTTTCTCTGCTAAATAAACAGCTATAAGCTCAGAGTCACATTCAGACATAAATCTCATGCCTTTATTCTCTAAAACTCTTCTATTATTCCAGTAATTGGTTAATTGACCATTATGCACAACTGAAACATCGCTAAAAGGATATCCCCAAAAAGGGTGAGCAGATTTGATATCTACACCTGACTCAGTTGCCATTCTAGCATGACCTATAGCATGAGTTCCTGTTACTTTTCCTAGATCATATCTGTCTAAAACTGCTTGTGCATCTCCTAAATCTTTAATTAATTCAAGTGATTTACCAATTGATAAAATTTCTACACTTTCAATGCTCTCAATTTTCTTTGAAAAATCCATTAAATCGTCGTCATATTTCATTTCATATCTGTAGGAATATGGAGTTAGTTTTTCTTCTTTTAATACTTTTGCACCAAGGTTTTTTAACATATCGTCTACAAGCTCTTTCCTATTATCATAAACACTTTCATCTTCATTTACGGAGGAACTACCTTCACCAACATTTTCTCCAACCTTGAATCTCATTATGAAGTTTTCACCATCATTATCTGCATATAGAGCGTAACCTGTGGAGTCAGGTCCTCTATGCTTTAAAGCTTGAAGCATTGCTTGTAATTCATTTCCTACATTAGAAGATTTTCCTCTATGGATAAGACCAGCTATTCCGCACATATTTCTCCTTAACTAAATTTATTTATGGTAGGCAATCCAAATAAGTATCTAGATCCCATTGAGTTGTTGCACCTAAAAATCTTTCCCACTCATCATTTTTATACCAATGAAATATTTTATACATTTCATCGGGCATAGCAGATTGAATGACTTTGTCTTCTGCTAAACGATCTAAAGCCTCACCAAGACTTAAAGGTAATTTTTTTACATTTTTTCCAGCTTTTTGAGCTTCATAAATATTTCTAGACTCAGGTTTTCCAGGATTGATATTATTCGTTATTCCATCGTCAAAAGCTTTTAATAAACTTGCTCCCATTAAATACGGATTATGCATAGAGTCTACAGATCTGTATTCAAATCTACCCGGTGCTGAAACTCTTAATCCACAAGTTCTATTTTGATACCCCCAATCCGCATATACTGGTGCCCAAAAACCTTGATCCCATAATCTTCTATATGAGTTAACTGTTGATGAACCAATTGCTGTTAAAGCAGGCAAGTGTTTCATTACACCTCCAATTGATTTTAAACCAATTTTGCCTGGTAACTGGACATCTTTAGTATCCGGCATAAATGTATTAGTTCCACCTTCTACATAACTGAAAACTTCATCCATACCTGGCAGAGACTTATGACCTAATTTATTTACCTTGTCTTTTCCACCTGTCCACAAAGACATATTTGTATGACAACCACTTGCAGAAACTCCCATAAAAGGTTTTGTCATAAAACATGCAATTAAATTAAATTCTCTCGCAACCTGAGCGCAAATTTGTCTGTAAGTAGATAATCTATCTGCATTTCTTAAAACATCATCGTACATCCAGTTTAACTCTAATTGTCCAGGAGCATCTTCATGGTCACCTTGAATCATGTCAAATCCCATAGCTCTTGCATATTCCATTACTTTCATAAATACAGGTCTTAAAGACTCGAATTGATCTATGTGATAACAATATGGTTTAGAAAAACCTTTTCCTGTTGGAGTACCATCATCGTTTCTAGTTAACCACATCATTTCTGGCTCAGTTCCAACTCTCAGCTGGTAACCATGTTTTTTCTTAAACTCTTTAGCTATAATTCTTAAATTACCTCTACAATCAGATGTTAAGTGACCACCTGGATTTTCTCTTTCTTCTCTATTTCTAAAACAAGTTACAAAAACTCTTGCAACTTTTTTATCCCAAGGTAACTGGCAAAATGTTTCTGGATCAGGTATTCCAACTAACTCTTTTGCTTCAGGACCATATCCTATGTAGTTATTGTGACGATCTAAGAATAAATTAGCTGTTGCACCGTAAACTAATTGAAAACCTTTTTCACATGTTCTTTCCCAATGATCAGCAGGAATTCCTTTACCAACAACTCTTCCTGTTACTGATATGAATTGAAAAAAAATATAATCAATTTTTAGTTCGTTAATTTTAGCTCTAACTTGTTTAACTAATTTTGCTCTACCTGGTTGATTAACATGTTTCTCTAGATCAGTCATATTCCCCCTTAAGAATTTTTAGACCAAAAAGTTAACTGAAAAAAAAACATCTGTCTACTTAGATAAATTAGCTCCAAGGAAACGGACTATTAGATGTTGGGTGTAATTCACCTTTCTCGTAACGGTTGAATCTAAATGGTTTTAGTAATTCACTCTCTGTGCCAAGAATTTCTTTTGCTACTAGCTCTCCAACTCCAATCATTTTATAACCATGATTAGAGTCTGCTATCATGTAAACGTTTTCTAAAAATCTATCAAAAATTGGAAAAGAATCTGGTGTCATACATCCAAGTCCACCAGAAGGTCCTTTTCTATATAAATCTGATTTTCCCTCAAATCTTTTTTGACAATGAGCTAAAGCTGAACACCACATATCATTAAAAGCTTCTGTTGTTTGATACTCGGGAGACTCTATTCCATAAGGGTCAACATTTACTTGATCAAAATGTTTATCAACAATGTAAGGTGAAGTTCCACCTTGAACACCAAGTCCTTCAATATCAGGTTTGTAATATATTCCCCAAATTTTATCTGTAATTAATTTTTTAGTTTTGTCTGAATACAAAGGAGCTGTTGAATCTACATGAATTACTGGTGGCTGCTCGCCATTGTCCATTTTTAAAAAATCTGGCTCTACGCCAAGGACACCCTCTTGAAGCATCCAATATTTCCACATATCTGTTTCATGAATTCTACCATCTTTACCTTTTATATTTGCAGTTTTAGGTAACTCCAACATATTCCAAAAATCTCTTGCCCAAGGTCCTGCCCCAACGACAACTTGTTCACATTCTATTGTGCCTTTGTCTGTTTCAACTCCTGTAACAGCTTTGCTGTTACTTCCTCTTTTGAAACCAGTGACTTTAACACCCTTCATTACTTCAACACCATTTGAAGTAGATTTATTTTCAAGTGCTTTAATTGAATCTTTATTAAAAGCATATCCACCTTTTTTTTCATGAAGAACAGAAGTTATGCCTTGTGCTTGCCAGTCACCAAACATTCCTTTCATATATTTCATGCAATCTTTCTCACCTTCTATAAATTCAGATTCGTAACCAATTGCTTTTTGTTGTTCATAAATAGTTGCAACATCTGCATGCATTACTTCTGGTGAAATCTGTAAATAACCAACTGCATTATATTTAAATCCTTTAGGATCACTTTCCCAAACTGAAACTGAATGAGCCATTAATTCTCTCATAGCAGGTTGAAAATAATTATTTCTAACAACACCGCAGGCAATTCCACTTGCTCCTGCTGCGGTATCTTTTTTTTCTAACACGACAATATCACCTGGATTTTTATAAGTTTCGGACAGCTTCCAAGCAGTACTTAGA
>CACKZV010000023.1 GCA_902604795.1 uncultured Pelagibacteraceae bacterium | reverse complement strand
TTTTTGAGGTGGTTTTTCTTCTACAATATCCTCTGCAACTAATTTTGGTTTGATATCTGGATCTGGTTCTAGCACTGCTCCTAATAAAACCTCTGTATAAGGGTGTGATGGAAATTGATAAACATCTTTTGATGGTCCCACTTCACACAATCTTCCTTGATAAAGAACAGCAACTCTATCACTTATAGCTCTTACGACAGCTAAATCATGTGAAACAAATATATATGTAGTTCCAAAATCTTCTTTAAGTTGTTGTAGCAAATTTAATACAGCTGCTTGAACTGAAACATCTAATGCAGATGTTACCTCATCACATAATATAATATCTGGTTTAGCTGCAAAAGCTCTTGCTACTGCAACTCTCTGTTTTTCACCACCAGATAATTGTCTGGGGTACCTGGACATATAAAATTCTCCAAGTCTTACTTTTTGTAATAGATCTATAATATTTTTTTTTAATTCTTCACCCTTTAAACCAAAATATAACTTTAATGGTTGAGCTATTATTTCTTCAACAGTATGATTTGGGTTTAAAGACTCATCAGGATTTTGAAAAATTAATTGAATAATTCTTAAGTCATTGGGATCTCTCTCTTTAAGGTCAGAAGATAAATTTCTATCTTGGTCAAATTTTATTATTCCACCTTTGGTTCTAAGTAACCCAGCAATAGATTTAAGAATTGTTGATTTTCCGCTACCTGACTCTCCAACAAGAGCTATAGTTTCACCCTTCTTAATATTAATATTGATATCTTTAACAGTTGGGTTGTCGTCAGAAATTCTATTTAACACCTGATCTAAAAGTTTTTGCTTAGCGTAACTTATTGAAACTTCTGAAAGATTTAATATTTCTTTTTCCTGCAAACTCGTCTTAATTTTATTAACAGTTTGATTAACCTGACTGTCATTCATTAAACTCTTATAATTAAAACATCTAACACTTGTTTTTAATTCTTCTAAATACTCAAGTTGGGGAGAGTTATTTTTACATTTTTCTTCTGAAAAATTGCACCTATCAAAGAAACTGCAGCCTCTATGCATTGTTCCAGGTTGAGGTTGACTACCAGGCATTGATTGTGGAAGCCCTGCTAGTGATAATTTTGGTATAGATTTAAGCAAACCATAGGTATACGGATGAATTGGTTTTTTAAGAATATCTCTAGAGGGTCCCTCTAAAACTATTTCACCAGAGTACATTACAATAATACGGTCACTTACTTGAGCTATTGCTCCTAGATCATGGCTCACATAAACCATTGATGTTCCAGTGTCTTTGGCAATGAAATTAAGCAGTTCTAAAACGTGAGCTTGTGTTGTCACGTCTAAGCCAGTGGTAGGTTCGTCCAATAGTAAAAGGTCAGGAGTTCCAGCTAATGCCATAGCAACAGCAACTCTTTGTTGTTGTCCCCCTGAAAGTTCATGAGGATATCGAAGAGCAATTGTTTCTGGTGAAGGAAGTCTCACTTTATTTAACAATTCAGAAATTTTTTGTTCTCTTTCCTCTTCCTTTAAATCAGAATGCAACTGTAATGCTTCATCAATTTGATAACCTATTTTTAAATTTGGTGTCAATGCCTGCCCTGCATTTTGAGGTATCATTGCGATTTTTCTACCTCTGATTTTTTCCAAATCTCTATTTTTCATTTTTAAAAGATTTGATGAATTAAATTCACATTCTCCTCCAATAGTGTAGAGACCATGCTTAACATACCCCATCATTGCTAGTGCAAGAGTACTTTTTCCAGATCCAGACTCTCCAACAATACCAACGGTTTCTCCTTTTTTAATATTTGTGGTAATGTTTCTTAATATTAAAATCTCTTCACCTTTTTTACTTTTAAATCCAATAGATAAATTTTTTACTTTTTGAATTATTTCAGTCATTTTTAAACAGGCGCTTTTGTTGACCTATCTATACCTAAGGCTTTAGCAAAAGCATCAGCTGTCAAATTGATACCAATTATTAAACTACTTAAACCAACTATTGGGGCTATAACTGACCAATAAGCAAAAGACATTAAACCTCTAGCATTTGATATCATCAATCCCCAATCTGGAGTTGGAGGACTAACACCAAAACCTAGGAACGACAAAGAACTAAAGCCAAGTAGCATCCATGACCATCTCATTGCACCTTCCACTAAAATTGCATCTCTTACATTTGGAATTATCTCATTCCATATTATTGAAAAATTACTATGCCCTCTTGCTCTAGCGGATACAATAAAGTCTTTTGCAATAACATCATGGGTTGCAGCTCTTGCTACTCTTACAATTCCTTTACCATAAAAGAAACCTAAAGCAGGTATCAATACTTCAGTTGATGTACCTAACAAAGATACAATTAACAACATTGCTAATATCCACGGTATAGATAAAAATGCATCAACAATTCTCATTACTATATCGTCAGTTTTTCCACCAACCAGTCCACAAAAAATTCCTAATAGACCACCCCAAAGTAGTGCTATCAAAGATCCAAAGAAAGTAATTGTTAATGCTGTTCTTCCACCTAAAATTGTTCTAGTAAAAACATCTCTTCCAAGATCATCAGTTCCAAACCAATACTCAGCCGAAGGAGCCTGTAGCATTAAAGTTGGGTTAATTGCTTTAAAATCATATGGCGCAATATAAGGGCTAATAAATGCAAGAACTACGTGGAAAATCAATATACTTAAACCAATGAAACCTGACGGTCTTGAGGCCATTGTAATTATTATTTCAGCGACTTTTGCGAAATTACTTTTCTTTTCTTCCTGATAAATATTATCCAATTTCATATTATTTTCTTATCTGTAACGTCTTTAATCTTGGATTTAGCATCAATGTCATTAGATCCGCCAATAAATTTATACTAACATATATAGATGCAAGAATTATTGCTAATGCTTGAACTGTAGGTAAATCTCTATTTGAAATCGACTCAATAACCAATCTTCCAAGACCTGGGTAATTAAATACAACTTCGGTTACAACAACTCCTCCTAATAACCATGCAATTGTTAAAGCTACAACATTAATAGCCGGTAATAATGCATTTGGTAATACATGTTTAAAAACCATTTTCCAATATGGAACACCTTTTAAAATTGCCATTTGAACATATTCACTTGCCATAACTTGAATGACACTTGATCTCACCATCCGTGCCATATGAGCTGTCATAATCATTGCAATAGCGATTACTGGTAAAATAATATTTGGTAATAGTTCTAAGAATGAAACATCAGTTGGAACAATTACAATTCCTGGCAACCACTCTAACCATATTGCGATTATTAAGATTAATAAAGTAGCGCTAATAAACTCTGGGATAGTCATAGCAAATATAGTTACTGTTGAAATTGCTACATCAGGCAATTTATCTCTCCAAAGGGCAGTTACTATTCCAAGTATTAGAGCGATTGGAATGCCAATAAAAATAGCAGCTGATGCTAGAACTAATGAATTTTTAATACGTGGCCCTAGTACCTCTTTAATTGGCATTTCTCCACTCAATGAATAACCAAAGTCTCCTTGAATAGCATTTACTGCCCAGGATACATATCTCTCATATGCAGGAACATTCAAACCTAATCTTCTATAACAAGCTTCTAATTGCTCTCCAAATGCTTGTCTT
>CACKZV010000022.1 GCA_902604795.1 uncultured Pelagibacteraceae bacterium | reverse complement strand
CACTCTGAAGTCTTAACAGGAAAAACACAACAAAAATTTTTCAATCCAGATGAAGCAGAAAACTTTTATTATTGGGGAACTTATGATGTTGATTTTAATAAAAGAATTGATCTTGATGTAAATGATCTAGATTGCAAAGAGGCAAACAAAAAAATTGATGAACTAATGAGTCAAGGTTATGGAACAATAGTTATAAAGAACCCACAAGGAAAACACAGTTTAGGTGTTGGAGTGTTGAATAAATTAAATTTAATATTTGAGGGAAGTTTGGGTTATTTTGGTGTTGGCTCTATTGATGGTCCAACAGTAAGAATAAATGGTAGAGTTGGATGGTCATGTGCAGAAAATATGATGGCAGGAAAAGTAGTAATAGAAAAGAATGCTGGATCATGTTTTGGTGCAGCAGTTAGAGGTGGAGATTTAATATGTAAAGGTAGCGTTGGTGCTAGAACAGGAATTGATCAAAAAGGTGGAACAATTATTGTTGGTGGTGACGCTGGAGCATTCACTGGCTTTATGATGCAAAGAGGTAGAATAATAATTTTAGGTAACGTCGGTATAAACCTTGGAGACTCTATGTATGATGGAACTATTTATGTGGGTGGAAAAATTGGATCATTTGGTAGTGATGCGATTGAGTCACCTATGACAAAAAGTGATATAGATTGGATTAAAAGAAAACTTAAAGTCGCTGAGATTGGCGAAAATTTTGATGTATCAAAGATGACTAAAGTAGTAGCAGGTAAAAAACTCTGGAATTATGACGCTTTAGAACCAACTGAGAAAAAAGGAGCAATTTAATGGCAAAGAAAAAAAACGGAAAATCAAATGGTCATTCCAATGGGAATGGTGGCAGTGAATTTTCAAAAAGAAATAAAAGTTTACTAGGTTATAATGCTATATTTACACCTGAAGTAATCGACGACATTCATATCAAAGCTCAGTTAGGAAGATACCGAATGAGAGGTATGGCTCTAATGAAAAAAATTCCTACATTTGATGATTTAGTATTTTTACCTGGAACACTTACAAGATTTGTAATCGAAGGTTACAGAGAAAAGTGTGAAACAAAAACTATCATTGGTCCAAGATGTGAAAACCCAGTAGAATTAGATATACCAGTTTATATTACAGGTATGAGTTTTGGAGCTTTATCCTATGAAGCAAAGACAGCACTTGCAAGAGGAGCAACTATGGCAGGTAGCGCAACATGTTCAGGGGAAGGTGGAATGATACCTGATGAAAGAAGATATTCAGAAAAATGGTACTATCAATGTATTCAATCAAGATATGGATTTAATCCTCATCATGCACAACTTGCTGATGGAATTGAAGTTTTCATTGGTCAAGGACAAAAAGTTGGAATGGGTGGTCACTTGATGGGTCAAAAAGTTACTGACCAAGTAGCAGAGATGAGATCATTACCTGCTGGTATTGATCAAAGATCTCCTGCAAGACATCCTGATTGGTTAGGACCAGATGACTTAGCTTTAAAAGTTCAAGAATTAAGAGAGCTGACAAAAAATAAAGTTCCAATTCAATTAAAACTTGGAGCTGCAAAAGTTTACGATGATGTTCGTATGGCAGCAAAATGTGATCCAGACTCTATTTATCTAGACGGTATGGAAGGTTCAACAGGTGCTGGTCCACACATCGCAGCAGCAAACACAGGTATACCTGGTATAGCTGCAATTAGAGAGGCAAGAAGAGCAATAGATGATGTTGGTAAAACTGGAAAAGTTACTCTTATTTATGCAGGTGGTGTTAGAGACGGAGCTGATATGGCAAAAGCATTAGCTCTTGGTGCAGATGCTATTGCTATAGGTACGGGCGCTATGATTGCACTAAACTGTAATAAAGAAATTCCAGAGTCTAATTTTGAAAAAGAAATGGGAGTGCCAGCAGGTCATTGTTATCACTGTCATACTGGTCGTTGCCCAGTTGGTGTTGCTACTCAGGATCCTAAATTGAGAAAAAGACTAAACCCTGATGAGGCAGCTCTTAGAGTATATAATTACTTACATACTATGACGTTAGAAGCTCAATTATTAGCTAGAGCTTGTGGTAAAACAAATATACATTCATTAGAACCAGAAGATATGGCAGCTTTAACAATGGAAGCTTCTGCATTAGCAAAAGTACCACTTTCTGGAACAAATCACACAGTAGGAGTTGACGACTTTCATAAAATATAATTATGCCAAAAAAAAAAAGTAAAAAATCGAGCAAAAAAAGAGTTAAAGGTCAGTTAGGTAAAAAGAAAGAAACTGCTCGAGAAAAGATGATAGGTCAAACTATTGGTTATAGATATGATGTAAATTTATTGCCAGACTATTCAAGAATAACTCCTTTCCTAAAAAAATATATTGAAGCAATGGGATGGGATGATTTAAATTGGTTAGAAGATGTTCACATGGGATATGAAGAAGATAGACCTGCAGTTTTTGATAGAAATGCAAATGGTTGGGTCACCATTCCAAAAAAAATTAAATTACCTAATAACCAACAAGATAGGGACATGATTGCACGAGAACTATTAGTAAAATTTCAAATGTCTCCAAATCACCCTTTGGTAGATTTAAAAAAAGCTTATAGAAAATTTTAGAATCACCAACAAATCATATATACCTGAAGTTGTAGTTTAGTAAATTCTCTTTGATTTAGTTGTTGTTTTTAAGATTGATCCGATAACTCGAAATAATAATATTAAAATAATTTGTTTAAACAATTGGAGGTTAAATGACTGACGAACTCGGTGCATTGACAACCATATTTACAGAATTTTACTATTGGATAACAGTAGTACTTATGTTTCTTATACACGTAGGATTCTGTATGTATGAAGTTGGAGCTTCCCGATACAAACATCATCAACACACATTAATGAAAAACACGATGCTGATTCCTTTGGTAACAGTTACTTGGTTTTTATTTGGTTGGTGGATTTATTGGGCATTTCCAACTGGGCCAGGTCTTGCACCATCAATAATGAATGAAAGCGCAGCGTTAATTACAGATGACTCAGCTTTTAGTTCTAAGTGGTATTTGCCAAACAGTGAATTGATGGCAGTAAACTTGGGAGATCATATTAGTGGAGTATTTTGGGCTGCATTTTTACTATTCTCATGGACAGCTGCATCCATTGTATCTGGTGCTGTAATTGAAAGGATTACTACTTTTGCTTTTGGAATTCTTGCGATTGCAATTGGATCAGTATTTTGGAGTATAGATGCTGCGTGGGGATGGCACTTTGACGGATGGATGTTGAAAATACTCGGTTACCATGATGCTTATGCCTCAGGTGTAATTCACGCAGTTGCTGGTGGATTTGCTTTGGGGGTGCTTGCTGTTTTAGGACCAAGAATTGGAAAATTTTCATCAAGCGGTGAACCTAGAAATATAGGACCTAGAAATCCTTGGCTAGTAACTATTGGATTATTCTTAATTTATACAGGTTTTTGGGGATTTTATGCTGCTTGTAATATTCCAATTTATGATCTTGGACCTGAGTATGGCATGGAAGGTGTAACCTACTTTACCGCAACCACAATTTATGTAACGCCAACCACGCTTAGTGGAATAACAATGAACTTTTTGATGTCTCTCTCAGGAGGATTATTAGCAGGTTATGTTGTTTCCAAAGGTGATCCTTTCTGGACTTACTCAAGTGGTTTAGCTGGAATAATTTGTGCATCTGCAGGAAATGACCTTTATCATCCAATACAATCTTTGATAATTGGAATGATTGGTGTCGTTATAGCTTACAAAATGCATTACTGGGTTGAACGAAGGTTCAAAATTGATGATGCAGTTGGAGCAGTAGCTGTTCATGGTTATGCTGGGTTTGCAGGACTTGTGATATGTGGTTTTGTATTAAATGGATACCCTTCTTCAGGATACAGTGTTGGTGCTATGTGGGATGGAACTACATACGCTGCAATAAATCCTTTAGGAATGTTCATAGGTGCAATAATCATGTTCTTTGTCCTTGGAATGATCCCAGGCTACATTATAGCTAAAGTGTTAAATGGTATTGGCAAACTCAGAATTCCAAGGGAAGTTGAGTTGGCTGGTTTGGACTACCAAATAATGGAGGAAGCAAAAGAAGATGAACGCACTGTTGCTTCTTCTAGTAGTTAAAGGAGGATAATATGGCTACAGTATCTAATTGGATAGATCACTTAAATAAACCTGCAGAGGATGTGGCGGGTGCTATTTATCCGGGAGTAGGATCAGAAGGTATATTAGTTCTTATACTTGCTGTTATTTGGATAGGTTGGACAGTTGTAAGCTCAAAACAAGAAAGTGATAAACTTTCTAAGCTTGCAAGAA
>CACKZV010000021.1 GCA_902604795.1 uncultured Pelagibacteraceae bacterium | reverse complement strand
AAAGGGTAATTATTTTTTTTACATTTTGTGTGGACCAAATGAAAAAGAAATTGAGAGTGAAATTATTTTAAATTTGAAAGAGAAAAATTTTATGACTTTAAGTGATAAAAAAATAAAGGATTTATTGCCATACTTATGTTCATCAAATATTTATGTAGGCAATGATTCATTTGGTTCACATATTACAGCACAATCAGGTATAAAAAGTATTGTAATCCTTTTAGATACGCCAAAATCCTATACTGATTACAGTAAAAATTTTTATCGAGTAGTTCCGAGTGGTTTTGATATAAATAGCATCAATCATAATTCATATGCTGATCCAAATTTAGTATCAGTTAAAGAGATCGTTGATATAATCCACAAATTAGAAAATTAATAAATATCTCTCAATATTAAATCTTTTGCCTCATTCACAATTGTAGCTAATCTATTTAATTCAGGATTTATATCAGGATGAATTTTTTTCATTATTTTTTTATAAGACGAAATCACCTGTTCTTTCTTATACTTTTTATTTGAGTCTAAATTTAATATTTTGTATGCCTCGTCTCTAGAAATAGATTGAGAGTTAGAACTATTTTGAAATCCACTAAAGTTAAACCTCCCCGAATTCCTCAGAATTCTAAAAAGTCCCCATAACCTGAGAATTTGAAATAAAGAAATTCCAGCTTTAGTTTTGATCAATGGTAAAATCGCAAGTACAAATGGTAGAGAAAATATGTATCTTCCAGCATAGGCCATTACAATGGCAAAAGCTATTGCAAACAAAATAATCAATGTTCTCAAAAATTTTGAAATATTCTTGGCAGAACTCCTTGTAAACCAAGTCAGAAAAACATAAGCAACAATAAAAATAATAAGTGTTATAAAAAAGATATTCATATATTAATTTAGTTATAAAATGAAATTACCACAGCTTGAAAAGAAACCTGAAATAAAATCTTGTCACAATAGGACATGGACTGATGATTATAGCTGGATTCATCAAAAAAATATTTTAGAAGTTTTGAAGGATGATTCAAAGCTTTTACCAGAAGTTAGAAAATATTTGGAGGATGAAAATGAATATTTTTCTAACCAAATGAAAGATACTCGGGATATCCAAAAAAAACTTTTTAAAGAAATTAAAGGAAGAATCAAACTGGACGATGAGTCATTGCCATATAAAGATAAAAATTATGAGTACTGGACTAAAACTACTGCAAAAGGAAATTATTCCATTAAATTGAGAAAAAAAATTGGCGAAGAACAAGTTGAGGAGATTTGGAACGGTGACAAAGAGAAGGAGAAACTTAAAACAGAGTATTTCGGTTTAGGTGACTTAGAAGTAAGTTTTAACGATGAATATTTGGGATACTCTTTAGATTTAAAAGGATCAGAATATTACACAATTTATATAAGAAATATAAAATCTGGAGATTTAATAACAGAAAAAATTGAGGAAACAAGCGGTAGTATAGAATTTAGTTTAGACGATAAATACATATTTTATTCTAAGTTAGATAAGCATCATAGACCTAGAACTATTTATAGACATGAAATTGGAACTCCAACAAAGGATGACTTATTAATTTTTGAGGAAAAAAGTGAGGCGTTCACTGTTGGTATTGGGCTTAGTTCAGATGAAAAATATTTTATAATTTCAAGCTCTGATCACAACACTTCAGAACAATATTTTTTTAAAGTAGATGAAAATATTCCAAATCCTCGAATAATCCAAAAAAGACAAAGAGGTATAATTTATTCAGTAAATTCTTGGAATAATTATTTCTACAAACATACAAATGAAAATGCTGAAGATTTTAAAATTGATAGATGCAATGACTTAATAAATCAAAAATGGGAGCCATTTATTGCTTCAAAAGATGAGGTATTAATAGGAGGTTTAGTATTTTTAAATAATTGGATAATTAGGTCTGAAACATCTAATGCACTTGGAAAAATAATTTTACGTGACCCAAAGACAAATAAGGAAGAGGATATTATTTTTAGTGATGAAAAAGTAATTGTTCCAAGTATATCATTGATTCAAAAAGATAAAAATACAGACAATGTATATTTATCATACTCTTCCCCTAAAACACCAGGAAGGACTTTTTTGTATAATTTAAAATCAAAAGAAAAAAAACTTGTTAAGGAACAAGAAATTCCATCAGGACATAACTCAAATGATTATTTAGTTGAACGTATTGAATGCCCATCTCATGATGGGAGAATGGTACCAATAACTATAACAAGACATAAGGATACAATTCTAGATGGATCATCAAATCTTTTACTGTATGGCTATGGTTCTTATGGGAATTCGATGTCTCCTGGTTTTTCATCTTCAAGGCTAAGCCTTATTGATAGAAATATAATTTGGGTTACAGCACATATAAGAGGAGGAATGGAAAGAGGAATGAAATGGTGGAAGGAAGGAAAACTTTTAAACAAAAAAAATACATTTGAAGATTATATAGCTGTTGGAAAATTTTTAATTGAAAAAAAATATACTTCTAAAGGAAAAATTATAGGTATGGGTGGTTCAGCAGGAGGTTTGTTAATGGGGGCAGTTGTAAATGAAGTGCCTGAGCTATTTTTAGGGTTAATAATGGCTGTACCGTTTGTAGATTCTTTAACTACCAACCTTGACCATTCTCTACCGTTAACAATTGGAGAATTCGACGAATTTGGAAATGCTAAAGATAACAAGGATCATTTTGACTATATTTACTCATACGCTCCTTACAACAATATTAAAAAAATGGATTATCCAAATATTTTAATTACTACCAGTCTAAGCGACAATAGAGTTCTATTTGATGAACCAGCGAAATTCACTGCAAAACTAAGAGACTATAAAACAGATAATAATTTATTGTTATTAAAAACTGAGATGAACGCTGGTCATGGAGGAAAATCTGGCAGAGATGGTGCTATTGAAGAAATAGCTATTGATTATGCTTTTGCATTAAAAATTGCAAAAAAAATTTAATAAATCTTGTATTGAAATTTTAAAATTAGTTACCATATAAATATTGTAAGTCGCCTTTTGGGGCTTACGTAAACTAACTTGCTTAACAAAAGGAGTAAATATGACAAGTAAGGATCTATCTATCTTTAACTCGCTAAGACCGTTTTCTATTGGTTTCGATGATATGTTTGACCAATTTGAAAGTATGCTTGGTAATGGTGGCATGACTATGCAATCAAATTATCCACCATACAACATAAGAAAAACTGGTAAGGATAACTATTCAATTGAAGTAGCATTAGCTGGTTTTAATAAAAAAGATGTCGAGGTTGAGTTCGAGGATAATATATTAACTGTTAGAACGAAACAGCTTAGTAAGTCTGAAGATCAAAATGTAGACGGTGAAATAATTCACAAAGGTATATCACAAAGACAATTCGCAAGATCTTTTACTATTGCAGATGATGTAAAAGTAAATGGAGCTGAACTTAAGGATGGTCTTTTGACAATTGCTTGTGAAAGAATTTTACCAGATCACAAGAAAAAAAGACTTATTGATATTAAGTAATAAAGTTTAACCTTACTTGTGGGGTTCGCCCCACAAGTTTAAAAACATCCACTAGAACTGAAAGCAATTATAGTTCCACCAGCGTTGACCTCAAATCTTCTTTCACACGGTACACCATATTTTTTTGTTTTATAAATTAATACTTCATTGCCAGTATCATTGATCATATCTTCGCTTGGAGCCCCTAATTCTAATTTCATTTTGTTAACTTCTCCACCGACAAATAATCCATATTTTTGATTTTCCTTTTCTACAACTTCGTCGGTTTTTTTTTGAATAGTTTGGCAGCCTGCAGTAAAAAAAAGAATTGATATTAATATGATAGCGAATTTGTTTTTCATTATTATATTATAATACTGAAATGTGACAAAAGATTAACTTAAAAGTTGAAAAAAAAATAAGTTTTCCATCAAAATAAGGTAAATATAATGTACTTATATTACTTAATTCTTTATTTTTATCTAACCGATTCTAATGAATACAAAACTCAAAGTATCAGAAATTTCAAAAATTTACCCAGGATGTATTGCAAACGACAAAGTATCATTAGAATTTGGAAGTGGGAAAATATACGCTTTATTGGGAGAAAATGGAGCTGGCAAGTCTACGCTAGTTAAAATCTTGTCTGGAGTAGTAAAGCCTGATGAGGGTGAAGTTTTTTTAAATAATGAAAGTATTAAACTTAACTCTCCCCAAGATGCCAAAAAAAATAATATTGGAATGGTTTTTCAACATTTTAATCTCTTCGAAACTTTATCTGTATTTGAAAATTTGAGTATCGATAGTGACAAAAAAGATGAAGAACTAAAAGCTTTAGTCTACGATATATTAAAAAAGTACAATTT
>CACKZV010000020.1 GCA_902604795.1 uncultured Pelagibacteraceae bacterium | reverse complement strand
AAAAGCTCTCATTTTTTCAAAATTAATTTCTGATTTTAAAATATAAACAAATAACAAGCCAAAGCTTATATAAAATGGCGTCATCCACATAGTTCTTATTTTTACACCCATAGTAAATGATGTAAGAAAAATAAAAAATATTGGAATTAAATTAATTGACAATAAAAACAAAAGCTTTTCGTCATTTAAATTAATATTTATTTTAAATTTTTTAAGTAAAACAAAAATCATTAGTAAAAACGGTAATAATATTCCAACTTGCTTAGCTAAAAATATCGTAGGATGTTTTATATGGTTTAAAATACTTGCTTCTTCTGATCCAGTTCTGAGAAGTCCATAAGTAATGGTTACATAATCATTCTCAGTTAACCAAATAATGTGTGGTAATAAAATTATTATAAAAGGAACGAAAGAAACTAGACACTTTAAATTTAGTCTCTTGGTATAAATCATGTAAATTAAAAGTACATCTATTGCTAAACCTAAATAGACAAATAAATACTTAGATAGAAACCCGAGTCCAGCAAATAGACCGAGTAATAACCAATCTAATATTTTATTATTCTTAATTCCTCTCCATAAATAAAAAACCGAAAGAGACCAAAAAGGAATTAAGCAAACATTTACATTAAATTCAGGTGTAGTGAAGTTATAAAAGTATACTCCTTCCAATAATAAAACCGATAGTAAACAATAAATTTTGTTATCAAAAAAATCTTCAGCTAACTTAAAAACTACAAGGAATGAGACTACAATACAGATTTGACTTAGCAGATAATAAGCCCAGTCTTGGGGTCCAAAGATTTGGTAAAATATTTCAGGTAAAAATGCACTCATTGGCGGATGCTTATTAAACCCCCAGTCTAAATTACTACCCCATGCTAAGGCCTCTATAGTATCAAGTGGTAAATTGTTATTTGTTAAACTAGGAATCAATGTCCAGATGCACAAGTGAGCTGTAACAAAAATATAAAATAAAATACTTATATTCTTTTTATAAATAGCCATTTTTATTAATTTATACAATTAATCCATTCTTGACACTCAATAAATGATGAATATATTCACCAAATTCATAAATTTAGATATGGTCAAGATCTCTAAAAAATATATTCCAAAAGAAACTGAAAAATATATGTGTGCAAAACATCTTGCGTATTTCAAACAAAAATTAATGGAGTGGAAAAAAGATCTTAAGAGAACAAATAATGAAGCAATATTTAACGCCTCAATGGATGACAATAGTGCATCAGCGGATATTGTCGACCAAGCAAGCTCATACACTGAAAAAAATGTAGAGATGAGAGCAATCAATAGACAAATAAAATTAATTACTAAAATTGATGGTGCTTTAAAAAAAATTCAAGATGGAACTTATGGTTTTTGTGAAGAAACAGCCGAACCAATTGGCCTTAAAAGATTAATGGCAAGACCTGTTGCAACTTTATGTATATCTGCTCAAGAAAAGCACGAAAAAGAAGAAAAAGTTTACGCTGATATTTAAGGGTAATCTATTTCAGCATCTTTATTTAATACTTTAAATCCTTTAATCACCGCAGGACGTTTAGCTATATCAATATACCACCTTGATAAACCTTTAAAGTTTTCCAATCCTATGTCATGTCTTTTATGTCTAGCAATCCAAGACCATGTTGCGATATCTGCAATTGAATACTCTTTACCTGCTAAATAATCACTAGCGGAAAGCCTCGCCTCTAAATCTTCGTAAAGTTTTCTTGTAATCTTAAAATATCTTTCTTCTCCCCACTCACTTTTTCCTTGATGATAAAAGTGAAATTGATGATGCTGTCCAATCATTGGGCCGATTAAACCCATTTGAGCCATTAACCATTGATTTATCTCTAACCTATCATCTTCAGGATAAAACATGTTACTTTTTTCACCCAAGTACATCAAAATCGCACCTGACTCGAAGACTGATTTATTATTTTCGTGATCTGTAATTACTGGAATTTTATTAAAAGGACTGATTTTTTTAAATTCTGGTTTATGTTGTTCGCCTTCACTTAAATTAATTTTTGTTATTTTATAATCAAATTTTATCTCCTCTAACATGATGCTAATTTTCCAACCATTTGGAGTATCGGCAGTAAATAACTCAATCACTATTTTAGACCCAATCTATTTTTGATAGTGCTTGAGGCAGTTGTAAATTCAAATCTATATTTTTCGTTTGGTCTTGCGTATTTAAAACAGCCTCTCGCTGCTAAGGCGCCTTCATGAAACCCTGAAAGTATTAGTTTAAGCTTTCCTGGATAGGTACAGATGTCTCCAATTGCAAATATACCTTTCTTGTTAGTTTCAAAGTTTTCAGTGTTAACTGGAATAGTTTTTTTATCTAAATTAAGACCCCAATCAGCTATTGGACCAAGTTGCATTATTAAACCAAAGAAACCCAAAACATAATCAGCTTTAATTGTTTTGCTTTCACCTTCTTCACTTTTAATCTCAATTTCCTCTAAAGTTCCATTTCCTTTAACATCTTTAATTGAGTACTTTGTAAATAGGTTAATAATACTTTTTTTACTTAGCTCTTTTATTTTTTTAACACTTGCAGGAGCTCCTCTGAATTCATCTCTTCTGTGAATTAGTGAAACTTTAGAACTGTTAGATAATTCTATTGCCCAATCAAGAGCACTATCTCCACCACCAAATATAGCTACTGACTTGTCTTTAAAAATTGTTTTGTCTTTGATTGAATACAAAACTGAAGTTCCATCGAACTTTTCTGCACTTTTTGTTGGAAACTTTCTTGGTTCAAATGATCCAACACCTCCAGCAATTACAACGTTTGGTGTTTGGAATTTTTTTCCACTAGTTGTTGTAACAATCCAATTATCATCTTTGTTTGTAAGTTCTTGAACTCTATCATTTAAATGAAAATTAAACTTAAAAGGTTTAATTTGCTTTATTAGATTGTTTGTAAGTTCTTCTCCAGTACACTCTGGAACTGCAGGAATATCATAAATTGGTTTATCCGGGTAAAGCTCAATACATTGTCCACCAAGTTTATCCAGGTTATCAACTATTTCACATTTCAATCCAATAATTCCAAGTTGATGTGCACAAAATAACCCTGTTGGACCTGCGCCGATAATAACAACATCAGTTTTAATCATCAAACTTGTTTCTCCGGCATATAAACACTCAGACCCTCTAAGTCATCTGAAACCATAATTTGACAACTTAACCTGCTTTTTGAATTAGGTTCATAAGCTTGGTCTAACATATCATCTTCTCCCATATCTTTTTTTGGCAACTTATCATACCAATCTTCTTTGACATAAACATGACATGTGGCACAGGACATGCTTCCACCACAATCAGCATCAATTCCTGGAATATCATTTTGAACAGCGCCTTCCATAACAGTAAGCCCATTCTGGACTTCAACTAAATGCTCTTTTCCATTGTGTTCGATATATCTGATTTTTGCCATTGCCTTTATATAAGCACAAAAAAAAATAGGGCAAGTAATCAAACTTGCCCTATTTTATATTTCGTAACTAATTGTTACTACGCTCTTCTTGCAGAGTTAGAAACTGCACAAGACCAGATAATTAAACCGAATGCGATTTTATTAACAAAGTCTGCTAAGTTATAGATAACGTTTAACGCGTTACCATCTATTCCACCCGTTAGGTAACCAAAAATGTAACCTAGTGGGTAAATAGCCCAACCTACAGTAACAATCATTCTTAATGCCCCAAAAGCAGTTACTAAAGCTTTATTTCCAGATTTAGCAGCAACTTTTCCTGCCTCTCCTGAAAAAATTTCATAAAGAATGTAAATCCATCCAGCCATACCGATTATGAAACCTAGTGTAGCATTGATGAATCCAGCTTCTCCAAGATATCCACCTATTAACATAACTAGTGAACCAATTAAGATTCTCCAGAATATGTTTGTGTCAACTTTTCTTACTGCTGAAAGAATTAAGTAAAATTCTACTAGCTGTAGTGGTACAGTAATTAACCAGTCAATGTATCTGTAAACAGTTGGAGTATCACCTGTTTCGATCCAAACTGCTCTCATGTACATATAGTGAATAAATGCTATACCTGTTACTAATCCAGCTACGTTTACTGATTTTCTCCATTGTGAACTGACGTTAGCCTGTTCCATAAAGAAAAACGCTGTAGCTGCTAACATACCCATTGATATTAACCAAAACGAAATACCTACGAAATCGTCTGTAGCTAAAAAGGCTGTTGCTGCGTTAGCTGCCGTAGTTGCTCCAAAAAGCACTGCCGCTAATGCTAACATTTTTATTGTCTTCATAAAAAACTCCCTCATAGTTAGTTTTTTTATTAGTTTAAATTTAAACTACAGACTAATCTAATGATTAGCCTAAAGTTAGGGTTAGATAGCAAAAAAATTTACTTTATTGAAGAGTTTTTGACCTCTTAAAAGTATTGATTTTACTTACTTTATAAAATTAAATACAACCTGATAAGTAAAATCATTATAAAAGTGACTAAAAAAACAAATCACAATGAAAAATAGTTTTAACAAAATTTATCAAGAATCTATTCTAAATCCTGAAGAATTTTGGAAAAATGTATCAGATGACGTCTTCTGGTTTAAAAAACCTACTAAGATTTTAAACAAATCTAATCCTCCATTTTATAAATGGTTCGAAGATGGTATTACAAACACTTGTTACAACGCTATTGATGTTCATATCGATAAAGGTAACGGTGAGAAAACTGCTTTAATTTATGATAGTCCTATAACAAATAGTAAAGCAAAGTATTCATACAACGAATTAAGAGAAAAAATATCAAAATTTGCTGGAGCATTAGATAATCAAGGTATCAAAAAAGGTGATAGAGTTATTATTTACATGCCAATGATACCTGAAGCAGTCATAGCGATGCTTGCTTGTGGAAGAATTGGTGCAATACACTCGGTTGTTTTTGGTGGATTTGCTTCAAATGAATTAGCAAGCAGAATTGATGATAGTAAAGCAAAAATTTTAATTACCTCATCCTGTGGTTTTGAACCTGGGCGAACTGTTGAATATAGACCTTTAGTTGATGGTGCGTTGAAACTTGCAAAACATAAGGTTCAAAAAGTAATTTTCTTTCAAAGGAAAGATCACGAAGTAAAACTTAACTCTCCACTTGAAATTAGTTGGGAAGAGGCACTTGTTAATGTAAAAAATAAAGATTGTGTTGAAATTGGAGCAAATGAATTTGCATACATATTATATACATCAGGAACTACGGGTATAC
>CACKZV010000019.1 GCA_902604795.1 uncultured Pelagibacteraceae bacterium | reverse complement strand
TTAAATCTGATCTGACCATAACTGAGTTATAAAATTTTTTTAGATTACTATTGTAATTGTATGTTCCATGGAAAGTAGTAACAAATTTTCTTCTAGTAATCTTTGTTGCTATTAAACATGACCAAGCTGGAGCTCTACTTCTTGCATGGACGATGTTTATCCCATTAATTAAAATAATAACAGAAATAATTATAGAGTTTATAAGAATAAGTATTGGATTTTTAGATTGAACTGGGAGTCTTATTACTTTAACTTTTTTTTTATCAATAAATTTTAATAGTTCACCACCACTTGTTATTAAATACGAACCAACATTATTTTCTGGCAAATAATGAGCAATATCATAACATCCAGTTTCAGCTCCACCGTAACCTAGTTTAGGAATTACTTGAAGGACTTTTAATTTAGACTGCATGTGGTAATAATATTATAAACTTGGTCAACTTTATTACTTTATATGAAAAAATATAAATTTCTAAGAATTTCTAAATATAAAAAACTAAGATATATAGCAAATAATTATAAAAAAAAACTTTACGTAGTTTTTTTACCTGGTTTTGCATCCGATATTGACGGTGATAAACCAAAGAAATTTTTAAAGTTTTCTATTCAAAATAAACTTGGATTTTTAGCTCTGGAATACTTTGGCCATGGAAGATCATCAGGAGAATTCACAAGAGGTAACATCACTAAATGGTCAAATGACGCAAGAATTACAATAAGTAAAATAGTTAAAAAGAATAACTTTATACTAATTGGATCTAGCATGGGCGGCTGGATTTCTTTGTTAATGCATAGATATTATAGTTCACAAATTAAAGGTTTTTTAGGAATTGGATCTGCTCCTGAGTTTCTTACAAGAATTATGTGGAAAAAATTTCCAAAAAAAACGAAAAGTGAAATTTTGAAAAAAGGTATTTCAAAAATTAAAAATGGTGATTATGAGTATTTAATAACAAAACAGCTAATTTTAGATGGTAAAAAAGCCAGCAATAAAGTTCTTAACAGAAAATTATACAATACAAATCCTGTAACTATGGTCCATGGGCAGAAGGATGAGGTGGTTCCAGTAATGTATTCGAGAAAAGTTTTAAAAATTTTTCCCAAAGCAGAAAAAAAACTACTAGTGATAAAAAATGGAGATCATAGCCTTTCTTCAAAAAAAAATTTAAATATTATTTGCAAAGAGTTAAAATCTATAATCAAAAAAGTTAACTAGCTTTTCCAACTAAACTTTTATTTGTTATAGGGTTATCTAATTTATTTAACATTTCTTTAGGGCAAACTTGTAAGAAATTTTTAATTTCGTCGTCAAAATTTTCAATAATATGTGCTGATAAATTAGAATTAGTTTCCTCATTGTGTTTTAGAACTAAATCTTTTAGATAGTTTTTCCAGTATTCTGTCTCGGGAGTTTGCCAAATTATTGTTTCAGGATTAGCTTTTTTTTCAAATTGACTTTTTGGGTCATATATAAATGCCATACCTCCTGTCATTCCTGCTCCAAAATTATCACCTACCTCACCCAATATGACTATAGAACCTCCCGTCATATACTCACATCCATTTGAATCACAACCTTCTATGACTGCTGTAGCACCTGAATTTCTGACTGCAAATCTTTCACCAGCTTGTCCTGCTGCAAAAAGATATCCTGATGTTGCTCCATATAAGACAGTATTTCCTATTATAGTATTTTCATTTGAAATTAAATTACTCTCATCTTGAAGTTTTATTATAATAGATGCGCCTGATAGACCCTTTGCAACATAATCATTAGCATCACCTTTTAATATCAATTTAAGTCCTCTCACACCAAAGGCACCAAAAGATTGGCCTGCAGAACCTTTGAAATTTATAGCAAAAGTATTTTCTTCTAATTTATTATTTCCAAACTTTTTATAAAGATTATATGAAATTCTTGTTCCGACTGCTCTATCTGTATTTTCGATTGTATAAACATTATCTAATGGCAGTTTTCTGTTTATTAAACTTTCTATCTCAGGCCAAATTTTTTGGTCCAAAGTATCTGGAACTTCATTAATTATTGGTGTTTCACAATATCTTTTATTTGTACCTGGATCAGCTTGAACAAATAGAGGATTTAAATCTAAGTCATCTAAATTTGGAGATCCTTTGCTAACTTGTCTGAGTAAATCTGTTCGCCCGATTACATCGTTTAAAGTTTTAAATCCTAAACTTGATAAAATTTCTCTAACTTCTTGAGCTATAAAAGAGAATAGATTTACTATTTTATCTGGCGTACCAGTAAATTTTTTTCTTAATTCATCATCTTGAGTACAAACTCCAACTGGACATGTATTAGAATGACATTGTCTTACCATTATACAACCCATTGCAACTAACGCAGTTGTTGCTACACCAAATTCTTCAGCTCCCATCATTGCTGCAATAACTACATCTCTTCCAGTTTTAATTCCTCCGTCAGTTCTCAATGTAACAAGATGTCTTAATTTATTTAAAGTTAATACTTGGTTTGCCTCAGTTAGTCCCATTTCCCATGGAATACCAACATATTTAACACTTGTTTGTGGGGTAGCGCCTGTGCCCCCATTATGACCTGAAATTAAGATTATATCTGCTTTTGCTTTAGCAACACCCGCAGCTATTGTTCCTATACCAGAAGAGGCAACAAGTTTAACACCAACTCTTGCCTTTGGATTAATCTGCTTTAAGTCGTAAATAAGTTGAGCTAGGTCTTCAATTGAGTAAATATCGTGATGTGGTGGTGGCGATATTAAGGTTACGCCAGGCGTAGAATGTCTTAGTCTTGCAATTTCCTTCGTTACTTTAAAGCCCGGTAATTGTCCACCTTCGCCAGGTTTTGCACCTTGAGCAATTTTAATTTCAATCTCATTACAATTATTTAAATAGTTAATAGTTACTCCAAATCTGGCTGAAGCAATTTGTTTTACCCTAGAATTTGCACTATCTCCGTTATCTAATACTTTAAATCTTTCTTCATCTTCTCCTCCTTCTCCACTACATGAAGCTCCTTTAATTCTGTTCATTCCCATAGCAAGTGTTTCGTGTGCCTCTTTTGACAAGGCGCCATGGGACATACTTCCGCTACCAAATCTTTTCATGATTTCAGTTATTGGTTCAACTTGATTAATATCAATTGCATCTTGTTTTTTAAAATCAATTAAATCTCTTAAACTTATTGGTTTTAAAGCATATATACCCTTTGTATATTTTTTATAAGTTTCATATGAATTTGAGCCTACAGCTGCTTGTAAAAGGTGAATTAATTTTCCTTGATATTGATGTGTTTCACCATTTTTTCTATATCTGTAAATTCCACCAATAGGGAGAATATTAGAATGAATGTCAAATGCATCTTTATGTATAGATCTTATTTTTTTTTCTATACCAGTTAAGCCTATTCCTGAAATTTTAGATAATACTCCTGGAAAATAATCTTTTACAATTGTTCTACTCAATCCAACAGTTTCAAAGTTACAGCCTCCTCTATATGAGCTTAAAACTGATATACCCATTTTTGACATTATTTTTAATAATCCAAGATTTACTGACTTAATATATCTAGTTACACACTCATCAAACGAGAAATTACCAAAAAGTTTTTTTGAATATCTTTGGTGCAAACTATCAAATGCTAGGTAAGGATTGACCGTTGTTGCTCCAACACCTATTAATGTCGCAAATGAATGGGTATCTAGAGCATCTCCTGTTTGTACATTTATTGATGCATAGCCTCTTAAGCCTAATTTTATTAAATGAGTATTTATTGCACCAATGCATAGCAGCATTGGCATTGGTAATTTTGTTTCAGATATATTTTTATCAGACAAAATAAGTTGAGTATTGCCTTCTCTAACTGCTTTTTCAGCGTTATTTTTTAATAATTCAATAGCCTCTTCTAAAGTTTGATCAGTATTAAATGTGCAATCTAAAATTTTATAATTATCTCCAAAATACTTTATAAATTTTTCAAACTGGGTGTTTGATAAAACTGGACTGTCTAAAACATAAATATTTTCCTCCGTTAGATTAGAGAAATCAAGTATATTTCCGAGATTTCCAAACCTAGTCTTCAAGCTCATCACTTTATTTTCTCTAAGGGAATCGATAGGGGGATTGGTTACTTGACTGAAATTCTGTCTAAAATAGTGATAAAGGGGCCTATATTTATCAGACAAAACTGCAAGGGGAGTGTCATCTCCCATTGACCCAGTTGCCTCTTTAGCATCTTCTGCCATAGGATGTAGAATTAACTCCAAGTCCTCAAGACTGTAACCGAAACAATGTTGAATCTTTTTTAAATCAGATCCTAAAAACTCACCTTTTTCATTTTCTATAGTTAATGATTTATCTAATTCAATTATTTGATTATTAAAATGTTTGTATTCTTTAGACAAATAATTCTTTATTTGATTATTTGTATAGACTTTTCCTTTTTCAATTCTTACACCCAAAATTTCTCCTGGCCCTAATCTTCCTTTTGAAACAATTTTCTTCTCGTTTAAATCAATCATACCAGTCTCAGAACCTGCGAACAAAAGTTTATCTCTCGTAATAGTATATCTAAGAGGTCTAAGTCCATTTCTATCACTACCTACAATAACCCACTCATTATCAGTTGCTGCTATAGCAGCAGGACCATCCCAAGGTTCCATTGTACTATTTAAAAAGTTGAAAAGTTGTTGATGATCTTTTGGAAGAACTTTGCTTTTTTTTGACCAAGCATCTGGGATTAACATTAGTTTTGCTAATGGAGCTGAATGTCCAGAAATATTTAATAATTCAAATACATTATCTAATGATGCGGAGTCAGAATTACCTGCTGGAATAACTGGTTTTAAATTTTCCATATCATCAAACAAAGGACTAAACATTTCTTCTTCGTGAATTCTCATCCAATTAATATTACCTTTTAAAGTGTTTATCTCTCCATTGTGAGCAATTGATCTAAAAGGTTGGGCTAAATCCCAACTTGGAGCGGTGTTAGTTGAAAATCTTTGATGGAAAATTGCATAACGTGAAATGAAACGCTCATCTTTTAAATCTGGATAAAAATCAGATAAAGACTCCGCTAAAAACATTCCTTTATAAATTATTGATTTAGAGCTGAATGAACAAATATAAAAATTGTTTAATTGATTTCTTAAAGCTTCTTTCTCAATTTTTCTTCGAGTTTCATAAAGAGCTCTTTC
Organism: uncultured Pelagibacteraceae bacterium; assembly: GCA_902604795.1. Taxonomy (GTDB): domain Bacteria; phylum Pseudomonadota; class Alphaproteobacteria; order Pelagibacterales; family Pelagibacteraceae; genus Pelagibacter. Next base: position 1,246 of record CACKZV010000019.1, on the reverse strand, counting down.
TAAATCTTTACCATGAATTGACTTATCATTATGAGTAAAAAGAACTTGTGTAATTTCAGGTCTAGTTTGTTCTGCCTTTTCTCCTAAAACAGAAGGATCCACTGGTACTTGTCTCCATCCGTAAATATTAAAATTCTTTTTTGTTAATTCGCTTTCTACAATTGATCTGCATTGCTCCTGTCCCCCAAAGTCATTTCTTGGCAAGAAAATCATTCCCACACATAAATCTGAGTTATCGTGCTCATGACCTGTTATTTCAATTTTTTCTGCAAAGAAATCATTTGGTATTTCAATATGAATACCTGCTCCGTCTCCAGTTTTACCGTCTGCATCAATTGCACCTCTATGCCATACAGCTTTTAGAGCCTCGATACCGTATTCGACTACTTTTCTTGATTTTAGACCCTCAGTTGATGCAACAAGACCTACTCCGCATGCATCATGCTCCATAGTTTCATCATAAACATGATTTTTTTTTAAAAGTTTACGATTTTTGTCTTGAATATCCATTATGCAACCTTCATTTTTTGTTTTGATTGAAGATAGCTTTCGATTGAAGTTGCAGCATCTCTACCATCTTTAATAGCCCATACAACTAATGAGGCTCCTCTTACTATGTCTCCAGCCGCAAATATACCTGGTATACTAGTCTCCAAAGTATCAAAGTCAGCTTTTATTGTTCCCCACTGTGAAACTTGTAATCTAGGTTCCTGAAATAGAACTGGTAAATCTTCTGGATCAAAACCTAAGGATTTAATTACCAAATCAGCATTAATTTCAAACTCTGCATTTTCTTCTGCAACAGGTCTTCTCCTACCACTTTCATCTGGATCTGTTAATTTCATTTTATCTACAATAATACTATTTACTTTATTGGTACCTCTAAACTCTTTTGGATTACTTAACCAAATAAATTCTACACCTTCCTCTTCAGCATTTCCTACTTCTCTCGCTGACCCAGGCATATTTTCTCTATCTCTTCTGTAAAGGCATTTTACAGATTTGGCTTTTTGTCTTACTGATGTTCTTACACAGTCCATTGCTGTGTCTCCACCACCAATTACTACTACATCTTTGCCTTCAGCATTTAATGTTCCGTTATCAAACATTTCGACTTTATCGCCTAAGCCTTTTTTGTTTGAAGCTGTTAAGAATTCCATTGCAGGAAAAATATTACTTAGATCATTTCCAGGTAAGTTAACCTCTCTTGCTTTGTAAACACCTGTTGAAATTAATAAGGCATCAT
>CACKZV010000018.1 GCA_902604795.1 uncultured Pelagibacteraceae bacterium | reverse complement strand
TAATAATTTTACTGCATTAAATACTCCAAATAATCATCCAGCCAGAGATATGCATGACACTTTTTATTTAGATAACAATAAAGAATTATTACTAAGAACTCATACATCTCCAGTACAAGTAAGAACAATGTTAAATGGGAAACCTCCATTTAAAATTATAGCTCCAGGTAGAACATATAGATCTGATAGTGACCAAACTCATTCTCCCATGTTCCATCAAGTTGAAGGACTTCACATTGATAAAGATATTAATATGGGCCATCTAAAAGGTTGCTTAAATTATTTTATAAAATCATTTTTTGAAGTAGACAAAATCAAAATGAGATTTAGACCAAGCCACTTTCCTTTTACTGAACCGTCTGCAGAAGTAGATATTGGCTATGAGTTGAAAGATGGAAAAATAGTTATTGGCGAGGGAGATAAATGGTTAGAAATTCTAGGTTGTGGCATGGTACATCCAAATGTGCTTAAAAATGTAAAAGTAAATCCAGATAAATACCAAGGCTATGCCTTTGGTATTGGAATAGATAGACTTGGAATGCTCAAGTATGGAATTAATGACTTAAGAGCTTTTTTTGAGACTGATTATAGATGGCTTAAACATTTTGGTTTTGATCCATTAGATGTACCATCAAATTATAGAGGCCTTAGCAGATGAAATTTACAATAGGTTGGTTAAAAGAACATCTCGATACAAAAAAAAAAGATAGCGATTTAATTGACAAATTAACAGATATTGGCCTTGAAGTTGAAAGTTTTGAAAACCTAAATTCTGACTTAGACAATTTTAAAGTAGCAAAAATAATTAATTCTGAAAAGCATCCAAATGCTGATAGACTTAAAGTATGTGATGTTGATATTGGTCAAAAACATACTGTTAAAGTAGTATGTGGAGCACCAAACGCTAAAAAGGATCTTTTAACTGTTTACGCGGGTCCAGGATCAATAATTCCCAAAAATAATATGAAACTTACAGTCAGTAAAATCAGGGGAGTAACTTCTTACGGAATGCTATGTTCAGAATCTGAATTGAATTTATCAGATGAAAGTGAAGGAATTACAGAACTTAAAAAAACTAAGTACTCTGACAAAATAGGCGAAAATTTTTTTAAAAATAAAAGCGAAAAAGTTGTAGATTTATCAATCACTCCCAATCGCCCTGATTGCTTAGGGGTAAGAGGTATAGCTAGAGATCTTGCAGCTGCTGGAGCTGGTAAATTAAAAAATATTTTTAGCAAAAATATTAAAAAAAATGGATCTCAAACAATCAAAGTTTCAATTACAAAAGAGAAAAATCAAGGTTGCACTGTATTTGGTAGTTGCTTAATTACAGGTGTTACAAATAAGGAAAGTCCAAAATGGCTGAAAGAAAAAATTATTTCACTTGGTCAAAAACCAATTTCAGCAATTGTTGATATTACAAATTATGTAATGTTAGATTTAAATAGACCACTTCATGCATATGATGCAGATAAAATTGATAAAGAAATTATAGTAAGAAATTCAAAAAAGAGTGAAACCTTTGAAGCCCTTGATAACAAAGAGTATAAATTAGGTGATGATATGTGTGTTATTTCTGACAAATCAGGAGTTTTAGGCTTAGGAGGAGTCATCGGTGGAACGCGTTCTGGAACTGAAATTAATACTAAAAATATTTTATTAGAATCTGCGTATTTTATTCCTAGATCAATTAGAAAAACTTCAAAAATATTAAATATTGATACTGATGCAAAATTCAGGTTTGAAAGGGGAATTGATCCTCAATCGATCGAATTAGGCTTATCAAAAGCTGCAGAATTAATATCTGAGATTTGTGGTGGCAAAATAAGTAATTTTGATATTCAAAAAACTGATAATCATAAAAAAAACAAAATTAAATTCAATGTCTCTTTATTTGAAAAGATAACTGGTTTTAAAGTAGATTATAATGAGATTGCAAAAATTTTAATAGATCTAGGTTTTGAGGTTTCTAAGAAGAAATTAGAATTAGATTTAAAAATACCTACTTGGAGACCTGATATAACTCAACCAATTGATATAGTTGAAGAAATAGTAAGAATAAAAGGATATAATAATATAGAAACTTTTGAGCCTGAAAAAATTAAAATAAAAGATACATTAAATAAACAACAGAAACTCTTTCACTTTCTACAACGATCTGTCGCATCAAAAGGTTATTTTGAGGCTGTAACCTGGTCATTTACAGATTCTAAAATAAATAATCTTTTTAAAGAAAATCTAAATGAAATAAAAATAGTAAATCCAATAAGCTCAGACTTAGATGTTTTACGGAATTCGATTTTCACAAATTTGACTTTTTATATAAAGAAAAATTTAGATAGAGGATTTAAAGATATTTCGCTATTCGAAATTGGACCAATTTTTAAAAATTGCACGCCAGGTGAACAACTAACAGTTATTGGAGCAATTAAATCAGGAAAAATATCAAGGTTAAATTGGAACGAAAAAGAAAGACCGGTTGATGTCTTTGATGTAAAAAAGGATGTTATTCAGACATTAGTCGAAGCTGGATATAACAGGAAAAGTTTCTTTATAAGAGATAAATCTCCCTCATATTATCACCCAGGCAAAGCTGGCTCGGTCTATCTTGATAAGGATGATATTGAACCTGTAGCTTATTTTGGAGATATACATCCAAATATTGTTAAAAAACTTGATATAAAAACTGAAGGTTTAGTAGGTTTTGAGATTTATCTAGATCATTTAAAAGAAAATAAAATTAAACTCAAAGATCAAAAACCTAATTTTGAGTACTCTGACTTTCAAAAATCAGAAAGAGACTTTGCCTTTACAGTTGATAAAAATTTTAAAGCACAAGATTTGATTGAAATTATATCATCAATTGATCAAGATTTAATAAGGTCAATTAAAATCTTTGATATTTATGAAGGTGAAAATATTCCAAACGATAAAAAGTCAATAGCTATAAACGTTGTAATTCAATCATCTGAAAAAACTCTGGAGGAGAGTGATCTTGAAAAAATTAATAAATTAATTATTTCAACTGTTGAAACTAAGTCTGGGGCAAAAATTAGATCCTAAATGTCTACAGAAATCAATAATATAAGAAATTTTGCAATCATCGCTCACATCGATCATGGTAAGTCAACTATTGCTGATAGAATTATACATAGATGTGGAGGTCTGACAGATAGAGAAATGAAGTCACAGGTTTTAGACTCCATGGATATTGAAAGAGAAAGAGGAATAACAATAAAAGCTCAAACTGTAAAATTAAATTATAAATCGAAAGATGGAAAAAATTATATTCTTAACATCATAGATACACCAGGTCATGTAGATTTTAGTTATGAGGTTAGTCGATCTTTATATGCTTGTGAGGGTTCGATATTAATTGTAGATAGTACTCAGGGTGTAGAGGCTCAAACATTAGCAAATGTTTATCAAGCACTAGATATAAATCATGAAATAATTCCAGTTTTAAATAAAATTGATTTACCTGCGTCTGATATTGACAGAACGAATAAACAAATCGAAGATGTGATAGGCATTGATACTACCAATGCTGTACCTTGTTCTGGAAAAACAGGTGAAGGTATTGATCAAATTTTGGAACAAATTATTCAAACTTTACCAGGACCCAAAGGAGAAAAAGATCAAAAACTAAAGTGCTTATTGGTAGATAGTTGGTATGACACTTACTTGGGAGTAGTGATTTTAGTAAGAGTAATTGATGGGAAAATTAAAAATAATATGAAAATTAAAATGATGTCTACTGATCAGGAATACTTTGTTGAAAAAGTTGGAGTATTTACACCCAAGCCAAAAGATATAGATGAACTTAATTCAGGGGAAATTGGATTTATAACTACAGGAATAAAAGTTTTATCAGAAACAAAAGTTGGAGATACTATTTGTGATGCTACTAAACCATTATCAGAATCACTTCCTGGTTTTAAGCCAAGTAAACCAGTAGTTTTTTGTGGATTATTCCCTGTTGATAGCTCTGAATATCAAAAATTAAAAGATGGATTAGCTAAACTAAAATTAAATGATTCTAGTTTTTCTTTTGAGCCTGAATCCTCCTCAGCCTTAGGGTTAGGTTTTAGATGTGGTTTTTTAGGTTTGTTGCATTTAGAAATTATTACTGAAAGACTAGAGAGAGAATTTGATATTAATCTATTAACTACAACTCCAGGTGTTGTATATAAGATCCATATGAACAATGGAGAGATAAAAGATCTTCAAAACCCATCAAGTTTACCAGATCAGACTTTGATAAAATTTATTGAAGAACCTTGGATTAAAGCAACAATTATTACACCCGATCAGTACCTAGGATCTATTATAAAAATATGTCAGGATAAAAGAGGTGTTCAAACAAACTTGAGTTATTCAGGAAACAGAGCCGTTGTAAATTACGAATTACCTTTAAACGAGGTAGTGTTCGATTTTAATGATAAATTAAAATCAATGACAAGTGGATATGCAAGTTTTGATTATGAAATAATTGGTCATAGAGAGGGTGATTTAGTTAAGATGGGTATACTTGTAAATACAGAACCAGTGGATGCGTTAGCTATGATGATACATAAAGATTTTGCTCAAAAAACAGGTAGAGAGGTATGTGAAAAACTAAAAGACTTAATTCCAAGGCATAATTTTATGATACCAGTTCAAGCAGCAATTGGAGGAAAGATAATTGCAAGGGAAACAATTAAAGGCTTTAAAAAAGATGTTTTGACAAAAATTCATGGTGGTGGAGCGACAGACAGAAAAAGAAAGTTACTTGAAAAACAAAAAAAGGGTAAAGCAAGAGCTAAACAATTTGGAAAAGTTGAAATTCCTCAAGAAGCATTTATAGGAGTTTTAAAAATATCTAAAGAAAAATAAATTTTTATGTTTAAAAATAAATTTGAGCAAGGCAGAAAATTTAATTTTTTAATTAATAAAATTTATCATTTATTATTTAGCGAAAAGTTTTCAAAAAAAATAAATTTTAACTTCGATAATAAACATAGATTAGATTTAATAAAATATGTGATAAGAAAAAATGATTATAAAACTTATTTAGAGATTGGCTGTCATAATAATGAAGTATTTGATAAAATAGAGATAGAGAAAGTTGGAGTAGATCCTGAAAGCGGTGGTAATTTTAGGGACACTAGTGACAAATTTTTCGAGCAAAATAAACTCAAATTCGACTGCATTTTTATAGACGGTTTGCACGAATATGACCAAGTTAGAAAAGATATTTTAAATTCAATCAAAATTTTAAACAAAAATGGGGTTATAATTTTACATGATTGTTTGCCCTCTAGCATAAATCATCAAAGAGTTCCGAGAACAAGATACATTTGGAATGGTGATGTTTGGAAAGCTATTGTAGAGGCAAGAACATGGCAACATATAAATACTTATACTGTCTTATCTGATCAGGGACTTGGAGTTATTAAAAAAGAAAAAAATTCAATGATTTTGAATATTGAAAATTTAACATACAAAAATTTAAAATATAAATTTTTTTATGAAAACTATTCTAAAATAATGCGAACAATAAGCTATGAGAAAATTTTAGAAATTATTTAGTATGATTATAAAAATATTTGATTACTTAACTTGATAAAATTAGAGAATATTACATTTGTTATAACAACTTTTCAAAGTAGTGGTACAATTTTTAATTGTCTAGACTCACTACCAAAAAAAACTAATAAAATAATAATTGAAAACTCCCAAGATCAAAATTTAAAAATAGCATTAGAACATAAGTACGAAAATTTAAAATGTTATTTAATGCCTGAAAATTTTGGCTATGGAAAGGCAAATAATTTTGGTATTAATAAAACAAAGACTGATTATATTTTTATATTAAATCCAGACACTGTCTTTTCACCAAATTTTTTAGCAAATTTTTTAGAAAAATTAAAATCAGAAAATTTTTCAATAGCTGCTCCAGTAGAGGAAAATGATAAAAAGGACTATCTTTTTAAAAAAAATGAAATAGCTGATGTTAAGCATGTTAAAGGTTTTGCCATGTTACTGAACAAAAAGGAAATGTTTAAAACTTTTTTTGATGAAAACATTTTTTTATATTTAGAGGAAATAGACTTATGCAGAAATATTAAAAAATATAATGGAAGAATAATTCTAGTAAATGTTAAAATAAAACATGAGGGTGGAAATTCTCATGGTAATAGAGCTGATTTTGAAATGGAAAAATCTAGAAATTGGCATTGGATGTGGTCTAAATTTTATTATAAGAAAAAACACTATGGTTATTTGATAGGTATATTGTCAACTTTTCCTAATTTTTTTAGTTCAATAATTAAATATCTATTTTATAGTTTTACTAAAAATACAAAAAAAAAATACATATATAAAATGAGATTCTCTGGTCTCTTAAGTTCTTATTTATTAAAAAAATCGGCGTACAGACCAAATATAAATAAAATTAAATAGTTTTCTTTGTCCAAGTTTCTGGGGTGATATCACTTTTAATTTCGACAGGCAAATTGTATATAAAATTTTTAGTACCTTTATTTTTTATATATTTGGTTGTGTGTTTGATTGAGTCTATTAAAGATGTTTTGGTTTTATAATTAAGTAACTTTCTTGCTTTGTCCGATGAACAAGATGCCTCTTTTACCTCTAAAGGTCTTCCTGGTACATGAATAGGTTCACCATTATACCCTGTCTCATTTGCAACTAATTTTGCAAGATTTTTTATAGTTACTGTTTCTTCATCTGGTCCAATATTTATAATTTCTTTACTTATATTTTTATCTAATGCTAGTTTTTCTAAACAAAAAATAACATCATCAATGTATGAAAAACATCTTGTTTGATTACCATCTCCATAAATTATAGATGGTTTGTTTTGAAGATTTCTATTAATAAAAATAGACATAACATTCCTAAAAGGATCATCATATTTTTGATTTGGTCCCACTATATTGTGAGGTACAGCAATATTATAATCCATGTTATGTGTTTCACATAATAATTTTAAACTTTCTTCAACCGCAACTTTAGCAATTCCATATGGATCCTCTGGTTT
>CACKZV010000017.1 GCA_902604795.1 uncultured Pelagibacteraceae bacterium | reverse complement strand
TTTTAATATAATAATCCAATTACGACTAATTCTTGTAAAAGAAAACAGATAGTATTTAATACCGATTAATTTACACAGATCTTGGAACTCTTTTGAATCTTTTTTTGGAAGGATAAAAGTAGTATTAATTTTTTTATCTAAAGCTGATGCAACTAAAGTCATTCGAGACTGAGGTCCACCCAATCTTCCCTCCTCAATAATATTAGCAACTCTTATAATATTATTAATTTTTTTATTCATTATTACTTAAAGTTAATTTTTTATATTAAAGAACATAAATTTAAATCGTTTTTTTTAAATGTTCGATGGCTTGATTGAGATTATATCGTGTTTTCCAATTTAATTCTTTATTTGCTTTTTTTGCATCACAATAAGACATAGCAATATCTCCTTTGCGTCTATTCACAAATTTAAGTGGAATTGTAATGCCTGTTATTTTTTCGAATATTCGGACCGCTTCAAGAACACTTGTTCCCTTACCTGTTCCAAAATTATATATCTTAAGACCTTTTTGTAGTTTACTTTTTTTTAGTAGTGCTAAATGAGCATAGGCTAAATCCATGACATGTATATAATCTCTAATACATGTTCCGTCTTTCGTTGGGTAATTGTTCCCAAATATTTTTAAATTATATAATTTTTTTTTTGCAACTCCAACAATATAAGGAAATAAATTATCTGGAATTTTTTTTGAGTTTTCACTGATAAGACCTGAAGGATGATTGCTAATTGGATTAAAGTATCTAGCTATTCTTATAGCCCATTTTTCATTATATTTTGAGAACTCTGATAAAATTTGTTCAATAATATATTTTGATGTTCCGTAAGGATTTTGAGTATTTCCAGTTTTACTATTTTCTTTTAATGGTAATTTTTCATTGAAATCATATACAGTTGCTGAAGAACTGAATATAAGTTTATTAATATTACCTTCTTGCATACAATCTAATAACGTCAATGTAGAATGAATATTATTATTAAAATATGTAATTGGTTGTTTTATACTTTCCTCTACTGATTTGAATCCTGCACAATGTATTACACAATAACATTTATGCTTGTTAAATATAGATTTAAGTTTTTTTTTATTTTTTAAATCAACTTTGTAAAAAATAATTTTTTTCTTTGTTATTGTTTCTAAATTTTTAATAATACTCTTGCGACTATTTGAAAAGTTATCAATAATTATTGGTTTATAACCATTTTCTATCAAAGCTATAGCGCAGTGAGAACCAATAAAACCTGCACCTCCAGTAATAAATACATTTTTCAATTTAATTTAAATTTGATTTATTTTTAATATTAAATTTATAACTTATATTATTTTTTTTAAAAAACTAAACAAATCATCTAACTATCATCATAATTATCATAATAATTGCCTTAATTTTCAAAGAAAATTTTCCATTTCTTAAGATAAAAAATAAATTTTCTTTTGATTTTTCAAAGTCTGATTGTAAATAATTATAGCGTGCAGATTGATATTTAAAATTACATTCCATTATAAGTTTTTGTTTCCTATTTAGAATTCCTAAAAATTCTGATACAGCATGGCGACCTGGTATTGACATATCTTTATGTGACATGCCTTGATCGTGAACAAAGTAATATCCTAGCACATAAGGAAGATATAAAAATTGATCAGTTATTTTTGCTATTCGTAACCATGCGTTGTAATCTTCTGCAGCAGGTAATTCATTATTTTCATCAATTCCACCAATTTTAAGAAGTAGCTGCTTTCTTACAACGGCGGAAGAATTACTTATTAAATTACCTTCAGTAAGTAGGTTAATCAACACAGGTTTACGAAGCTGATAACTTTTATTTTTTTTCCTTTTAAGTATTCTTGGATTTTCAGATTTAATTTCTAAATCATGATAAAGAAAATCTACTTTATTATTTATATTTTCATAACAAATTTGAAGCTTATCTTTAGTCCACCAATCATCAGAGTCTAAAAAAGCTATCCACTCGCCCTTGGATTTGTTTATACCTAGATTTCTAGATTTTGCTAAAATACCTTCATTATTTATATTAAATACCCTAAATCTCTCATCTTTAATTTTTTTAACTTTTTCAAATGTTCCATCTTTAGAAGAATTATCAATTATGATAACTTCAAAATTCTTGTATGTTTGATTTTTTAATGACTCAATGCATCGATCAATGAAATCAACACTGTTCCAACAGGGTAATACAATCGAAAAAGTAGGGTCCATAATATTACAATTTAAAATATTTTCTAAAAAAGAGTTTAATCAAATAGCTTAATCAATTTATAAATACTTAAAAAAATTATTAATAATTTTTACAATTTTTTTTTGATCTCTAAGTTGCATGTTACTATGAAGAGGTATTGTTACAATTTCTTTAGCAACTTTATTTGTCTCAATAAGATGACTATTTTTCAATTTTTGGAATAACTTAAATTTATTAGCTGGTTGCCAATGTATCCCGGTATCAATTTTATTTTTACTCATATATTCCATAAATTTTTCTCTTAAATTATTTTTAATTCTTAAAAAATAAATAAATGGCACTATTCCTTTACCTAGAACTGGTTTTACTAAAAATACATGATCTACAATATTTTTATTGTAAAATTTTACTGTTTTAACTCTTGTTGATTTAATTTTACCAAAATCTTCTATTTGAGAAACTCCTATAGCTGCATGAATATTTGCTAAATGATATCTATAACCATGAACTTCAACATCATACGTCCAGGCCCTTTTATTTTTATACATTACGCTAGATGGTTGACCCATACCCATCAGTCTTATTTTCTGAGCCAAATCTCTTTCTTTTTTTGTACTAACAATTATTGCTCCACCATCAATACAAGTGATAGTTTTTACTGGATCAAAACTAAACATAGTTATATCAGAAAATGAGCCAATTTTTTTCTTTTTAAAGATAGACCCAAAAGAATGAGCAGCATCATGTAATACTCTTAGTTTATATTTTTTTGCAATTCGGATTATCTCATCATGATTAGCTAAGTTCATTCCATAATCGCAAACAATTATAGCTTTTGTTCTTTTGGTAATTAATTTTTCTAATTTTAAAGGGTCAAGGCATAATGATTTATCAATGTCTGCAAAAACAATTTTACCACCAACGGACAGAATTGATTGAAGATCAGCAATATTATTAAATGCAGGTGTAATTACCTCATCATTTTTCTTTATTTGCATCAACATTAATGCAGTATGAATTGCTGAATATCCAGTATTTACTGCAACAACATATTTTTGGCTCAAATCACAAATTGATTTAATTTTTTTTTCAAATTCGTCTACGGATTTTCCCATACCCAACCATCCAACATTTAAAGACTTGACTGCAGCAGAAATGGTTTTCTTGTCAATTAAGGGCTTAAAAACTGGTATATTCATATTTTACTTTTAAACATTTGTTCTACATATTCCAGGTCTCGTGGAGTATCAATACATTGCCAAAATCCATCATGTTTATATCCAACTAGCTGATTATCTTGAGATAGTTTATTTAGAGGAATTTCTTCTAACATTTGGTTTTTATCTGCAACGTAGTCAAAAAACTTTTTATTGAAAATAAAAAATCCTCCATTAACCCAACCTTTAGAAAGTTTAGGTTTTTCCTTAAAATAAGAAATTTCAGAATTATTAGTAATTTCCAATTCTCCAAATCTTCCTGGTGGTCTTATAATTGTCATAGTACCAATTTTTCCATGTTTTTTATGGAAATCTAGAAGATCTTTAATATTTATATCACTTAATCCATCGCCATAAGTCAACATAAATATATCATCGTTAATTAAATTTTTAATTTTATATAATCTTAAGGCTGTTAAGGTTTCTAACCCAGTATCTATAATTTGAAATGAGAGCCCTTCAAATTTTTTATCATATTCAATTTTTTTGTTTGGAGAAAAATTAATTTTTAGATTTGAATTATGTAAATCAAAATTTTTGAAATAACTTTTTATCATTTCTCCTTTGTAACCAACGGGAATAATAAAATCCTTAAATCCATAATTACTATAATGTTCTATTATCCTAGTAATAATGGGTTTACCATTTACATTAATTAATGGTTTTGGAACTGCTTCAGTAAGACCAGAAAATCTTGTTCCTTTGCCACCAGATAAAATTACAACTTTCATTTAGATTTATGTAAACTATTTTTTAACCTTTTAAAGTCTTTATTTATAGTCTCATTTTTGTCATGAATAATGTTTGAAAAATTTACCACTAAACTATGCTTATTTTTACTTAAATTTGTAAAAGCGTACCAGATTTTTGGAGGAACAAATAATGTTCCAAATTTTTTTTCACTTAAACGATATTCAACTTTTTTTTTAAAATTTTTATCGTAGAAGATAAATTTTACACTTCCAACCGGAACGGTCAAATTCATGTACATTTTTTTATGATATTTTAAGCCTTTGATATTCCTTTTTTTAATCCATGTAAAATAAACCTCTCCGAACTTTAAATAATTTTTATCATTTTTTTTTATATATTTAAGAATATTTCCTTTTGGGTTAATGATTATCTTTTTTTTTAAAAACTTTATTTTTTTTATGCTGTTCATTTAAAAAGATCATTTCTCATTTTTAAATAATAATCAATGTCGTTATCTAAAATTTTTTTTACATTATTATTTTTATAGAATTTTTTATACCAGTCTATAGTTAATTGAACCGTCTTTTCTATAGTTAAAATTTTCTTCCAATTTAATTTTTTTTTTGCTTTATTTGAATTAAGTTTTAAAAGTGTATCTTCTTTGAATAAATTTTCTTTATATGAATTAAATTTTGCATTTTTCCAAAATTTTTGGGAAATTTTTAAAACTTTTTTAACACTTGATACTTCTCTTAAACTAGGTCCAAAATTAAAACTACACCCGTTTATACTTTTATTTTGTTGTAGATAATATGTTAAAATTATATAACCACTTAGAGGTTCTAAAACATGTTGCCAAGGTCTAGTTGCATTTGGATTTCTGATAAACACTTTTTTATTTTTACTCCAAGCTTTAACACAATCTGGAATTAATCTGTCTGAAGACCAGTCCCCCCCTCCAATTACATTTCCTGCTCTAGCAGTTGCAATTCTTATTTTTTTATTTTTTTTTAGTATTGAATTATTGAATGATTTAAATACCAACTCAGCACTAGCTTTAGATGCACTATAAGGGTCATTGCCCCCCAGTCTATCATTTTCGACATAACCTCTTTTAAAGTTAAAATTTTCATAACATTTATCACTTGTTACTATTATTGAGGTGGTTTTTTTTTTTAGTTTATTAATGCAATGCAAAATATTTGCTGTCCCAATAATATTTGTTTTATATGTTTCTAAAGGATTAATTATAGATCTTTTTACTAAAGCCTGAGCTGCAAAATGATAAATAATATCTGGTTTAAATTTTAGAAAATTTTTTTCTAGTTCCTTATGATTGGAAATATCAAATCTTTTATCAATTAATTTTTTTTTATTTATGAATTTAAAAAGATTAAGTTTTTTGTATGGATTTAGACTTATTCCCAATATTTGTACATTATATCTCGATAACCAATGAACTAACCAACTTCCCTTGAAGCCCGTGTGTCCAGTAATCAATATTTTTTTTTTATTAAAAAAGTTATTTAGGTTCATTTGTTATATTTCATAATATATATTATTTATTAAATATTTCTTTATCCATAAAATTAATTATTTGATTTCTAAAATTTTTATCAATTGAAATAGTTATAAATTTTTTAGGACTTTTTAATAAAATATCTGTAAAAACATTGGAAATACATTTATCGATACTCTTAAATGGATTATTCAAATAAATATTATTTATTTTGTGATTATATAATTGAATATATATTTTCTTGAATTCTTCTCTTGAACTAATATCAAATTTTTTCTGTCCAGGTAGTATTATTCCTGATAACAATAAATAGATTAAATCATATCCAAAAAATAATTCCCTAGATACCTTAAAATTTTCCCAATCAAAGATTGAAATAATATTTTTAGAAAAAATAACATTATCTAAAGTTAAATCTCCATGAGCATTCTGCAAATTTTTTTTTGGCCAATTTTTGAAATAAAAATTTATAACCCTGAGAAAATATTTTGAATTTTTATAAAATGAATTAGTATAATCAATTTTCTTTCCATAAATTTCGTTTATTTCTAATCTTCTATAATTTTTTCTGTTATGTAATTTGTAATTAATTTTTTTTTTTGAATTTAATTTATTAAAATATTTAATGCCTTTTATCTCATTATTAATTAAATTATTTCCATATTGTGTAAATGAAATCTTTAAATATTTTTTTTTTTTATTATCATAAAAAACTGAAATATCGTTATTGTGACTGTTATCTCTAATTATATTTAGCATTATTCAATAACAACTAGAATTTTGGGTTTTAATTTAACTAAGGTTAGTAGTAAGTTCATTAAATTTCTTAAGAATTTATCATTTGAAAAATAATTACTATTATTATTTTTATCTAAATAAAAAAAATTTATTTTATTTTTTTTTGCAAATAACAGACTAATAAAAGCTTTGGGCAATTCTAAAAAATTATCTACTTCTATAAATTCAAACTTTTTTTTGTAGGTATTTGAAATAAACTCTACTCTGGGATTATATCCTGTCGTATTGTTTTTTTCATGCAAGATAGTTAACTGCCGATTCTCAAATACATTTTGATAATTATGATCTAATTTATAAGATTTTGCAATTTTATACTTATAGATTGAAAAACACTCTGCGAATAAGTTTATCAACTGAATTTTAGAATCATTTTTATCAAAATATCTTTTATATTTAAAATGAATATAATCTCCTCCATTAAGGATATTGCCTATCATTGCTAACACTCTATTTCTAGATGAACGCGGCACGTTGTTTATTATGGTTAAATCAGATTTATTCACTATCTCTTTAATTTTTTGTTTGTTCTTAATTTGAGATACTTTTGATGAATACACTTTATAAAAGTTTTTGTCATATGTCTGAGACTCATACTGGAAATTTTTTTTATAAAATCCATTCAAGATATTGCTTATTAAATAAAAATTACTAGCATTCCAATAATTTACATTACAATAAATTGGAATTTTTGATTTTATGGATTGAAAAAACAATTTTTTATTAAAAAAAATTTTTTTAATTTTTTTTTTGCTATTTTTATGTTTAAAAGAATTTAAAATGTCTTTAATATATATATTTTTACCATTTTGCGTAATTATATTCAAATTTTGATCACGTAGATGAGAAGCCACACCTGAATTTTGAATTTTTAAGTTT
>CACKZV010000016.1 GCA_902604795.1 uncultured Pelagibacteraceae bacterium | reverse complement strand
AGGTGGTTTGCCAATCCCTATAACCACTCCTGCTCATGGAACAGCATTTGATATTGCAGGTAAAAATAAAGCAAATTTAGAACCTACTTTGAATTCATTCAAAATTGCATTAACAATGGCAGAAAATAAAAACAATTAAATGTCTAAAATAAAAAGTATTCGTACCAAGGTATATCAATGGAACGGTAAAACAGTTCCTCCACAAAATAATTTTTGCACAAATGCTTCAGATCTTTTGTATGAAAAATCAGATGCTATGGGTTCATTTAGATTTCATGAATGGTTAATATGTGAAATCGAAACAGACGATGGTATTGTTGGAATTGGAAATGCGGCACTAGCACCTCAATTAGTAAAAAAAACAATCGATACTTATCTAACTCCTTTAGTAATAGGTGAAGATCCTTTTGATTATTCTTATATCTGGGAAAAAATGTACAGAAGAACGCATGCGTGGGGAAGAAGAGGATTGGGGATGGTAGCTATTTCTGCAATTGATATTGCGCTCTGGGATATAATGGGAAAAATTACAAACAAACCTGTTTTTAAACTATTAGGTGGACGAACAAAGGAGAAGATACCAGTCTACGCATCTAAACTGTACAGCCAACCAATTAAGGATTTGCAAAAAGAAGCTGAAAGCTATGTTAAGCAAGGTTTTAAAATGTTTAAAATGAGATTTGGATGGGGGCCAAAAGATGGACCTGATGGTATGAAAAAAAATATTGAGCTAGCTGAAGCAGTTAGAGAAGTTATTGGATATGATACCGACCTAATGATGGAATGTTATATGGGTTGGAACTTAGATTATGCAAAAAGGATGATCCCTAAATTAGTAAAATTTAACCCTAGATGGTTGGAGGAACCAGTAATAGCAGATGATATTCATGGCTATGCAGAATTAAATAATATGAATGCAATTCCAATTTCTGGTGGAGAACATGAATTCAACTTATTTGGATTTAAACAAATGTTGGATCTTAAAGCAGTCAGCTATATTCAATATGATAATAATAGAGTTGGCGGATTTACAATTGCAAATAAAATAAATGCATTGGCAGAAGCTTATCAAGTGCCAGTTATTCCTCATGCTGGTCAAATGCATAATTATCATTTAACAATGTCAAATTTTAATTGTCCAATATCAGAATTTTTCCCAGTCCATGATGTAGAAATTGGCAATGAATTATTTTATTACATTTTTGAAGGTGATCCTGCCCCTAAAAATGGATATATAAATTTAGATGATAACAAACCTGGTCTAGGTTTAACAATTACTGATAAATTTAAGTCTGATTTCAAAATAATAGAATAACTAATAAGCTTCTACTTCATCAAGTTTTGGCATTGCATTAGCTGCGCCTGCTTTTGTTGTGGAAATTGCAGCTACTTTATTTGAAAATTCTAGAGCATCTTTAATTTTAAATTTATTGGATAAAGCATATGCAAAAGCTCCGTTAAAAGCATCACCTGCTCCAGTGGTATCTATAACTTTATCCTTTAAACTATAAACATCTATAAAAAAATTCTCTTCAGAGTTTGCAAAGTATAGGCCTTTTGGACCTAATGTAATGATAATATTTTTTACTCCTTTTTGTAAAAAAGTTTTTGCAGACTCTTCAATTTCTATTTTACTCTCAACCTTTTTGCCTAAATAAAAACTTGCTTCAGTTTCATTGGGAGTAAAATAATCAATACACTTAAAATCACTTTCTTTTATATCTGATGCAGGTGCCGGATTAAAAATTGTAATAGATCCTGTCTCTTTTGCTCTATTGAGCGCATAACTAGTTACTTCATTAGGTGTTTCTAGTTGAGTTAAAAAAATTTCAGATTTTTTTATAAACTCAATATTGTTGTCAATATCTTCATTAGATATAGAACCCGCAGCTCCAGGTACAATATTAATTGCATTATCCCCCGTTTTTTCATTTATCATTATACCTGCAACACCAGTTGACTGATTTGGATCTTGAATTATTGAGTCTGTATTAATTCCAGCCTCCTTATACAACTTAAGAGCCATCTTGGCATTTTGATCATCTCCTATCTTAGTTATAAAATTTACATTTCCACCAAGTCTTGCAGCAGAGATAGCTTGGTTTGACCCTTTTCCACCTGGACCAACTATATGATTTTTACCTAAAACTGTTTCACCTTTGATTGGAATTTTGTCTGCAAAAAAACAAAGATCAGCTACAAATACTCCAAATACACATATTGAGCTCATTATTTATCAAGAACCCAAACACTACCATCTGGTTTAATTACTCCCTTTGTTAATATAAAACACCCATATGGTCTCATTTCAGAGGTTGATACTATTAATTGAGATTTTTTTGCCTCTTTATAAAATTCTTGTCTTTCAATTGAACCAATCTTCCAATTTTCTCCGGAAGTTTCTTTTACAGCTTTAATAAAATCTTTATGACAATCAGTTAATTCATCAGGTTTGTTATCAACTTGCATTCTTTTTGCAGCTGAATCAATGAAACTATCTAATGGAAAAACAGAAAGAATTGCCTTTGTAGCATCATAAATATCTACTCCATCTAATCTAATTACTTTATTATTTAAAGAGTGAGAATATGCTGGAAAATTAGCATCAGTTAAAACAAGTTTATCACCATGACCCATTGCCCTTAACTGATATAGGAGCTCAGGGCTTAAAATTGGATTAATTTTAATTAGCATTAGGCCACTATAATATATAAAAAAAAAGGGTGAAATAAAATTCCACCCTTTTAATTTTGATTTTTCTAAAGATTATTTAAAATCGTTAGCGTTTTCTGTTGTTACTAATTGTGTACCAGTATCAATATTAGGATCAATACTTCCACCGTTAGCTAGCTCAAGAGCATATTTAACTCCATACGCGCCCATGTTGTATGAGAACTGAGCTATTGTTGCAGTCATCTCTCCTTTTAGGATGCTAGTAGCAGCATCTGGAGTAGCATCAAAACCAACAACGATCACATCATTCATGTCAGCATCTTTTAGTGCTTGCATAGCACCTAAACCCATATTGTCATTAGAAGCAAAGATTGCTTTGATGTTAGGATTTTTCAAGATAATTGACTCAGTAACTGATCTACCTTTTGCAGTATCCCACTCAGCTGTTTGAGTAGCAACAAGGTTTAAACCACAGTTTTTAAATCCTTTAATTGCTCCATCTCTTCTTAGTAATGCAGTCGATTGAGACTCAATGCCAGTAAGAATTGCAACATCGGATCCTTTTGGAGTTTTATCACAAATAAATTTTGCAGCTAATTCTGCACCGTTCATATTATTTGTCCCAATGAAAGTTACACCTTCATTAATTCCTTTTGTATCAACAAATACAACTGGTACACCACTTTTAATAGCATCATCTACAATTGGTGCAAAAGCGTTTGGATCTCCTGGTGCAAGTGCAAGTGCATCAACACCTTTTGCAAGTTGGTCCTCAACTTGGTTTATCTGAGCTTGTACATCACCTTCTTGTGGAGGAGCAATTAAAATTAATTTTACTCCTAATTTTTTTGCCTCTTCTTCAGCACCTTTTGTTACAGAAGCCCAGAATGGGTTTCCAGAACCAGGTCCTTTAATACTGAATAAGATTTTTTTACCATGTCCGTCAGCAAAAGATACTGACCCCATGCTAATCAATAAAAAAATCGCTGAAATGAAAACAACGATTTTTCTGTTTAGTTCTCTCATATTTTTACCCCTTTAATAATTATTAAAAATTAATTTAATTAAATTTTTAAAAAAAATTCAACTGTTTATAAAAGACAATCAAATTTACAATTACAACTATTAAGTGTGCTATTTTCTAGTCCCAAGATCTCTTCTAAGAACGTCGATATATACCGCTAATACTATAATAGATCCGATCAGAACCTGTTGCCAAAATGAACTTACATCCATCAGATTTAGACCATTTCTTAAAATACCCATGATCATTACACCTGCAAAAACTCCAAGAACTGTACCTCTTCCTCCAAAAAAACTCGCTCCACCAATAATGCATGCTGCTATTGCATCTAACTCAGATTGTAAGCCAGCGTTTGGATATCCCGAGTCTGTTCGTCCAGCTAAAATAAGTGCTCCAATTCCAGATAAAAATCCGCAAAGAGAGTAAACTATTACAAGAATTTTATTAACATTTATACCAGAGGCTCTTGCAGCATTAGGATTTCCTCCAATTGCATAAATCCATTTTCCTGTTCGAGTTTTGTTCATAAATATCCAAAAAATTATATAAACAATTGCAATGAGAACTAAACTGACTGGTAAATATTGTGATTTTTCTAAACCAAGCCAAGTTAAATCAATCCGTCCATGACCAAGATATCTAACTTCGTCTGTAAAACCACTTATTGGCGTTCCACCTGAAATTAAATTTCCTGTACCTCTAAAGATATACAATGTTCCCAAAGTCATTATGAAAGGATGAGGCATCCTCAGTAGGGTTATTCCTAATCCATTAAATAGACCACATAGAAATCCTGCAATCAAAGGCGTTATTACCACTATGTACCAAGGCGCCCCTGCTTTAGCAACTATTGCAAGGATCATTAACGATAACATCATTATTGATCCAACCGATAGATCAATCCCTGCAGTAACTATCACCATAAACACACCTAATGCTAACATCGATTGCCAGGATATTTGCTTGAATACATTGGTAACATTTCTCCAGGATAAGAAAACATCTGGTTGTAGGAAGTGCATTACTACAATCATTATTACCAGTAGCAATAATATTCCATACTTTTCAAGGTATGGCATTATTTTTAAATAAAGCGAATTTTTTTCTTGATCTTTATTTTCCATAATTATTTTTTACCCATAATCCAACCTATTACTTCATCTCTTGAAGTTTTAGATAATTCAGACTCTGCAAAATTTGTTCCTTGGAATAAGGCCATCACACGATCACACACGGCAAAAATATCATCCATTCTATGACTGATAACTATTACTCCAACACCTGTTTGTTTTAAACTATTTATAAGATCTAGAACTTTACCAACCTCTTTAATTGCAAGTGCAGCAGTTGGTTCATCCATTATTACAACTTTAGCATTAAATGCTGTTGATCTTGCAATTGCAACTGCTTGCCTTTGACCACCTGAAAGTTCTTCTACTTTTTGATCAGCACTTTTGACATTAATTTTTAATTTACCAAGATGCGCATCAGTAAGTTCTTTAATTTTTTTATAATCTAGAAATTTAAGTAGTCCAAGATTTTTAGTTGGTTCACGCCCTAAAAAAATATTTTCACCTATTGGAAGATTGCCAGCTAATGCCAAGTCTTGATAAACCATTTCTAGACCTAAATTTTGAGAATCTTTAGGGCTTTCTAAAATCTTCTCTTTACCATCAAAGAATAATGAGCCTGCACTTGGTTTGTATAGCCCTGATAAAACCTTCATTAAAGTTGATTTTCCAGCTCCATTATCACCCACAACACCAAGACATTCTCCTGCATGTATCTTTAAATTTACATTCTCGAGGGCTGTTATGGTTCCAAAGTATTTTGTTACACTTTTTGCTTCTAGAAGTAATTGATTAATTGATGACATAAGTGAAGAAAATATAAAAAAATCAGTTAATTGCAACAGGTTTTGAGGCTAACAGATTTACCGTTTTTCTTTGAGCCCTTTTGCAGAATTTTGGAGGCATTTTTTTTAAAATTAAGTTCATATCTTTTATAACAATATCGCCCATTTCAAAAAAAGCCTGTTCTAAAGCTCCAGCTCTATGAGCTGAAAACAATATATTTTTAAGTTTTCTAATTGGATCATTTTTTTTTACAGGTTCTTCAGGAAATACATCTGTTGCGACATATATATCTCCCTTTTTAATTCTTTTTTTTAGGTCCACAAAATTAACTATTGCTGCTCTACTCATTAAAACAAAAACTGATTTAGGCTTCAATTTATTTAATAATTTTTTGCTTATTAAATTTTTGTTTTTAGTTGTGACAGTTGCTAGAACATAAATAATCTCACAATCACTAAACATTTTATTTAAATTAATAGACTTAAAACCAGCTTTTTTTATTATTTTATTTGGGACCCAGGGGTCATAAACATTTATATTTTTTGTAAATGGTAGCAGCAATGGATAAAGCGCCTTAGCTAAATCTCCAAAACCAAGTAAACCAATTTTTTTATTTGCCAAAAGGGAAGCATTCAAATTACTTTTTAAACCATATTTTTCTTTACCTTTTACAAAATCAAAATGAGCATTATGTATATTTCTTAATATAGACAAAGTCATACCTAGGGCTATTTCAGCAACAGGCTTTGAAAAAACAGGTGATGTAGCGATGACATCAATTTTTTTTTTAAAGCAATAATCATAGTCAATATTATCCATAAAATTACTTTCGACATTTATAATACATTTCAACTTAGTAGCTTTTGATAAAAGATTTTTATCAAGATCTGGCTGACCCATTATAAAAGTAGCTTTATGAATATTTTTTTCATAAAAATCTTTTTTATTTAACTTAGGAGCAGTTATTAATTTATATTTTGATTTTAATTCCTTAAGTTTTTTTTTTGAAAAGATTAAATCTAATCTTCTTGGATATGGATCCGAAATAACTATATGTTTCTTCACGGTCTATTTATTTAAGTAATTTCTTTGCATCTATTTCTAAAAACTTTTTTGGTTTTACACAGTTAGAATTAATTGACACAGATGTTCCAAATTTAGCTGCTTTCATAATAGAAGTAATAATTTCTAATACATGTAAAGATATCTCACCATTACATAAATGTTTTCTTTTATTCTCAATTGAATATGCCATTTCAGATAATCCAGCTCCTCGATAGTTTGCATTAGTTGGTGCTTCGTTAGCTCTAGAACTTTGTGTTCTTATGTTAATACGTCCCAAAGACATTTTTGTAGTCTTAAATTCTTTCCAATTTTCCCCAAATTTATTACAAGTTAACACTGATCCACCAAACATATTTGGGTCAGGAACAATCATTGAGCCCTTTTCTCCATATAATTCAATGTGATTTCTTTGATGAGCTATTACATCAAATGATAATGTTAATCTTATAACGGAGTTATTTTTAAAAGTGATTGTAGATAAATAAGTAGTTGGACATTCTACCTTAAATTTTTTTCCTTTTTTGGGTCCTATACCAATAGTTCTATATTTTTGACCTTGAATGATGGTGCTAGTTACTTTTTTTGCAGGTCCTAACAGATTTACTAAAGCGGTAATATAATACGGTCCCATATCGATAGCAGGGCCTCCCTCATTTTTTGCAAACCAAGGTTCAGGGTTAGGATGATAAGACTCAATTCCAGGAAAAGCAAAAACTGCATTGCCTAATTTAATTTTTCCAATTATGTTTTTTTCAACTAGTTCTTTTGATTTTTGAATTCCACCACCCAAAAATGTATCGGGAGCATTACCTAAATATAACTTTTTTTTCTTTGATAATTTTATTAAATCTTTTCCATCTTTTAAATTTATTGCTAATGGCTTTTCAGAGTATACATGTTTTCCATTTGTTAAAGCTTTTTTAGATATTGAATAATGCGCTTTTGGAATTGTAAGGTTTAAAATAATTTCAACCTCTTTATCTTTTAGCAGTTCATTTACAGTTAAAAATTTTATTCCATAGTTTAATGCACAACTTTTTGCAGCTTTCACATTAATATCTGCACATTTAACAATTTTAATATTATTGAAATATTTTTCAGCTCTAAAATATGTTTCAGCGATATGTCCACAACCTATTAAACCAATTTTAAAAACCTTATTCATAAAAAGTTTTTAAACACCTTGTCTCTGTTTTGATTTTCCTTCTTTGTGGAGTTTTAATGCTTCTTCATTTTCTTTTGATGTTGGCATTTCAAGCGTAGGACTTTCCCAATAAGCAGATCCCTCAAGCCATTCATAACTATGTGTTTTAATTGATATAACATAAGTTACATCTGATTGTTTTGCTCTTTTAAATGCCTCTTCTAATTCTGAAATACTAGAAACATGTTCTGATTTTGCCCCCATACTTGCTGCATGTTGAGCAAAATTAATTTCTTTTAAATTTTGAACATTTGATGAATTAAATAAACAATTGAATTCTTTCCCACCCTTGAACAATTGAAGTCTGTTTATAACAGCATGACCTCCATTATCACACACGATAATTATTAATTTGTTATTCGTTAATACTGAAGAATAAATGTCAGAATTATTTAATAAATATGAACCATCTCCTACAAATGCAATAACATCTTTATCTGGGTTTGCCATTTTAATTCCAAGAGCACCAGAAATCTCATAACTCATGCAACTAAATCCCCACTCTGTTTCATGTGTATTTAACTCTTTTGGCCGCCAAACTTGAACAACTTCTCCGACCAAACCTCCGGCTGCTGTTACAGCTATATCAGTTGGATCTGAATTCCTATAAATTGCTCCAACAGCATGAGCATAACTTGGTAATTCTTGATTAGTTGGACCACTCTCTTTATCTACATATTCATTCCAAGACTTAAGCTCATCTTGTGATTTTTTATGCCAACTATCAGATGACCTCCAATCTCCAAGTGCATTTGACAATTCTATTAATGATACTTTTGCATCCCCAATAACTGCTTCTGCTAAATGCTTATTTGCATCATGTCTAGCAATATTAATTGAAACTAGCTTAAATTGAGGATTTTCAAAATTCGCCCATGATCCAGTTGTAAAGTCAGCTAATTTTGTACCAATACAAATTGCTAAATCAGTTTCTTTAGCTAAATTATTTGCAGCCTTTCCTCCAAGACCCCCTATTGGTCCAACAAAATGAGAATGATCTCTTTTCATTGTTGAGTATCCCATAACTGTTTGAGTTACTGGTATATTATGTTTAACTGCAAAGTTGCTTAACTCTTCCATGGCGTCAGAATAAAATACTCCTCCACCTGAAATTATAATTGGGTTTTTGGAATTCTTAATTTTTTCAACAGCTTGTTTAATTTGAAAATCATCTGGCTTAGGTCTTCTAATATTGTGTATTCTTTCTTTAAAAAAATCTTCAGGATATTCAAATGTTTCTCCTTGTACATCTTGGCATAAAGACAAACATGCAGGACCGCAGTCTGCTGGGTCAAGCATAGTTTGTATTGCTTGCGGTAGAGATTGAAGTATTTGTTCAGGTCTCGTAATTCTATCGAAATATTTTGTGACTGGTTTAAAAGAGTCGTTAGCCGTCATTCCAGGATTTGAAAAATGTTCCACTTGTTGTAATACGGGATCGGGCATTCTATTTGCATACGTGTCCCCAGGTAAAAATAAAATAGGCAATCTATTACTCATAGCAACTGCTGATGCTGTAACTAAATTTGTTGATCCTGGTCCAACTGAACTTGTTGCAATAAAAATTTGTTTTCTTCTTTTTGCTCTTGAAAAAGCCACACCTGTTAAAGCCATATTTTGTTCATGTTGACCTCTAAATGTTGGGAGTTGATCTTTATTTTCCTCTAATGCTTGTCCTAGACAAGCGACATTTCCATGTCCAAAAATACCGAATACACCAGGAAACAAAGGGTTAACTTGACCATCAATATAAACTTTCTGAGCTATTAAATGTTTAACCAATGCATGCGCGCAAGTAAGCTTTATTTTTTTCATTTTTCTAGTTATATTCTCCTCAAATATTCAACTAATTAACCACAAAATAAAAATTATGTATAGCAAATTTGGACAATTCATTGACGGCAAGTGGCAAGTATCACAAAATAATGAAACTTATGATGTTTTAAATCCTGCAACTGAAGAAGTTTTAGGTAAAGCATCTAAAGCAGGCGAAGAAGATGTAAACAAAGCACTTAAGTCTGCAGAAAAAGGTCTTGAAGTTTGGAGAAATACTCCACCTTGGCAAAGATCAAAAATTATTAGAAAAATTGCCGATCTAATGAGAGAGAGAACTGATGTATTGGCTAAGTGGTTAACATTAGAAGTTGGAAAGCCACTATCAGAAGCAAAAGGGGAAGTTGGAGGAGCTGCAGATATTTTTGAATGGAACTCTGAAGAAACGAAAAGAATTTATGGTCAGATAGTTGAGAGTAGATTTGAACATACAAGAATGTATGTAAAATATGAGCCAGTTGGAGTTGTTGCTGGATTAATACCATGGAACTTTCCAATAGTTTTGTCCTCAAGAAAAATTTCCACTGCTTTAGCTGCAGGATGTTCTGTAATTTGTAAGCCTGATGTAATTACTCCAGGTAGTGTAATGGAACTTATGAATATTATAAATGATGCGGGGGTTCCTCCAGGAGTAGTAAATTTATTATCTGGTGATCCAGCTAAAATCTCATCTCAATTAATATCATCTGATATAGTAAAAAAAGTTTCTATTACTGGTTCAACAAGAGTTGGAAAACTAATTTTAAAACAAGCTGCTGAAAAAGTTCAAAGAGTTACAATGGAGTTAAGTGGTCATTCACCTTTCATAGTTTTTGACGACGTAGACATAAACAAAGTAACTGACATGGCAATCACTGCCAAATTTAGGAATAATGGTCAAGTTTGTATATCACCAGCAAGATTTTACATTCATGAAAGTAAAAAAGATGAATTTGCTAAAACATTAGTTGAAAAGGTTACCAAGCTTAAAGTTGGTAACGGAATGGATGAAGATACAATTCTAGGGCCTTTAACAACAGAAAAAAGATTGAATGAAATAGAGACATTAGTAGAAAAAACTAAAAATGAGGGAGCAACAGTTTTATGTGGAGGAAAGAGACCAGCTGGTTTTAATAAAGGATATTTCTATGAACCAACTGTTTTTGACAATGTTAAAGATAATTTTACAATTGCTAAAGAAGAGCCCTTTGGACCTTTAGTGCCATTGCTTACTTTTAAAGACACAGATGAAGTTGTGGAAAGAGCAAATGATAATGACCTTGGTTTAGCAAGCTATATTTACACTAATTCTTTAGAAAAAGCGCACAAAGTCTCAGAAAAAATGGAAACTGGAACATGTGCTGTAAACCATCCAACAATTGCTTTTGCTGAAGTGCCTTTTGGAGGAATAAAACAAACAGGCTATGGAAGAGAAGGTGGTTCTATGGCTATCAAAGATTATTTGAACGTTAAGTACACTCACTTCGGTCTCAATTATTAATGAGAAAAAATAAAGTCAAACAAATGATGGCTGAAGGTAAGCCTGTTGTAAATGGTTGGTTACAAATACCAAGTACTGTTTCTGCAGAAGTTATGGCACATCAAGGTTGGGATTCTCTAACTGTAGATATGCAGCATGGACTTGTTGATTATACAAATGCACTTCCAATGCTTCAAACTATTTCATCAACTAATGTAACTCCTCTTGCAAGAGTAAATTGGAATGAGCCAGGCCAAATCATGAAAATTTTAGACGCTGGTTGCTATGGAATTATATGTCCTATGGTAAGCAATAAAGAAGAAGCAGAGAGATTTGTACAAGCCTGCATGTACCCTCCAAGAGGATATAGAAGTTTTGGTCCCGTCAGAGGATTGATTTATGGTGGAGCTGATTATGCCGATCATGCAAATGATGAAATTTTAAAGTTAGCTATGATTGAAACCAAAGAGTCTTTAGATAAATTAGATGAGATTATGTCTACAGATGGTGTGGATGGAATATATATTGGTCCAGCTGACTTAAGTTTAGCGATTGGAGAGAAACCTGGGTTTGACAGAGCAGAGAATACAAAAGCTTATTCAGAAATATTAAGAATATTAGAGCATGCCAAAAAACATAAAATCTTCGCAGGAATACATAATGGAACAACTGAGTATGCTCAAAAAATGATTGATAAAGGTTTTAATTTTGTAACAATTGGAGCTGATCAAAGAGCAATGAGTGCTGGAGCTAAAGCAATTGTTGAAAAAATGAAAGGCTCAATAAGCAAAAAAGAGTCTGAAACATATTAATCAAGTTTATCAAGAAAAGATTCGAACTCCTTTTTATTTAAATTTGAAGACTGTTTTTTTCCTGGAAATTTTCCTGCGTTAGAATCTTTTTTGAATGCCTTAAGAGCTCGAACTCTCTCAATTTTTATTTCATTTTTTAATTTTAATAAATTTCCATAAGATTTTGAATGTCTTGGAGGATTTAAAGTATCTCCACATATATCTTCCATGAACAAATACATTACATCTGCTTTTTTTCCTGAACCTAAAGAAACTGTAACTATATTTGTTCTTTTAGAGATTTCTCCCATAACATTTTCTGGGATAACTTCACATTCAGCAGAAAAAGCTCCCGCATCTTCCAATCTTTTAAATTTTAAAAACAGTTTGTGTGCCTCCTCACTATCTTTTCCTACTGCTCTTAATCCACCAATCCATGTGGATTTTCTTGGAACTAAACCAAGATGTCCCATAACTGGAACATCTTCATTAGCCAACATCTCTACTATTTTCATACTTCTAGGTGTCATTACAGCATCAGCTCCATTTTCTAGGGCTTCAAACGCTCCTCTCATTATATCTTCTGAAGTGACAAACTTATTTAATACTAGCGCAGCAGTTAAAAATAGATTCTTTGATCCTTTTCTCACCTGTTCTACATTAAAAGCATTGCAGATTATCATGTCTAATCCAGCCTTCTCTGCGGCCTCGGCTTCATCTATTGTATTAGCTGTGACTTGAGTAAATTTTTTATTTCCTTTTGCTTTTTTAAGATCATCAACTGTAAGAGTTCTGTTGGCAGGTTGAGCAGCCCAAGTAT
>CACKZV010000015.1 GCA_902604795.1 uncultured Pelagibacteraceae bacterium | reverse complement strand
ACGAAACATTTGGTTGGAGAGAAGTTGTTGGAAGTACAATGATTGTTGTAGGAGGAGTATTAGCTGTTGTTCTAGCACCAAAAGAAGAAAAGTAGATGCTGTTTAAAGAAAAGTTTAAATCAAATTCAAAAATATTCTTAGATGGTGGAAATGGTTCTGAGATTGCAAACTTAGGAGGTGAGATGACGCCAGCTTTTTCTGCATTAGCAACAATCACAGCACCAGAAATTGTAAGACAAGTTCATGAAAATTTTATGGATGCAGGCTGTGATCTTATTACAGCAAATACCTTTAGCACTACAAGACACAATATGAATAGCGTTAATAGAGGTAATGAAACAAAGGAGTTTATTGTTAGATCTGTCGAAATAGCCAAAAAGGCAATTAAGAATAAGGGAAAAGAAAATATAGTTGGAATAGCAGGGAGTATGTCGAATTTTTTCTCATTGAAGGAAAATGAATTTGTTCCAAACCCAAAATACATACCCTCATTTAGAGAGGAAGAGAGAAATTATAAAGAGGCTGCTAAAATCTTAAAAGAAGAGGGAGTCGATCTTTTAATTCTAGAAATGATATTAGATATAGATCACTCAAAAATCTTACTTAACTCTGCATTAGAAACTGGTTTACCTGTTTGGGTTGGACTTAGTTGCTGTATAAGCAAGTTTGATAATAACGTTATTGGAAGAAATTTTAGAGCTGAAAAAGAAAAATCACTTATTTATGATGAAAGTATATACAAAGAGCAACCAAAATTTATTCCTGATGACAAGATTGTTCTTTTAGATGATATTATGAAATCTCTAACAAATATGGGCGGAGATGTTTATGGTATTATGCATACTTGGCTTGTTGATGCCTTCGATGGATTGAGGGTAATTAAAAATAATTGGCAGGGTCCAATTATGTTTTATCCAGAGATACATAAGTTTGATACAAAAACACATAAGGCAACAGTGACATACGCAGAGGATGAATTTGCTGATGAATGTGGAAAACTAATTGATGATCAAATTCAAATTATCGGAGGGTGTTGTGGTGTCACAGATAATCATCTCAAAAAATTAATTTCTAGGTATTCTTAATTTTAATTTTAATTGTTAACTAAGTTTATCAACATATTAATCATATCAACTTTATAACTCTCTTTTGTTGCAGTTTTTGTTTCCAATACTGAAAAGAATGCTGCGACTTTGCCGGTTTTAAAATTTGTTGCCAAAAACTGACCTCCATACCCAGAGTGTCCAATCATGTTACCTGATACCATTGTTGAATTTGAGTAATACAAATATTTATTTTTTGATAATTCCATGTATTTAGGTCCTAAATTTTTAATAGTTTTGTCTAAAAAAGAAGGTGATCCAACTTTTCTATTTCCAACCCCCGTACCTTTTCTTGCAAAAAGCAAACCCATTCTTAAAAAATCTCTTGTAATTAAACAACCACCACCAGACATCCATGGCATCCCATATCTATCAGAGGCAATATATAAACCTTCTTCAAAGCCGGCAGCTTCAACTGCTGATAAAACCCAATCTCTTAAAGTTCTTCCACTTACCTTTTCTACAATTAATCCTACTACATCAGTATTTGCAGATTTGTAAAATGCATATGCAGATTTATTTATTAAACTTTTGTTTTTAATTTTTTTAATTGTATTTAAATATTCTTCTTGGCTTAAATTATTTTTTAAATTTTTTGGAAGTCTCCAACCTCCAACTGGCTCATGTAAAAAAGAGGAAGAATATGCTTTAGTATAATCTTCGGTATAGGAATTTATAATATTCATATTCAAAACATCTTGTACTTTCGCATTAGCGTAACCGCTTCCGATTTTAGGCAAATAATGTGAAACTTTTTTATTCAAATCTATTGATTTATTTTTCACAAGTTCACCTACAAATAAGTTAACAAACATTTTAGTTATTGACATAATTGTCTGTGGTTGATTTTTTTTGAAATCTTTAGCGTATTTTTCAAATAATATATTTTGACCTTCGCCAACGATTATTGAACAAAAAGATTTATTTTTGATCATTTTTTTTACCAATGGTATTTTACTAATTTTATTATTGGGTTTTGACTGTAGTTTTAATACTAGATCAGATCTCAGATAAAGACTGTACCTATTTATTTTATGTAAATTTCTGTAACCAAATCTTCTAGTTTTTGGAAGATTCCATAAAGCCTTATTATCTCTAATTGTTTTTAATTCAGGGTTTTTAACAGAAGCTAATTTTATTATTTTCAATATTTTAAAGATTTTTTTTGTTCGTATTTCTGGTGATACCCCTCTGCTTTGCAATAATTTTTTTCCTTAGATATTTTTGTTGATACCTTGCCATCTAATTTTTTGTTCACCTCTTTTAATACTTTTTCAGCAATCTTTTTTTCTTCATCAGTATTATAAAATATTTCTGATCTATATTGAATTCCTACATAAGTACCTTGCCTATTTACTTGTGTAGAGTCGTGCAATTCAAAAAATAGATTAACCATGTCCTCATACGATTTTTCTTTTTCATTATATTGAACTTTTACAACTTCAATATGGCCAGTGTCACCACCGCACACAGCTTTATAGGTTACATTGGGATCATCCCCTCCACAGTAACCACATTCGGTAGAGATTATACCTTCAATACCTTCGTACTTAGTTTCATCCCAAAAACAACCAATACCGCCAATAAATGTTTTCATTATTTATTAATTTATACTTTAGTTTTTTAAAATTGAAATGGCTTTAATCTCATCAACTCCTATTCCACAACAGCCACCTATAATTTGAGCTCCGTCTTTAATCCACGTTTTTACCTCATTCAAATAATCATCTGGAGTCATGTCATCTATAAATCTCCAATGTGGTTTTTCATAATATCCTTTATTTGGATACGCACCTATAACTCCATCAAAATTTTCTCTCGCAGTTTTTATTGCCTTGCCTGTAGTTTTAATATCAGAGTGAGCTACTAAAATTGGACCGTTATGAATTTTTTTAAAATTATTTATAGATATTTCAAAATTTTCATAGATATTAGTATCAGAGTCAATTGAATCGTTGTAACCGAGCATTATTTGATTTTGATCATTCGTTACACATGATACTGACAACCAAACTGGTATACTTATCTTTGTAGAACAGTTTAACATTGTTTCCACAATATCAGCCTGAGAAGACATAGCCTCTAAAATGATTAGATCTACTCCTTCACCTGATAAAATCTTTAGTTGTTCGTCAAAGCCAGGTACCATTGCTTTAACTCCAAGTTTATAAAAATTACCAAAAGTTGAAACGCTTCCAGCAAGAGCAACATCTTTGTTTGAATTTTTAATTGCTTCTTTTGCAACTTGAACACTTTTTTTATTAAAATCCTCAATCGAGTTTTCATAACCATACTGTCTCATCGATATAGGTGTAGTACTATATGTATTAGTCGTTATTACATCAGCACCCGCATTTATATAATCTTCATGAATTTTTCTTACTAATTCTGGTTGATCTACTGAGCATTTTCCACACCACATTTTTTCATCCATTTTAGCGCCATTCTTCTCTAATTCAGCGCCCATACCACCATCTAAAATAATAGTTTTATTATTTTCTAATTTTTCATGAATTGATGAATAAGACATAGTATTATTCTTTGTTATTTGTGAAGGTGCAAATTTTATTTCCATCAAGATCACGTACGTAAGAATAATAAACTCCTGATCCTTCTGGTCGTTCCCCCCCTGATCCTTCGCTAGTACCTCCAGCTTTTAGTCCTGTTTCGTGAAATCTATCAACAATAACTCTCGAAGATGTTATAAATGATATTTGTGTTCCATTTCCAAAAGTTGCTTCTTTTTTATTAAACGGTTTTGTAATGTAAAACTCTATTTCGTTTGTATTTTTCTTTCCATATGCGGCATAATCATTTTCTACAGTTTCGTTTCTTGTTAGCCCAATAACTTTCAAAACTTCATCATAAAACTTAATGGCAGCATCTAAATTGTTTGTTCCCACCATTACATAACCAATCATCTCAACCTCAATTATTTTGAATATAATTTTTTAATTCCAACCAGTAATTGCTTTAACCTCTAGGTATTCAGTAAATCCCCATAGTCCTCCCTCTCGACCATTTCCTGATTGTTTAAATCCTCCAAAAGGTGCTCCAGTTTCGGCTCCTTGGCCATTGATATAAACTGTTCCTGCTCTTACTTTTCTAGCCACTCTTTTTGCTTTTTCTTTATCCTCAGTTTGTAAATAATTACCTAATCCGTAAGAAGTATCGTTTGTGATTTTTATTGCCTCTTCCTCAGTATCAAATGGAATAATTGAAAGTACTGGACCAAATATTTCTTCTCTAGCAATTTTCATATCGTTGTTTACATCGGTAAAAATTGTTGGTTTAACAAAATACCCCTTATTTAGACCATTTGGTAGATCAGGCCCACCGGCAGCTAAAGTTGCACCTTCTTTAATTCCCTCATTTATAAGATTTACAACTTTATCATATTGAACTTTGGATACTAAAGGTCCAATGTGATCACCTTTTTTAGATGCCACATCTACTTTAATTTTATTTGCTTCATCTACAGCTTCTTTTACTGCTCTATCATAAATTGATCTTTGAACTAGCATTCGTGTTGGAGCATCACACGACTGCCCAGTGTTGCTCATTATAGTTCTTACTCCATCTCTAACAGCATCTGGATAAGAATCCTCAAATACTATATTTCCACCTTTACCGCCAAGTTCAAGTGTAACTTTTTTAATTGTATCAGCTGCATTTTTCTGTATCAGCTTTCCCGCTCTTGTAGATCCTGTAAATGAAACCATATCAATATCTGGATGACCAGATATATGATTTCCAACTACTTCTCCGTTACCATTTATTAAATTGAATACACCTGGAGGAAACCCAGCTTCGTCAATTATTTCTGCAAACAAAACACCTGATACTGGAGCCACTTCTGACGGTTTTAAAATCATTGTGCAACCAGCTGCAAGTGCTGGTATGACCTTAAGTACTATTTGGTTCATTGGATAATTCCATGGCGTTATTAATCCACAAACTCCAATTGGCTCATATCTTATTTGATTGTTTGATTTTGGATCAAACTGATGTTCAAAATTAAAATCTTTTAAAATATCTATTACATTTTTAGATATATCTGCTCCCATTTTAGTATGAGTCTCTGATGCAAAATCTAATGGTGCACCCATTTCC
Source organism: uncultured Pelagibacteraceae bacterium (assembly GCA_902604795.1). Taxonomy (GTDB): domain Bacteria; phylum Pseudomonadota; class Alphaproteobacteria; order Pelagibacterales; family Pelagibacteraceae; genus Pelagibacter. Next base: position 11,907 of record CACKZV010000015.1, on the reverse strand, counting down.
ATTGATTGTGCTTCAACCATTTCATCCCATCTTCTATTATAAATTTCACAAAATTTTTCTAATAACTTTACTCTCTCTTCTTTCGAAGTTTCTTTCCAGGTTTCAAATGCTACTTTAGCAGCACTTACAGCTTTATCAGTATCCTCTTTAGATCCTAGAGAAATTACAGCAAAAGCCTCTTCAGTTGATGGATCAATTACATCAAAGTCATTAGGTTTGACTGGAGCAACCCATTTTCCGTTTATATAAAAATTTTTCTTTTCAATCATAAATGCACTTTAACACAGAATTTAAATTTCATAACCTTTTTCTTCAGGCTCAATATCAGTCAACTCCTCGGGAAACCCTTCAGCTCTAAAATCAATCTTATTTAAATCTTCCATTCTTTTTACTATCATAGATGACCAGGCTCTTGAGCCATATTTTTTTTGACCATCTTTAAATATTTCAACTATCTTAGGGGAAATTTCCAAAGGTGCATTTAATTTTTTTGCGAGCTCATCAAATAGACCGGTATCTTTTAAGACAAGGTCCATCGTAAAATTTATATTATAAGAACCATTTAATATGACTTGGCTTTCTGTTTCATGAACAAATGAGTTACCTGAGGAAACAGCAATTCCTTCATAGGTTTTTGCAAGATCTAGGTTTGACTTTTTAGCTACTGTCCATGCCTCCCCAAGAGCAACTAAATGTGTAGAGGCTAAATAATTTGTAATTACTTTAAGGACAGAAGCAGTACCTAATTCCCCTGTGTGTAATATTTTACGTCCCATTACAGTTAAGGCAGGTAATATCTTTTCAAATGCAACTCTTTCTCCACCAACAAATATTGCTATATTTCCTGACGCGGCTCTATGGCATCCACCACTTACTGGACCATCTAGGGGTATTGCCTTTTTTTCAATTACTTTTCTACCAATCCTTTTTACCTCTGCCTCATCTGTTGTACTCATTTCCAACCATATTTTATTTTCTGAAATACCTTCAAGAATTCCGTTCTCTCCCTCCATCACTTCTGCACAAATTTCAGGAGAGGGAAGACAAGTTATTATTAAATCAACTTTCTCAGCCAGCTCTTTAGCAGATTTTGCAATTTTAGCCCCCAAGCCTTCAAATTGTTTTGTTAAATTTTTATCTAAATCTCTAACTGTTAAATCAAATTTATTCCTCAACAAACTCCCAGCTAGTTTTCCTCCAACATTTCCTAAACCAATAAATCCTATATGCATTAATTAACCTCCTCTTTCTTTTTATATAATATCATTATGACACCAAATATTATTACCACACCTCCAATAAATAATTCACTTGTTGGTTTCTCACCTAATAAAAAAATTGCTGCAAGCAATCCAGTCGGTGGTATACCCATAGTCACTATGGGTAACACTTTATATAATGGATTATTTTTTAGAACATAATAAAAGCAGCCATAAGTTATAGGTTGCATTATAAATCCAATGTAAAATGCTATTAACCAATGATTAAATTTAGCAGTTGATAAATATGATATGGTATCACCTTCAATTACTGCAGAAATTAAAATTAAAGTGGGTCCTGAAAATAATGCAAGCCAAGCAACTAAAGCTAAAGGATTAATTTCTTTACTCAAAGGTTTAACAATTACTTGGCCAAGTGCCCAAATTGCTGAACCTAAAATTGTAAGAGCGATACCAAATATTTTTCCATCTAAATTAGGTGAACCAGTTAAAATATAAACTCCTATAAATGCGATTCCTATACCGATTAAAGCTCTTAAAGTTGGTTTCTCTTTCAACATGAAAAAAGCAAATATTACTCCAAATGGAACTTCTGTTTGTACTAATAATACTGCCGCTGATGCATCTATAAAATTTAAACCAGTATAGGTAATACTATATTGCAAGGTGTTTGCTATAAACGAAGCGATAAAGATTTTTTTTAAGAAACCTTTTGGAATAGGAAACCACCAAATTAAAATAGAAGCAGCAAAAATAAATCTTAATCCCATGAGAAGTATTGGAGGAAAAGATTCAAAAGCAGGTTTGGCAATTACAAAACCAAAACCTAAAAAGATAGGAACAAGTGATGCAACTAGAGTATCTTTAAAATTCATTCAATTCATTTAATATTAATGATTATTCAAGAACTTATGATATATTCACTCTTTTAAAATATGAATTCAACAAAAATAGAGCCAAAATACATAAGTAAATCAAATCCACGAGTTGGCCTTATTGCTCTTGCAAGTGATTTTATGATTGAAAGAGATTTTATAAATGTAATTAAGGATAGAGAAATTGATTTTTTTGTTAATAGAATAGAGTGTTATAATCCTTTAACTAAAGAAAATCTGATCAAAATGTCAGATAAAGTAACCAGTGTAACAAAAGACATTTTACCAGATCAAGATATTGATTGTGTAGTCTATGGATGTACTTCTGGAACTATTGCAGCAGGCTATAACGCTATTAAGCAAAAGGTAAAAGCAGCAAAACCAATGGCCCAAGTTACAACGCCAAGTACAGCCGCAATAAAAGCATTAAAAAAGTTAAATATTAAAAAACTTTCGCTATTTACTCCCTACAGCAAAAAACTTAATGATGAGGTTATAGGATATTTTAAGTCAGAGGGATTTGAAATAACATCCAATTCATACTTTGATATAGAGGCAGATTACGACATAGGCAAAGTAGACCAAAATTATTTATATGATGTCTTGTCTAAAATAGATTTAAATGGAGCAGACGCATTATTTGTATCTTGCACAGCTCTTCCCGTATTACCAATAATTGATAAACTTGAAAAAAAACTTAACACGATTGTTTTATCAAGCAATCAGGCATTGATTTGGGATACTCTTGTCCAAATAAATAAAAATAACCTTGTAGAAGGTTTTGGTAAATTATTTAGATAGAAATTTATGTCATTTACTAAAGATGAATATAAACAAAGATTAAAAAAAGTTCAGTCGATGATGCAGGATAAAGGAATTGAACTATTGATTTCTCACGATACTAATAACATGAATTATTTAACTGGTTATGATGCCTGGTCTTTTTATTATGCTCAGTGTGCAATTGTTCATGTTAATGCTGATGAACCTTTATGTTTTGTAAGAGCTCAAGACTCGGGAGGTGCGTACATAAAAACGTATCTCAAAGATGAAAATATAATTGTGTATGATGAAAATTATATTCATACATGGCCAAAACATCCTTACGATTATTTAGTACAGATTATTAAAGACAGAAATTGGGATAAGCTTTCAATTGGAGTTGAGATGGATGCTCATTACTTCACTGCCTTTTGCTATGAAAAGATAAAACAAGGTTTACCCAATGCAAAAATAAAAGATTCACAAAGATTAGTAAATTGGGCAAGATTTGCAAAATCTGATGCAGAAATTAATTATATGAAAACTGCTGCACTAATTTCAGAAAAAGGAATGAAGACTGCAATGGAGGTAATAAAACCGGGTGTCAGACAATGCGATGCAGTAGGTGACATACAAAAAACTTTATTTTATGGGACACCTGAGTTTGGTGGAGAATATTCTAGTATCGCAACACTCTTACCAACAGGAAAAGGGACATCCGCATCTCATTTAACAGCAACGCAGGACAAGTTTGTAGAAGGTGAGGCAACAATCGTTGAGTTATCTGGAGTATATAAAAGATATCATGCGCCAATGGCCAGAACAGTCTTACTTGGAAAACCTGATCAATTAAAAATAGACACAATGAACAAAACTATCGAAGCTTTGCAAGCTGGAATAGATGCTACTAAACCCGGTAATACTGCAAATGATGTAGCTAAAGCTTTTTGGGGTATTTTAGACAAATATAGCATAGAAAAAAAATCAAGAACTGGTTACTCAATTGGAATAGGTTATCCACCAGATTGGGGTGAACATACTCTTAATATATATAAAGGAGAAATGACTGAACTTGTACCGAATGCCTGTTTTCATATGATAGCTGTAATGCAATTTGGTGATTGGGGAGTTGAAGCTTCGGAGGCTATAAGAGTTACAGAAAAAGGGTGTGAATTATTCTGCAATTTTCCAAAAGAGTTACACATTAAGAGCTAATTAACTGTTGCAAACAACTTAACTAAATGTTTTAAAAACTAATCTATGTCAAAAAAAGAAGATTTCGTAAAATTTGATAAAGTCGACAAAAGTTACGATGGAAAAGTATTAGTAGTTAAAGATTTAAATTTAGATATCGAAGAAGGTGAGTTCGTAACAATGCTAGGACCCTCTGGTTCAGGAAAAACTACATGCTTAATGATGCTTGCAGGTTTTGAAACTCCAACTAATGGAGAAATTTATTTAGATAAAAATCCAATTTCAAATATTCCTCCACACAAAAGAGGTATTGGAATGGTTTTTCAAAATTATGCTCTGTTTCCTCATATGACAGTTTTTGAAAATTTAGCATTTCCATTAAAGGTAAGAAAAATGTCTCAAGTGGAAATAGAAAAAAAAGTAGATAAAGCTTTATCAATGGTTTCACTCGGTGGATTTGCAAACAGAATGCCAGGTCAGTTGTCTGGAGGTCAACAACAAAGAGTAGCAGTTGCAAGAGCATTAGTTTTCGATCCATCTGTTGTATTAATGGATGAGCCTTTAGGTGCCTTAGATAAAAATTTAAGAGAAAGTATGCAGTACGAAATTAAACACATTCATGAAAGTATTGGTGTAACAGTAGTTTATGTAACTCATGATCAAGGTGAAGCTTTAACTATGTCAAATAGAATCGCGGTATTTAATGATGGTAAAGTTCAACAACTATCAAGTCCTGATAAGTTATATGAAGAACCTGTGAACTCCTTTGTTGCAGAATTTATTGGGGAAAATAATACCTTTGGTGGAGAGGTTTCTGAAATTTCAAATGGAACATGTAGAGTGAAATTAGAAAAGGGTGAAATAATTGCTAATCCGATTTCAGTAAAATCTGTTGGTGAAAAAACTACTGTATCAATTAGACCTGAGAGAGCATTAATTAATCCTAAAGATAAAATGGATAACAATCAAAAAGGAAAAATCGAAGAGGTCATTTATCATGGGGATCATACTAGAGTTAGATTAAATTTACTTGGTAATTCAGAATTTATATTGAAAGTTCCAAACAGTTCTCAAAACTTAGATATAAAACTTGGCAATGAAATTAATATCGGCTGGAACAGCCATGATGCTCGAGCTTTAGACCCAAAATAACCTAAATTACTACATTTTTGGCAAAATCACCTGTTGACTCTTATATTCTATGTTGCTGTACTTATTTTTTTATAAAAAAACGTTTAAACGGAGGATAAATGAGAAAATTAAGTAAATTATTACTTGCTTTAACATTTGCAGTTTCTGTATCTACATCCGCTTTTGCAGTAGTTGTTGCATCATGGGGTGGAGCATACACAGAAAGTCAAAAGTTAGGATATGGTGATCCAACATCTAAAGCATTAGGTGTACCGATTGAGTGGGTTGACTATTCAGGTGGACTTTCAGAAATTAAAGCGCAAATAGAGGCAGGAGCAATCACATGGGATATTATAGACGTATTCGCTTATGATACTATTAATGGTTGTGACGAAGGAATTTTTGTTGAATTTGATTTTGACAAAGATTTCCCGCCAGCACCAGATGGTACACCAGCTAGTGAAGACTTCTTTACTGATATGCCAAGTAAATGTGCGGTAGGAAATATCTTATATTCTTGGAACTATGCTTACAACAGTGATTTGTTAAAAAGTACGCCAACGACTTTAAAAGATTTCTTTAATACAAAAAGATTTCCTGGAAAAAGAGCTATTTACAAAAGTGCATTAACTAACTTAGAAATTGCTTTAGCAGCAGATGGTGTAAAAATGGGTAAAGGTGGAGAATTTATCTACAAAAAATTAGAAGAACCAGGATATGTTGACAGAGCAATGAACAAAATCAAAGCGCTTTGTGAGGATCCAAATGGCGGATGTGTATTTTGGTCAGCAGGAGCTCAACCACCAGAATTATTAATGAGTGGTGAAGTTGTTATGGCTACTGGTTGGAATGGAAGATTTTTCAATGCAGCAGTTGGAGAAGGTGCTCCAATAGTTCAAGTTTGGGATGGACAAGGTCTTGACTATGAATATTTTGCATTAGTAAAAGGTGGACCAAACCAAGATGACGCTATGAAGGCTTTAGCAATGATGACAAGTACTGAGATGTTAGCAGGAAGTGCAAAATATATTGCTTATGCTCCATGGAGAAAATCATCAATTGCAGTTATGCAAGCGGGAGAGCCTTGGTATAAAGATGGAAAAACTAATATGGTTCCACATATGCCAACAGCACCAGCTAACCTTAAAAGATACTTCTTAGTAGACGCTGAGTACTGGGCTGATAATGGTACAGAGCTTGGTGAAAAATGGGAAGCTATGAAAGCTAGTATTAAATAATTAAAGTTTTAAACACTTTAATTTTATATTATAGTAAGGGCGGTCATATTGACCGCCCTTTTTTTTTATGAGCTCAGAAACAGGAAAAATTTTAACAACAGATGGAATTCCCTTAGAGGAAAGTCTAAAACAGTCAGAAAAGAAAAATAAAATTAAAGCCTTTTTACTAGTTGCACCATTATTATTATTTTTAATTATCACATACATGATTCCAATTGGAGACATGTTCTCTAGAAGCATAGATGATAAGATGGTTACAAATATGCTTCCCAAAACCTATAAAGCAATGGAGAACTGGGATGGTAAAGAACTTCCTCCAGAAGAAGTTTTTGAAGCATTTTATTTAGATTATAAAATTTTAGTTAAGAATAAAACTGCAGGAAAATTACAGACACAATTAAATTATGAAAAAAATGGTTTTAAAAGTGTTTTAAAAAAACTTGCCAGAAAACAAAAGAAATTCGAGGAAGGAAACTACAAAGAACAAATAATGAAAGTTCACAAAAGATGGAGAAATGTTGAATATTGGAGAGCAATTAAAAGAAGAGCTCCATCTTATACATATTCAAAATATCTTAAGGGTATAGATATGTACTCAAATGAAGATGGAAAAATTGTTCAAGTATCTGAAGATAGACGAATTCACAGAATTTTATGGATTAGAACAGTTGAGGTTGCTTTCTTTGTAACTTTGTTTTGTTTTTTAATGGCTTATCCAATTGCACATTTATTGGCAACCCTACCCATGAAATATAGTAATTTGCTAATGATTTGTGTGTTATTGCCTTTTTGGACTTCTTTACTTGTAAGAACTGCTAGTTGGATGATTCTTTTACAACAACAGGGTATTGTTAATGACTTTTTTGTTTGGATAGGTCTCGTTGCAGACGATAACAGACCAGAAATGATGTACAATAAAACTGGAACCTATGTAGCAATGACACAAATATTATTACCATTCATGGTGTTACCTTTGTACAGTGTTATGAAAACAATATCACCTAGTCTGATGAGAGCTGGCAAATCTTTAGGAGCAACACCAGCTACTGCTTTTTTTAAAGTTTATTTTCCACTTACAATTCCGGGAATAGGAGCAGGCTGTCTACTAGTGTTTATTTTAGCAATTGGCTATTATATTACACCAGCCTTAGTAGGTGGAGCTTCAGGAACACTTATTAGTAACCAAATAGCATATCACATGAAGAGTACTTTAGATTGGAGTTTTGCATCTGCGATGGGTTTAATGCTTTTGACAGGAGTACTTGTAATCTATTGGATTTATAACAAACTGGTAGGAGTTGATAATATTAAACTAGGATAATTATGGCTTTACCGAAATATACAGAACCACATTATAGAATTTGGCATTATTTTTATCTTTTTGTTTGTGGATGTGTTTTCTTCTTTTTAATTGCACCTTTATTTGTAATTTTTCCATTATCATTTAATGCGGAGGAATTTTTAGTCTTTACAGATGGAATGAAGAGACTGGATCCAGATGCTTTTTCATTAAGGTGGTATAATGATATGATTTATGGAACGAAAAATCCGTGGGGATTAGCAGCAAGAAATAGTTTTATAATTGCTATATTTGCAACTTTAGGATCAATTATTTTGGGTACTCTTGCTGCATTGGGTTTAAGCAGCAGACATATGCCATATAAAGGTTTGATAATGGCAATTTTAATTTCTCCAATGATAGTTCCACTGATTATTTCAGGTGTTGCAATATTCTTTTTTATGGCAAAAGTAGGTTTAGCAGCAACACACTTGGGTATTATATTAGCACACATTATTCTTGGAACTCCCTTTGTTGTAATAACAGTTACTGCAACATTATCAGGTTTTGATCATAGTATAACACGTGCAGCATCTAGTCTTGGAAGCAGTCCTTATAATACATTTATGAAAATTACCTTACCATTAATATTACCAGGAGTAATTTCAGGTGGTTTATTTGCTTTTGTAACATCATTTGATGAGGTTGTAGTCGTATTATTCTTAGCAGGCTTAGATAATACAACAATTCCAATTCAAATGTGGACAGGTCTTAGAGAGCAGCTTAGTCCTACAATTTTAGCTGTAGCAACTTGCTTAATAGTTTTATCAGTATTAATTTTACTAACTGCTGAACTTTTGAGAAGAAGATCTGAGAGATTAAGAGGAATAAATAGATAAATTAGTTTACAGACTCAATCACTGTAGCAATTCCCATACCTAAACCAATACACTGAGTTGAAAGTGCGTATTTTTTATTTTCTCTTTTTAGTAATTCAGCAGCTTTGCCCGTAATTCTTGCGCCTGTTGCTCCAAGAGGATGTCCAAGGGCAAGCGCTCCGCCATCTAAATTAACTTTATCTTTATCAATACCTAAATCTTTAATACATGCTAAGGATTGCGACGCAAAAGCTTCATTCAATTCAACAATATCAATTTTATCTGCTGTCAATTTAGCTCTTTCCAAAGCTTTTTTTGATGCACCAATTGGACCTAATCCCATATAGTCAGGATCACACCCTTGCACTGCAGTAGATACAATTCTTCCCAAAATATTTAAATTATTTTCTTTTGCATAACTTTCTTCACAAATTAATGTTGCAGCTGCACCATCGGTTAAAGGTGATGAAGTAGCTGCTGTAACAGTACCATTTTCATCGAATGCGAGTTTTAATCCATCCAACTTTTCCATCGTGCTGCCTGGTCTAATATTTCCATCGATATCACAATCTCCGATTGATACAATTTCATTTTTAAAATTACCTTTTGTTTGTGCTTCATGTGCTTTTTGATGACTTGAGATTGCGAATTCCTGTTGTTCATTTCTTGAAATATTATATTTTTTGGCAACATTTTCAGCAGTAGTTCCCATTGAAAAATAAACATGAGGATTATCATTTTTATTTTCTGGATAAGGTATTGGATCAAAACCTGTATTAACTCTAGTCATACTTTCAACCCCTCCACATATAAATACTTTTCCTGCTCCTAACGAAATTTTACCTGCAGCAATATGAATAGCTTCCATTGAGGAACCACACCATCTATCAACTGTCATTCCAGAAGTTTTAACATCCATATTAGTTAAAAATGTTGTTAACTTTCCAATATTAAATGACTGCTCTCCAGTTTGAAATGCACAACCAACAACAATATCCTCAATATCCTCTTTTTTAACATTGGACTTAGCAACTAAATTTTTAATCACTTCCGCTAGTAAATTTACTGGCTTTGTATCTACGAGCGCACCTTTTCTTGCCATTGTGAAAGGGGATCTTGAGAAGCCAGCAATTACAGGTTTAAACATTTCAATAAATATACGGTTAATCTGGGAATGGTAAAGAAGTTATAATGCCTTTTCTATTTTTTCCATTGAAAGTATTTACAAAAACCTCATTTCCAATTTCCCAATAATCTCTTAAAATCATAGAAAGACCTATATTCTTTCCAAATCCTGGAGAATATATTCCAGATGCAATTTGCCCAATTTTTGCATTATCTTTTGAGTATACTGGTAAAGGCACACCGGTTGGTTTACACGGATCTCCATCAAACAGAATTCCTCTCATTCTTTGTACAATTCCATCAGATTGGATCTTTCTTAAAGCCTCTTTACCTATAAAATCATGATCATCATCTTGTTTGCAGTATTTTTCAAGATTACACTCAAGTGGATTATTTTCTCTTGTAAAGTCATTTCCATAAGACATTAACCCAGCCTCAATTCTATCAATTAAATTTGGACATCCTGGAGAAATATTAAATTTTTGTCCGCTCTCCCATATGGTATCCCAAAGTTTTTCTCCGAGTTCTATCTCATTAAAATGTGTTTCAAATCCTTTAAAATATATTTCAAAACCATCTTGGTTACTGTAACCAGATCTTGCGATAATTTGTTTAGTTCCTAAAAAATCAAACACTTTAAAATTAAAAAATTTCAATTTTTTTATATCGTCACCAAAAATTGAAATTAGTAGATCCTCAGATTTCGGACCTTGAATAGCTAGTGGATATACATCTGGTTCGATAATTTCTACATTTAATTTTGATCCCAAAGCAATTCCTTTTGCCCAAAGCAAAATATCTGAGTCTGCAATAGAAATCCAAAACATATCATCGTCTAGTTTTAATAAAACTGGATCATTAATCATCCCAGCTGTGTCGTCAATTATTGGAATATAAAAACATTTACCAGTCTCCATTTTTTTTATGGATCGTGGTGTCATTTTTTGCACCAATTTTTCAGCATCAGGTCCTGTAATTTGTACCTGTCTCTGGCAAGACACATCCCACACTTGAACCTGCTCTTTTAAATGCCAGTAGTCTTCTTCTACAGTATTTTTAAAACCTTTTGGTAGTAGCATGTGATTAACAACAGTAAAATCAGATACTCCACATTCCTCTACTTTATTTGTAAATGGAGTTCGTCTTATACGCCTAGACATATTTAATTTTATATTTTTTTGTGTAATTAAATTTTCTTTACTCATTTTATTTAGACCACCACACTGTATAGCTATTTTTAGAAATTATTATTGGAATATGATATTTTTTATTTTGATCTTCCATTTGAAATTTAATGTTAATTTCTGAAACAATTTTTTTTTCTGAAAAATAATTGCCGGTTTTACAAACCATTTCATACTCACACTTGCAGTCGTCTTTACTTAATTCAAATTCTAGGATTATTCGTCCACCTTCATCAGATTTAGTCTCACGGAAAACTTTCTTTTTACCATTTTCATTAATTTGATAAATAATTACTTCAACATTTGCAGCGTGCGAGCCATTTGTTGCATCCAATAAGTGAGAAGAGAAAGTTGCCACAATTATTCTATTGATGATTTCTCTCTTTTACTTGCAACTGCAGAGACTATTGGGCTTAATACAGGTTTTGCTTTAACATTTACGCATGCGGGTTTTCCACTTTCCATAGCTCTTTTCAGCGCTGGACCTAGCTCTTCTCTTTTATTAACTAATTCTCCATGTCCTCCAAAACCCTCAAATATCTTGTGAAATGGTATATCACGAAAATCAGTTCCCACGCTTTTTCCACTTTTAAATAATCTCTCTTGTTGTTGACCAATTGAAGCAAGGCCCCCGTTATTATCAATTACAACAGTAATAGGTTTTTTCTCATAAAATACACTTTCAATAGACATGCCTCCTGATAAAAATGCACCATCACCGCTAATCAGAACTACATTTGAATCTGGATTATGATTTTTAGCAGATAGAGCGAATGAAACTCCAACACCTAACATACTAAAAGTTCCAGGATGCAAAATCCCTTTTAATTTTTTCCCTTTAGCACCTGCAATGTTGATAGCAATTTCTGACCAAAAATGAGTATTTCCTCCATCGATTACAAGCCAATCATTTTCATTCATTGCATCTTGAACATCCAATGAAAGTTGTAAAGGGTGAATTTTTCCTCCATTTTTTTTGATGCTTCAGCTTCAATTTCTAAATCTTTTAAAGATTTATCAA
>CACKZV010000014.1 GCA_902604795.1 uncultured Pelagibacteraceae bacterium | reverse complement strand
AGGGAGCTAAAGATGGCTAAAAGAAAAAAGAAAGCTGCTAAAAAGAAAACTAAGAAAAAAGCTAAGAAAAAAGCTAAGAAGAAAAAAAGAAGATAGTTTAGTATTCTTTTTAACTGATAACGCTTCTCATGGCGCTTGCGTGGGGAGCGTTTTTTTTTACTCTGCTATTTCTTGATTTATTATTTCTTCAGCTACAGTTTTATCTTCAACTTTTTGAATTTGTTTTTCCAAATTTCTCTTTAATGCTTTATCAAGTTTTTTTTGTGCATCTTCTAAACTTGAACCCATTACTATTTGTATCTCTGTCAAAAGTCTGTCATAAGCTTTTTCAAATAACTGTCTCTCACTGTAAGATTGATCAATCATTATATCGTCACCTTTATTTAGATCTCTGACAACTTCTGCCAAATCATAAATTTTACCTGATGATATTTTTGCTTCATACTCTTGGGCTCTTCTACTCCACATTGAACGTTTTACTTTTGGTTTACTTTTTAAAATACTTATACATTTATTTATTTGGTTTATTGTTGCTAATGGTCTTAAATGATTTTGTTTATTTACTGGCACCATACCATTAGCTTTATCTTTCTCAAATTTAAGTATGTAAGTCTCTACATCAATTCCACCTATATTTACTTTTTTAGTTTCAGTTATTTGGCCTACACCATGTTTAGGATAGACAACATAATCTTTCGCTTTAAATAATTTTTTCTCAGTCTCTTGTTTTTTGATTTTCTTAATTTCTGGCTTTTGCTCATTATTTTTAGGTATTCTTAGTGGGTCAGCTTTGACTTCAACTTTAACTTTATCTTTACTTTTTGCCTCCTTTATTATTTTCTTTTTTTTTAATTCTTTTTTTACTTTTTTAAATCTTACTACTTTAGAAATTTTTTTTGGCTTAATTCCTTTTTTTACAGGTTTGGATTTTTTCTTAACTATTTTTTTAGTTTTTTTATTATTCAAGATTTTCTTTAAAATATTTTTCATACTTATTTTTTACATGTTTAAATTTCTCATGATCCGCTGGGGGATCTTTTTTTTCACTAATGTTTGGCCATAAGTCCGAGTATTTCTCATTAACTTCTAGCCATCTTCCACCATCATCATCATTATCTGATATTATGGCATCAACTGGACATTCTGGTTCGCAAACGCCACAATCTATACACTCATCGGGTTTAATTACAAGCATATTTTTACCTTCATAAAAGCAATCGACAGGACATACTTCTACACAATCCATCAATTTACATTTGATGCATTTATCATTTACTAAATATGTCATTTTTTTTTTTGGCTAACTTTCTTTTTTATGTCACCTACAACTTTTGGATCTAAATAAAGCAATCCAGATAACCTTCTCATAAGGTTTGTTTCATACATATCAGCGTCTTCATCAGAATAGATAATATCCCATAACGCTTCTATTATTATTTTTTTGTCTTCTTCATTAATATTTTTAATCTCTCTAGTAAAATCAAGTATTTGATTAGAGTCTTTTTCTTTTTCCTCGGCTTCTTTAATTATTTTGTCAATATTTTCACTTCCACCACCCATCTCAATAATTGCATCTTTGATAATTTTTTTTTCTTTATCAGTATAATTTTCATCAATTTTAGCTGAATGAATTAATAAGCAAGCGACTGCCATTATCGATGGATTATTACTTTCCTTATCAGACACATTTTTTTTAAAAATATTAAACATTACTTCAAGTTTAGTTGTGAAAGAACATTAAATGGATTATCCTTAATATTCTTACTTATATTTTTTTTAGTTATTTTTTTTAGGGGTATATATTTTAAGTAAACGTAATTATCCTTTTCGTAAGTTTTGTAATTCATTTTTTTTATTAGTTTCACAAAATTTTCTTTATTACAACCTAACAAATTCAACATGTCTGGAATTAACTTTATTTCTTTAACTTTATCTTCTGACTTAGTATTAAAAATCATTAGAAATAATCTTTCCAAAATATCTATTCTTACATAAAAATTCTCAAACTTTTCGAAACCACTTAAGAGCATTAGGTTTTTATTTAGTATTTTCTTTTCCTCTAAAAAGTTTAACCCAAATGTTGGAGGTATAAAGTCTAAATTTTTCTCATTAAAGTTTTTCCATAAAAGAATTCTTAATGATACTGAACTTGGTTTAAATAATTTAAATAAAAAAACATGATATCTACCAAATTTTACTCCTAGGTTTCTCAATTTTTTTCTTTCATCTTGATTTAGTTTATTTAAGTAATTTAAAACCGTATCTCTTTTGACTACCCCATTATTTTCATAAAGATGATATGCCAAAGCTCTTAATTCTGAATTATTATCTTTAACATTTTTTAAATCTATTAGACTTTTTAGCTCAGTTTCAATTTTGTCATTAATCCATGTCTGTAAATAAGAGTTTAGTCTAAGTTTTTCAGTATTCTCAATCATTTCATCAACGACTAATTGAATTTGTGGATTAAGATAATCGGAGCCAGGAATTAATTTGGCTATTTGATTATTATTCCAATAAATTTTAAAATCATCTTTTAGTTCAATTAAACCTGTGTCAATTATTTGTGTTATTCTTTTAATAATTTCAGGACCAACATTTTGTCTTGCTGCCTTTTTCAATGATTTCACATCTGCATCTAATGTATCGACCTTTAAATCTAATTCTAATCTAAGACCTTGCAAACGCCCAATATATTGCTGGTTAATCATTACTTCTTCATCATTAATAATTTCAGTTTCAAACATAATATCTTGTTTTAAACCTCTAGCTAAAACACTTGCTCTTTTATCAATAAACGTTTTTGTTAATTCTTCGTGTAGTCTATCTGATAGTTTATCTTCAAGATTTTTAGTTCTTTCAATCCAATAGTCTTGGTTTTCAACCCAATTAGACTTATTTGAAACGTAAGCCCATGTTCTAACGTTAGCAATTCTATTAGATAAAGAGTCCACGTTTCCATCTAATTTATCTATTAAAGACAGTTGTTCTTTCATGTATTGATTTGAAACTTTTTTATTTTTAGTTGTTAAAAAATTAAAAATTTTACTCACAACTTCAAAATGATGACCATATGTTTTCTTTACAAAATCTGGTATTTGACAGCATTCCCAAAGTATTTGTAAAATTTCATTATTATCTTGTATTTCTATATGAGTAGCCTCTTTCAAAAAATATTTTAACACTTTTTCATCTTGACATTCACTTACTCTTCTTAACCAGTCTTTTTGAGGTCTTTCTTCTAAAGATTTAAGTAGTGATAGTTTACTTGTAAAATTTAATTTTGAGTTTCTCCAAAATATTGTTTGAATATCAGGAAAGTTGTGAGTTTCTAATGCTTCTATTTCTTCTGGTCCTATTTCTTTACATTCTCCAGTTGTACCAAAAATTCCATCATTTAAATATCTTCCTGCTCTTCCAGCAATCTGTCCAATTTCAGATATATTCAAATTTCTTAATTTCTTTCCATCGAATTTTTTTGAATTTGAAAAATATACATTATCGAGATCCATATTAATACCCATTCCAATTGCATCAGTTGCAACTAAATAATCAACATCACCTGATTGATATAAACTTACTTGTGCATTTCTTGTTTTAGGACTAAGTGAACCCATAACAATAGCTGCCCCACCTTTTTGACGTCTAATTAATTCTGCAATTGCATATACTTCTTCAGTAGAAAAAGCGATAACGGCACTTTTTCTTTCTATTCTTGAAATTTTTTTATGACCTCCAAATGATAACTTTGAGAGCCTTTCTTTGTTTTTAAATTCAATATCATCATCGAGTTTTTGGATAATTTTTTTAATTGAATTTGAACCCATTAACATAGTGAGTTTTTCACCTCTCATATTTAGTAATCTATCTGTAAAAATATGACCTCTTTCATGATCGTTGCACATTTGTATTTCATCAATTCCTACAAAATCTAAAGTTTTGTCTAACGGCATTGATTCTACAGTGCATAGAAAATATTTTGCATTTATTGGAATAATTTTTTCTTCTCCGGTAATTAAAGCAACTTTTGATGGATCAATTTTTTTTATAATTTTGTCATACACTTCTCTCGCTAAAAGTCTCAATGGAAATCCAATCATCCCCGAATCAAAAGAAAGCATAGTTTCAATTGCTAAGAAGGTTTTTCCAGTATTTGTAGGACCGAGAACTGCTGTGATTTTATTTTTTGTCATTTCTAGCTTTGGTATGATTTTTTTAACCAATACTATATATTGTTACCCCTTAAGAACAAAAATGGGCTAAAACTAGTCCGAATCATTGAGGAAAAAGTTCTCATTTTTATTATTTAATGTTTTAAGGTTATCATAATTTCTAAAAATTAAATATATTTTTTTATGCCTCAAAAAATGTGGGAAGCAGACTCTCAAACAAAAATTAAATCAAACCTATATGCGTTTGAAAAATTTTTGGCAAATAAATTTAATTATAAACCTCAGAAAAATTTTAAAAAGTTATTAAATTGGACAATCAAAAATCCAAAGCGGTTTTGGTCTTCTATGTGGGAATTTTCAAATATCAAAGGTATTAAAAATGATAAATTTTATTTTCCTAAGGAAATTATTAAAAGTAAATTTTTGATAAAATCTAAATTAAATTATGCAGAAAACTTATTATTAAAAAATGATAATTCAAAAGCTGTTACTTTTATAAGTGAAAATGGATTTCGAGAAGAGAAATCCTGGAAGGAATTAAACAATAATACTATTAAACTAATTAACTTTTTTAAAGAAAATAAAATTAAAGAAAAAGATAGAATTGCAGCTTACACTGCAAATCAAATTGAAACTGTTGAAAGTTTTTTGGCTACAAGTTCAATAGGTGCCATCTGGTCATCATGCTCCCCAGACTTTGGTACCCAAGGTGTAATTGAAAGGTTTTCCCAAATTAAACCAAAATTATTAATTATTACAGATAGGTATTATTATAATGGTAAAGAGATTAATGTTCTTAGCAGACTACCAGCTATACTTAGAGAAATTAAATCTATTAAAAACGTTATAATTATTACTTATCCGGGTAAAAAAAGTTTAAAACAAAAAAAGATAAGAGGAATAAAAATTTTTTATTACAACAAATTAAAAAATGCAAAAAAAAAAATTTTTTCATTTAAAAAGTTTGATTTTGATAAAGAGCTAGCAATTTTATATTCAAGTGGAACCACAGGAAAACCAAAGTGTATATGCCATAGAGCTGGTGGAGTTTTGTTACAACATCTTAAGGAACATAAACTTCACTGTGATGTTAAGCAAGGTGACAATGTTTTTTATTTTACCACCTGTGGATGGATGATGTGGAATTGGTTAATAACCTTTTTAGCATCAAAGGCCTCTATTGTACTATTTGATGGATTTCCATTGTATAAAAGAAATGATTTATTATTTAAAATAGCTGAGAAAGAAAAAATTTCCCTATTTGGTATAAGTGCTAAATACATTGACCAACTAAAAAAGTTAAAAGTAAATATTAAAAATAAATATAAATTAAGGGATCTTAAAATTATTTGCTCTACTGGATCACCTTTATCGTCTGATGGTTTTGATTATGTTTATAAAAATATAAAAAAAAATGTTCATCTAGCATCAATAGCGGGAGGAACAGATCTTATTTCATGCTTTGTATTAGGAAATATATATTCGCCTGTCTATAAAGGACAAATTCAAAATAACGGATTAGGAATGAATACAGATGTTTTTTCTGATACAGGAAAATCATTAAAAAATAAAAAAGGAGAGTTAGTTTGTAAATCACCATTTCCTTCAATGCCAAAACTATTTTGGAACGATAAAAATAATGAAAAATATAAAAGTGCATATTTCAAAAAATTTGAAAATGTTTGGCATCATGGAGATTTTGCTGAAAGAAAATCCAATGGAGGATATATAATTTATGGAAGATCAGATGCTACACTTAATCCTGGTGGTGCAAGATTAGGTACCGCAGAGATATATTCAGTTGTAGATAAATTCAAAGAAGTAAAAGAGTCAATCGTTATAGGTCAAAAATGGGATAATGATGTAAGGATCGTACTTTTCTTGTTGCTCAGTAAACCAAATAGTTTAAGTGATAAATTAATAAATAAACTTAAAAATAATATAAGATCTCAAGCATCCCCAAGGCATGTACCTTCTAAAATAATTGAAGTAAGTGATATTCCAAGAACTAAAAATAACAAAATTGTTGAATTAGCTGTGAAAAATGCAGTTGAGGGAAATAAAATTAAAAATATTCAGGCATTAAGTAATCCTAACGCTTTGAAACAGTACAAAAATATTAAAGAACTTAGAGTTTAATTTTTATTAACCTCCCAAACCTGCATTTGCTAATGGTCTTCTTAAAATTTTCCAAATCCCAACTGCACTCGCAATTAATTTATTTTTACATTTGAGTTTACAATTTATAAATACCATTGACTTTGTAACTTTTTGAATTTCTACTGTTCCCAATAATTCGTCTCCAATGTTCGATGGAGCTATAAATTTTATATCCAATGAAATAGTTACACATGGTTTATTTCCGCTTGCTCTGTGACAAGCAGTACCCGCTCCAGCATCAATGATTGTACAAATATAACCACCATGGGTTATCCCAGCTTTATTTAAATGTGTTTTTTTAACCTTAGTTTTAAACTCAAATTTTTTCTTGTTAATAGATCTAAATAATAAACCACCATTATGCTTCATGTAGCTTGGCTTATTGCTCAATTGTTCAAATTTTTTTTTCATTAAAGGATTATTGTCATAATTAGTATAAATAATACAACTAAACAAAAGAAATATATTACAGATTTTTCAAGTGATATTTTCATTTATTTATTTCTATGCTCTTTGTAAGCTTCGTACAAAAATACATAAATTAAATTTAGATGAAAGTGGAGCATAGAACAAGCAACAATTATACTTTAATTTATATGATAATGTCTAGGATCAAAAAAAAAATAAATAAATTTATCTATTAATTTTTAAATTTATCTAAAATCCTAATTTGAAACATTCTAAAATTTAAGTGAAAATAATTTAAATAAAAATTATCTACTCTGTATTCTTTTCCATAGATATCGAATTGATTACTTTTGAAATTATTTGTCATATGAAATGATGTATAGGTACCATACGTAAGAAAACTTGAAAAAATAATAATCTTTAATACTTTTATATATTTTATCAAATTTAAAATTTTGAGATCTATTAGTGAAATTAGTGTTGCAATTACAAATAAACTTAGTGCGTAAGTGGTCCTTAATTCATAATTAATTGACAGAGGAATAGATAAAGTAAAGCTAATTAATCCAAGTAGTATACTAGTTTTTTCTATTTTAAATGATCTGATAATAATAAAAAGTGATGTGAGAATAAAAATTAAAAATATCGTTCCAATTAAGATATTTTTGAAAAATGGTAAGGGAAACATTAACAAAAACCACCCCATTACGAAATTTTTTATAAGATTTAAAATTCTTAATGGAATTGAAAACTCAACGAGGTGTGATTCTAGAAAACCATTTTGCAATGCAGAGTAAGTGATAAAAAATAATAAAATAAATAAGAAGAAAGAAATTATTTTTATACTTTTTGTATGACCAAAGCCAAACCTAGTAAAATATATCAGTGGGTAAAATAAACATGTAACCTTTGACAAAAAAGCCAAAATATAAAATACTAATGAAGTCTTATATTTATCTCTAATTGAAAGATTTAAACTCAATAAAAGAAAAAAAGTCATTAATAAATCATTTCTGGCAGAGATCCATGCTATCTGAAAAGAAATTTGAGGAAGAAAAGACCAGAGAAAAACTATAAATAAAGCTTTTTCTTTATTTAATAACTTTTTAAATAAATAGTATGCGATGCTTAAGTTTACTAAGTGTAAAACTATATTAAATAAATGGTGGATAAAAGCACTTGGTCCAAAAAAATGATTTATCAAAGGGTAACTTAAATACCATAATGGTCTGAAATGAGTTCCTAATAAAAAAGTTTGTATTGCATTTAGCCAACTTTTTCCCACCAAATCAAAATCATCATTTATGAAACCAAAGTTAACTGTTCTTAAATAAATTCCCAAAAAGATGATTATTATTAAAAATGTAAAAATTTTTTTGTAATTATTAAAAAAAAAATCGATAATTTTCATATTACGATATTTAAAATTACTCAAGAGGCGATCAAACAGAGAACTCTTCAAATTTTTAACTGTTTCTACTTAGCATCTTACTAATAAAATAATAATTTATATTACTTTACTTAACTTTTTCAACTAAAGCTGTAACCTTTTCTCTAGTTTTTCAATTAGCTGATGGTAAATTTAAAATTTAATGAGCAAAAAAGAAGATATTTTTATAAATCTACTTAAAATTGTCAGACCTTATCAGTGGGTTAAAAATACATTAGTTTTCTTACCAATGATTATGGCTCACAATCTGGAGTTAAAAACTTTTTTAAATTCATCTATTTGTTTCATAATTTTTAGTCTTGTTGCATCTTCAATATATATAATTAATGATATAGCTGATAAAGACTCAGATCTTAGCCACCCATTTAAAAAAAATAGACCATATGCTGCAGGATTAGTTAAAATTAATCATTGCACATATTTAATTCTTTTATTACTTTTAATATCCGGATTTTTATTATTCAACACAAATCCAAATTTTATTATTTTAATTTTAATTTATTTCACAGTTTCAAATATATATACCTTTTTTATAAAAAAATTAATTTTCATAGATTTACTTGTTCTTTCATCATTATATACTTTAAGAATTATTGGAGGTGGTTTAGTTTCTGATATAAACGTCTCTTTTTGGTTAATATCTTTCTCTATTTTTTTTTTCATTTCTTTGGCTGCAATCAAAAGATTAATTGAAGTTATAAATATAAAAAAATTGAATGGTAAAAAAATCTTAGGTAGGGGTTACAGTATAGGAAATAAAAAAATATTAAATATTATCGCAGTTACTTCTGGAATTATCTCTGTATTAGTTCTAATTTTATATGTAAATTCATCACAAATAATTCAAATATATTCATCACCTAATATTTTATGGTTTATGAATTTTATAATGTTGTTTTGGATATTGAGGATTATTGTAATTTCTAATAAAAAAATTATAAAAGATGATCCAATTATGTTCGCAATAAAAGATCTAACCAGTTATGTTTGTTTATTATCAATTTTATGTATTATTTTAATAGCCACTATAAATTAAATTATTTTTAGTATTTAATTTATTTCTAAAAATTATGGAAAAAAAATTTGAAAAAAAAATGATTTCTGGTTGGGGTGGTTTCCCTAATAAATTAACTAAAATTTTTTATCCTACTAGTATAAGTGAAATTTTGGAGGAAATTAAATATGGAGAACTAATCGCTCGTGGAAATGGAAGAGCATATGGTGATAGTGCTATCAATCAAAATAAAACAATAAATATGAAATACTTTAATAAAATCATATCTTTCGATGACCATAGTGGTACTTTAGTCACCGAGTCAGGTGTTCTTCTTCAACAAATTCTTAACAATTTTATAATAAAAGGTTGGTTTCCGTTTGTTACTCCTGGCTCAAAATTTTTAACAGTTGGTGGTTTAATAGCTGCTGATGTTCATGGAAAAAATCATCATAAAGAAGGAAGCTTTGGAAATTTTGTGGAATGGTTGGATTTAATAAAACATGATGGAAAAATTATAAGATGTTCAAAAAACGAAAATAAAGAACTCTTCGAGTGGACTATTGGAGGAATGGGTTTAACAGGTATAATAATCAGAGCTGCAATAAGATTGCGCCCTATAGAGACTTGTTGGATAAAACAAAAAACTATTGTGTCAAAAGATCTTGATCAAACTCTTGAAATTTTAGAAAACAATATGGGTGCGACTTACTCTGTCGCGTGGATTAACAGTACAAATACAGGAAAAAATATTGGACAATCTTTAATTATGTTAGGTGAACATGCTTTATTAAATGATTTAAATAAAAAATATTCTTACGATCCTTTAAAATTAAAATTAAAAAAAAACAAAAATGTTCCTTTTTATTTTCCAAATTGGTTTCTAGATAAAAAATTAGTTAAATTTTTTAATTATTTTTATTATTTCTTTGGGAAAAATAGTTCTAAAGAAAAACTTGTTTATTGGGATGATTATTTTTATCCACTAGATACTGTTCTTGGCTGGAATAAAATATATGGTCGCCAAGGATTTGTACAATATCAGTGTGTTCTTCCACTTGAAAATTCAAAAGAAGGACTCATTGAATTATTAAAAGAAATTGATAAGTCAAATGTTAGCTCATTTTTGTCTGTGCTAAAAAGATTTGGAGATCAAATAAGTAATTTTTCTTTTCCCATGAAGGGTTACACCATTGCTTTAGATTTTCCTGCAAATCAAAATACTCTTAATCTACTTGAAAAATTAGACGAAATAACATTAAAATATAAAGGAAGATTTTACCTAGCAAAGGATGCTAGAATGAAAAAAGAAATATTTAAAAGATCAGATTATAGAGTTGAGAAATTTGTTGATTACAGAAAAAAAAATAATTTCAATAAATGTTTTATATCATCTCAATCATCTAGATTGAAGCTATGAAGAGCAAAACAGTTTTAATTTTAGGTGCATCAAGTGATATAGCAAAATCATTAGCTCAGAAGTTTGGAAGCAAAGGTTATAATTTACTTCTTGCTGCTAGAAATAAAAAAGAAGTTCAAAATTATTCATCTGATTTAAAAGAAAAGTATGATATTAGTATCGATATTTATGAATTTGATATTTTAAAGACTGAAAATCACGGAGATTTTATTAAAAACTTAAGAATAATACCCTCTATATTAATATGTTCTATCGGATTAATGGACGAACAAAAAGAAAGTGAAAAAAAATCAAATTTTAGAACAAAAGTGCTACGAACAAATTTTGAAGGGCCAATAAATATAATTTCTGACTTTGCTAATATTTTTGAGGATCAAAGACATGGAACAATCGTTGGAATTAGCTCAGTAGCCGGTGAAAGAGGAAGAGCTAAAAACTACATATATGGATCTTCAAAGGCAGGTTTTACAACCTTCTTATCGGGATTAAGAAATAGACTAAGCAAAAAAAATGTACACGTCTTGACTGTTTTACCAGGCCCAGTTTTTACAAAAATGACAAAAAATACTAAACTACCAGTACTCTTAACAGCAAAACCTGAACAGGTTGCAAAAGATATATTTTTAGCTGTGATTAAAAAAAAAGATGTTATCTATACTTTAAAGATTTGGAGGTTAATTTTAATCATTATAAAGTTAATACCTGAGAAACTTTTTAAAAGAATAAATATTTGATTTATTATTGGTGCGCCTGCTAGGAGTTGAACCCAGAACCTCTTGGTCCGTAGCCAAGCGCTCTATCCAATTGAGCTACAGGCGCAATTTGTACAGTTTTTATACATAATTAATAATGTAAATTATTTTTTTAGCAAATATTGATATATATATATTACAAAAATGAATTTAGATTTATTAGTTCCTGACATAGGAGACTTTGAAAATGTTGAAATAATTGAAGTTCTTATAAAAAAAGGTGATAAAATCAATAAAAATGATCCTGTCGTCACTTTAGAAAGTGATAAATCAAGTGTTGAAGTACCATCCAATTATGAAGGCACAGTTGAAAATATAAATGTAAAAATTGGTGACAAAGTTTCAAAAGGTGATTTGATATTAACACTATCTTCAGAAAATAAAGATGAACATGACAAAATTAATAAAACTTTAGACGAAAAAATTCCGCCTTCAACAGAGAAATTGATAGAGGAAGCAGAAACTGCAACTAAATCTGACACAAAAGCTGAAACAAAAGTTACAGAGCCAAAACAAATCAAGCAAACAAGATTGATTAATGAAGTTAAAATGGTTAGTAGTAACGAAGATATTGATCCTGTTGAAACTAAAGAGTGGTTAGACTCCTTAAGTGCAGTTTTGCAAAATGATGGTTCCGAAAGAGCTCATTTTTTAATTAAACAATTAATTGATCAATCTTATAAAGCTGGATCTAAAATTCCTCATACTCAAACTACTCCTTACGTGAATACGATACCCCCTGAAGAAGAAAAAAGATCACCTGGAGACCAAAACATAGAACGAAAGTTAAGATCATTAATTAGATGGAATGCTGCTGCAATGGTAGTAAGAGCAAATAAAAAATATCCTGAACTTGGCGGTCACATAGGAACATTTGCATCGGCTGCAACTTTGTATGATGTTGGTATGAATCATTTTTGGCGAGCAAAAAATAATAAATTCGGAGGCGATCTAGTATATTTTCAAGGTCATAGTGCACCAGGAATGTATGCAAGAGCTTTTCTTGAAGGAAGACTAAATGAAAAGCAGTTAGATAGATTTAGACAAGAAGTACAAACTGGTGGACTGTCGTCTTATCCTCATCCTTGGCTAATGCCAAACTTTTGGCAGTTTCCAACAGTTTCAATGGGTATTGGTCCAATGTTAGCAATATATCAAGCAAGGTTTATGAAATACCTAATAAATAGAGGATTAATTAAAGATGAGGGAAGAAAAGTTTGGGCTTTTCTTGGAGATGGAGAAATGGATGAACCCGAGTCACTTGGTGCAATTGGTTTAGCAGCGCGTGAAAATTTAGATAATTTAATATTTGTTGTTAATTGCAACTTACAAAGATTAGACGGACCAGTAAGAGGAAATGGAAAAATAATTCAGGAATTAGAGGGAATCTTTAGAGGAGGTGGCTGGAACGTTCTAAAAGTAATTTGGGGATCTTATTGGGACTCACTTTTAGCAAATGATAAGACAGGACATTTAGTAAAAATTATGAATGAAACCGTAGATGGTGAATATCAAGCATTTAAAGCAAGAAATGGGCTTTATGTGAGAGAAAAGTTTTTTGGCAAATACCCTGAAACAACAGAATTAGTTTCATCAATGTCAGATACTGATATTTGGAGACTAAATAGAGGAGGCCATGATCCACATAAAGTTTATGCTGCATATGATAAAGCAATCAATCATATAGGAAGTCCCACAGTCATAATAGCTAAAACTATAAAAGGTTATGGTATGGGTAAAAGTGGTGAAAGTGTAAACACTACTCACCAACAAAAGAAATTGGATGTTGATGATTTAATGTATTACAGGGATAGATTTGATGTTCCATTAACAGACTCTCAAGTCAAAAATATTGAATATTTCAAACCAGATGAAAATTCTGAAGAAATTAAATACTTAAAAAAGAGAAGATTAGAACTTGGTGGTTTTATACCAGAGAGAACATCATATTCAAAACCGATTAAAGCCCCAGCTAAAGATATTTTTGATTTTATGAAAAAGTCTACCGGCGAAAAAGAAATGTCTACTACAATGGCATTAGTAAGAATGTTAACTAATCTTTTGAGAGATAAAAATGTTGCACCAAAATTGGTTCCAATTATTCCTGACGAAGCTAGAACATTCGGAATGGAAGGTTTCTTTCAAAAAATAGGTATTTATGCTCATGAAGGTCAAAAATATGAGCCAGAGGACTCAGCACAACTTTCATCTTATAGAGAAGAAAAAAGTGGTCAGGTATTAGAAGAAGGTATTACAGAAGCTGGTTCAATGTCTTCTTGGATAGCAGCTGGAACAGCATATACAAATCATGACATTGAAATGATACCGATTTATCTTTTCTATTCTATGTTTGGTTTTCAAAGAATAGGAGATTTTGCTTGGGCTGCAGGAGATAGTCAAGCAAGAGGTTTTTTAATTGGTGCTACTGCAGGAAGAACAACACTTTCAGGAGAAGGTCTTCAACACCAAGATGGTCATAGTCATTTGTTAGCATCAACAATTCCAAACTGCATTTCTTATGATCCAACATTCCATTATGAATTAGCTGTGATTTTTAGAGAAGGTTTAAGAAGGATGCATGAAAAAAATGAAAATATTTTTTATTATATTACAACAATGAACGAAAATTACTCTCACCCTGCAATGCCAGATGATTGTGAGGATGGAATTCTCAAGGGAATGTACAAAATCAAAGAGACATCAAGTTCTAAAGATACAAAAATTCAATTATTAGGCTCAGGAACAATACTAAGAGAAATGATGGCAGCATCTGAAATTTTAAAAAAAGAATATCAGGTCGATAGTGAAGTTTGGAGTGTTACTAGTTTTAATGAGTTAAGAAAAAATGGAATGGAAGTTGAACGATTTAACCTTCTAAATCCTGCAGAAACAAATAAAAAATCATATGTAGAGGAATGTTTAGGCAAACAACAAGGTCCTATCCTTACAGCCACTGACTATATGAGAATAAATGCTGATCAAATAAGACCTTTTACAAAAAAAAGCTTTTATTCATTAGGTACGGATGGTTATGGAAGAAGTGATACAAGAAAAAACTTAAGAAATTTTTTTGAAGTAGATAAAGAACACATAGTTGCGTATAGCCTCAGTGTTTTAGCAAATGAACAGCTTGTTGCATCAAAGTATGCTGAAGATGCAATTAAAAAGTATAAAATTGATAAAAACAAACCCATGCCAACAAAAATGTAAATGTCTGATCAATCAAATAAAATATCTGCAAGTCCAAAAGTTAGAAAATTTGCAAGAGAACTTGGAGTAGATATAAATAATGTTAAGGGAACAGAGAGATCAGGTAGAGTTGTTGAAAAAGATTTAAAAGACTTTGTCTCATCTAGAATCAATCATCCCCAGAATAATAGTGAAAGACAAAAAGAAAAAATTAATAAAAGCGAATATCAACATTCAGATTTTGGGGAAGTTGAAATTAAAGATATTCCTAGAGTAAAAAAAATAGCAGCTCCACATCTTGTAAATTCGTGGACAAATATTCCACATGTAACTAACCATGACGAGGCTGATATTACAGAAATGGAAGAATTTAGAAGCTCAATAAAAGATAATTATACAGGAGAAAGAATAAAAATTACTCCTCTTGCATTTATTATAAAAGCATTGGTACTTTCACTAAAAAAATTTCCATCATTTAATTCATCAATTGATGATATTGAAAATGGAAAGATTACTTTTAAAAAGTATTTTCATGTTGGTATCGCAGTTGATACTCAACATGGACTTATGGTTCCTAAAATTAGAGATGCCAATCAAAAAGATATCAATCAGTTAAGTGAGGAATTAAAAAAATTAAGTGATGATTGTAGAAATTTAAAAATTGATAAAAAAGAGTTCTTTGGAGGATCAATGACTATCACAAGTTTAGGTGGCATAGGTGGTTCGTTTTTTACACCAATAATTAACTTTCCAGAAGTTTCTATACTTGGCGTTGGTAGAAGTTATAAAAAACAGGTATTTATTGATGGTAAATTTGTTCCAAGAACTATGCTTCCACTATCTCTCTCATATGATCACAGAATTATAGATGGAGCTGAGGCTGCTAAATTTAATAACGAATTAAAAGATAATCTTGGTTCTAATTTTGCATATAATTTGAGTAAATGATTACTAAAATTGAAATACTAGCAGATGATGTACACGTCCACTTTAACGGAGAAAATTCTGAAATTTTTCCTAATATTTGGTTAAGAGATCATGCAAAAGATGAGCAAAATTGGGATAAAAGATCTAACCAAAGGAAAACATTTACAGCAGCATTAGATATAAATTTAAAAGTTAAAAAGGCAGAAATAATTGAAAATGGAAAATATTTGAGTGTTTCCTGGCCTGATTTAGAAAAACCAGTTAAATATTCATCTGAATTTCTTACCAGTAATAAAATAAAAAAGAAAAAAGAAATTAAATCTAATTTAAAAATCTGGAAATCTAATGAAATAAAAAAAGAAATTTTTTTAAGTTATAATTCAATTTTATCAAATGAAGGATTTAGAAATTTTTTGAAAAATCTTCATGACTATGGATTTTCAGTAATTAAAAACTGTGAAACCAATTTAAAGGCTGTTGAAACAATTGCAAATAAAATAGGTTACGTAAGAAACTCTATATTTGGAGGATTATGGAGTTTTGAGTCAGATGAAAATAAAGCTGATAGTGCATACACTCAAGAAGAACTCAGACCTCACACAGATTCAACATACAGTAACGACGCTCCAGGATTACAATTATTACTTTGTTGCGAATATAATGCTAGAGGTGGTGAATCGATTATGGTTGATGGATTAAAAATAGCTGAAACAATAAAAAAAGAAAACCGGCCATTGTATGAATTAATGACAAAAATAAATGTTAAGGGAAATTATATCGGTGACGGTGTTTATCTTGAGGCTGAAAGACCAATATTTAAATTAAATGAAAATAATGAAATAGTTCAAGTTAGTTTTAATAATTATGATCGAGCACCATTTAGATTTGAAAAAGATTTAACATTAAAGTTTTATGAAGCGATAAAAAAATTTGATGTTATTGCTAACAATAAAGATTATCAGTGGCGACATATACTTAAACCTGGAGAACTTCTTATATTTAATAATTGGCGAATACTTCATGGTAGAGGATCGTTTAATGGAGTTAGAAAAATGTCTGGATGTTATATTAATAAAGAGGATTTTGACAGCTCTTGCAAGTTACACGGAATAAATTAATTAATAAAATTATCTAATTAAATATAATGACAAAACCCCTTTCAATGGTCTGTGCACTAGTCACAACTTTTATTTGGGGAACAGCTTTCATCGCTCAAGACACTGGTATGGATAATATTGGTCCATTAACTTTTAATTTAGCAAGATTTATTGTTGGCTTTTTTACAATATTACCACTTGCCTTATTATTTGAGAGGAAGAAAATTAAACTTGAAATACTTTCAAAATCAAAACTTTTTATAAAATATTTAGTTTTTATGGGAGTATCCCTGTTTTTGGGAACTTTTTTACAACAAGCTGCTCTCCAATATACAAATATTGCAAATGCTGCTTTTTTTACAGTGTTTTACGTACCAATAGTTCCAATTTTGTTATTTTTCATATACTCCAAAAAAGTTCATTGGAGTATATGGCCAGCAATTGGTCTTTGTATCCTTGGTGTATACCTTCTAAGTGATTTTTCTAACTCAGAAATTATGTTAGGTGATGGTCTAGTTATATTGTGCTCAGTATTTTGGGCTTTGCATATAATTTTTGCAGGTAAGTTCATGGAGGAATTTGATATTCCAATGTTTTATGCTGCACTTCAAGCATTATTTGTTGCAACACTTTCGTTAATCTTTTCTTTTATTTTTGAAGAAATAAATATTTCAAAAATATTAATGGAAAGTAGTTCTATTCTTTATGCAGGAGCATTATCAGGCGGTATAGCCTTTACATTACAAATGTATGCTCAAAAAAACATAGAAGAGGCACCAGCAGCAATTATTTATTCTCTCGAGGGAGTATTTGCAGCTGTAGCAGGATGGATTATTCTCAATCAATTTTTTAAGTACTAATAACATGATTGGATGTTTATTAATATTGATAGCAGTAATTTCTGCTCAAATTTCACCTAGTTCTAAAAATTAGGTATAAGCAATTACAAAAAGAATTAAAGCAAGAAAAGTTCTGTAATAAACAAAAATATTTAAATTAAAATTTTTTATATAAATTAAAAAATATTTAATTGTTAAATAAGAAACTATAAATGAAATTATTATTGAATATAAAAATAATATGTTCAAATCTATATTTGTATTCATCACATCTTTTAAACTAAGTATACTTGCTCCTGCTAATGCAGGTATTGATAAATAAAAAGATATTTTTGAAGAATCTACTCTATCGAAATTTAAAAACCTTGAAGCAGTAATTATTATACCTGATCTGCTTACACCAGGTATAACAGCTAAAATTTGAAAAATACCAATGATTAGAATATTTTTTAAACTTAAACTGGTATCAATTTTATTTTTAATACTAGATCGGTCTGCAATAAATAATAAAATACCAAATATTAAAGTCGTCCATGCTATAACTTTTAAACTTCTTAAATTTTCAATCAGTCCTGAGGTATAAATAAAATAACCAACAACAACTAATGGAAAGGACCCTAAAATTATAAGTAATAATAAAGACTTATTTCTTAAAATATTTACTAAATCCTTTCTAAAATAAAAAATAATTGCCAAAAGAGAACCCAAGTGAAGACTGATATCAAGTTGAAGCGAACTAATACTAAAGTTCGATATTTTTGATATTATTATAAGGTGGGCAGAGGAACTTACCGGTATAAATTCCGAAAAACCTTGTACAAACGCTAAAATTGATGCTTCTATATATTTTGAAATCATTAAGGACTCTCAATAGATAGTTAAAAGATTACCTAAATAAGGCAATCATTTAAATGCATATCAACTATGTACAAAATAGAAAATATAGTAAAATCAACGTATTTCGAAAATATATGTCAGTATCTATTACCTAGTAATACTTTAAAGATTTATACTTCTGTTGTATAAGCCGATTCAAATGACAAATAAAATGCTTAAGTTTGTGGATATAGGTCAACAAAATCCACCTAAAAGAGATAAATCGCAGAGAAAAGAGGATTTTGGAGAGATTTATCAAGAGTTTATTCACGAAAAAGCTAAAGAACAATCGAGCAGGTGCTCACAGTGTGGTGTTCCTTTTTGTCAGGTTCACTGTCCATTAAGTAACAATATACCTGATTGGTTAAAGTTAACTGCAGAGGGAAGGTATGAAGAAGCTTACCATCTATCCCAAAGTACCAATAATATGCCGGAAGTTTGTGGAAGAATATGCCCACAAGATAGGTTATGTGAAGGAAACTGTGTAATTGAGCAATCGGGACATGGAACAGTAACAATTGGTTCAGTTGAAAAATATTTAACAGATAAAGCTTGGGAAAATGGCTGGGTAAAACCAATAAATGTAAAAATTGAAAATGAACAAAGTGTTGGAATTATTGGAGCAGGCCCCGCAGGATTAGCTTGTGGTGAAGAATT
>CACKZV010000013.1 GCA_902604795.1 uncultured Pelagibacteraceae bacterium | reverse complement strand
ATAGAAAATTATCAGCTGCAAACATTAAAAACTATAAAAAAAATTTTAATAAATTAAGAAGTTATTTAAAAAGAACACCAGGGGGCCATCCTTTTGAATTTGGAAAAACCAAAATACTAAGGATGAGTGGAAAAAACAAAATTTAGAAGATATTCAGAAGAGAATGCAAGGATGGCAGCTAGAAAGTTTCAAAGAATCTTATGAACATAAAAAAAATAATGGAATGTCATTATTTAAAAAGAAGCAACTAAATGACTCAAACTAGATTAGTAGTAATAATTTATATAATTGGAATTCTTATTGGAGCATTTGTTTTTGATTTGTGGGGTTCTGAAACGAGTGCTATTAAAAGTTTAGCGGCGATGTTTTGGACAGCATTGTTGCTTATAGCTATTGTATTTGCTGATAAAAAAAAGGAATAATTAATCTTTTTGTATTAGTTCACTTATAAACAAATCTCCATTACCATCTTCTACTGCTTTTTTGTAAAACGATTTTTTTACATCAGCTAATTTTTCTGCATTACCTAAATCTTTTAGCATTTCGTGGATGTAAGTAAGATCTTTTAAGGTATTGGAAGTTGAAAATTTAAATCCAGTATAATCATCTTTAAGTACATTATCAAAAATTCTATTTAAAGCTGTTGAGTTTCCAGATCCTAATTTTGCTACTGCAAAAAGTTTTTCTAAATCAATGTCTAATTTTTTTGCACTCTTTATGAATTCTATAACATTTGTTGCAGTACCGAGTGACAAAAAATTATTTAGTAGCTTTGACTTTGCTCCTTTGCCCACTGCACCAAAATGGAAATAATCTTTACAAAAAGTTTTTAAATAAACTTGAGATTTTTTAAAATTTTCCTCCGATGCTCCAACAATACCTCCACAAACACCTTCTTCTGCTTGAACGGGACCGCCCATAACAGGGCATTCAATGTAGTTAATTTTTTGTTTTAAAAAAATCTGTTCCATTTGAATAGATCCATTTTGGTTATGTGTTGTAACATCAATAATTAATGTATTATCTTTTAGTAAAGTTGAGACTTTTTCAGCAATACTTAAAGCGATAGGTGTATTAGTAACACAAAGAAATAATGCATCTAAATTCTTTTCACAAAGTTCATTGTAAGATTTTACCTCAATAGCACCATCACTTACAAT
This sequence comes from uncultured Pelagibacteraceae bacterium, assembly GCA_902604795.1. Taxonomy (GTDB): domain Bacteria; phylum Pseudomonadota; class Alphaproteobacteria; order Pelagibacterales; family Pelagibacteraceae; genus Pelagibacter. The sequence goes on along the minus strand of CACKZV010000013.1, from coordinate 24,440 downwards.
CTTATCTATCGGTGCCCTTTTTTTGTTTGCAATAACAAATAAGTTATTTCCTTTTTTTAAAATATTTTTGGCTATCCCATAACCCATATAGCCAACACCAATAAAACCTACATTCATAATCTATAATAATTATAGTATAAGACATAGAGATTAAAAATTAATATTTATGACTAATGATTTTGAAAAACTTGAAAATTTGATAGTGGGCTGCAAAAAATGCACTAGGTTGGTTAGTTTTAGAAAAAAGATAGCAAAAGAGAAACGAAAGCAATACTTAAATGAAAAATATTGGGGAAAACCAATAACAGGCTTTGGTGACCCAAAAGCCAGAATTTTGTTTGTTGGTTTAGCACCAGCAGCACATGGTGGCAATAGAACAGGAAGAGTTTTTACAGGAGATAGATCGTCTGATTTTTTATACAAGTGTCTTTATAAAGCAAAGTTATCTAACCAGCCAAATTCGGACCACAGAAATGACGGACTTAAATTGAGAGATATATTTATAACTACTGCTTTAAAATGTGTTCCACCTGGAGATAAACCAACAAAAAAAGAACTAAACACTTGCTTTAAATATTTTAATAAAGAAATTGAATACTTAGAAAATTTAAAGATTGTTGTTGCACTTGGGAAAATAGCTTTTGATGCTTGTATACAATTTTACAAAAAACATTACAGAATCGACTCAAATATTAAATTTGGGCATAGTAAATTCTTTAAACTCCCAAATAATATTTTATTGGTGGGTTCTTATCATCCAAGTCCAAGAAATGTAAATACAGGAAGAATTAACGTAAATAAGATGACTAATTTATTTATTAAAGTAAAAAATACTATTTAGTTAATTGTTCTTTGAGTTTTTCAGGCATTTTGGTTGGTTTGCCCTCTTTATTAATTGTTGCTAAATGAACATCTGCAGTTAAAATTAAATTTTCTTTTACAAATATATCTTGCTTCATTTTAATCGACACATTCTTTACTTCCACAATTTCAGAAAAAATATCAAGTTTATCCTCTAACCTTGAAGGTTTTATAAAATTTAAATTACAAGATTTAACAATTATATGTATTCCATAATTTTCTTTCAGGTTAGAATTTGTAAATTTTACTGAGGCAATGGCATCAGTTCTAGCGCGCTCTATAAATTTTAAATAATTTGCATAATAAACTACTCCACCAGCATCTGTATCCTCATAATAAACATTAAAACTTGATTTAAATTTTTTCATAAAAATAATAATATCAAAGTGAAAATATTTTTTATACTAATGATTAATACAATATGAAAATTTATATAATTTGGTTAATTGGTGTTATATTATGGAATTTCGGTTATCCAGAAGCCACTCCAATCCTTGACGTTTTAGCTGCAATAATACTGTCTTTATTAAGTTTTAGTTTAAAAAAATATCTTAATTAAACTTTTATTCAGAGGAAAAAAAAATATTTTGGTAATAACTAACTGCGGTTAGTTTTGAATTATCGGTATCTGCCATAATTGCAATTCCTGAAAGCTCCTCAACGTCTAAATCATGAAATTTTTTAAAGTCTTCTTTTACATTAGCTTTTACTGTAACCCATTCATTTAAATTTGACTTAGTTGAAGCCAGAACGCTGTCAATAGATTTCTTTGTATATGGGCTTGGCCATGTCTCTCCTACATTGGAATTGCTTGAAAAAACATAGTTTATAGCTCTATTTGATAGTGGTGTTGCACCAGTTTTTTTGATTACAAAAACTCTAGCAGCAAAATCATGACCTTTTTTTGTATTTTCTTTTATTCCTTTAAGATCTTTTTCAATCTTCCAAGTAATATTTATAAAAGGAGTTTTATCTAAATTAATTTGTATTTCTTTGCCTACACCTGATGCTGCATTTTCTGCTACTGCTTTCAAATAACTTCCATTCTCATTATTTCCAATAGAATACAATGTTTTTTCATCGGCTCCTCTTACTTTTCTGACTTTTAATGAATTTAATTCCGCCTCAGTAAAATCGAAAACCATTAGTTTTTCGGCAGAAACCGAGGATATAAACAAAAAATAAATTGTTATTATTTTAATAAATTTTATATACACACATTTCATATAATTAAATATTTTTAATTATCAACTATAGTTTAAAATATTCCTTAAGGTAAAAGAACAATTTTTGGTGAAGAACAGGTTCCGTCATGAATTTGCTTAAAGGCCTCTGCACCTTTCTTTAAGTCTCTATATTCTATCCAATCTAATTTGCCAATTTTTCTGTCAGCTAAAATTTTGATTGTATGTTCAAAATCTTTATTAGTATAGCAATAAGTACCAATAAAAGTTACCTCTTGAAGAGTTGCTTTTCTAAAATTGAACTGTCCTGCGGCTTGTGTTAATCCGATGTGTATTATGGTGCCACCAGGTTTAATAACCGAGATCGATTGTTGTCTTGAAACTTCTAATCCTACTGTATCAAAGACAATATCAAAACTATCATTTTGTATTTCTTTGTCCGATGGATTAACAAATTTACCCTCAAAATATTTTGAACACTTTGTTAGTCTCAAATTATTGGGATCAGACATAACAATATTTTTGTTTCCTTTAATTTTAGATAATATTAACGAGCACAATAATCCAATCGCTCCAGCTCCTTGAACTAAAGTTCTGCACTCAGATAGAGGTTTTTTTAGAGAGTTCTCTCCCATTAAGACTGCATGCAAAGCAACTGCTGTTGGTTCTGCTATAGCTGCTTCATTAAGATTTAAATGGTCGGGTACCTCATAAATATTTTGATTAGGAGAAGAAACTAACTCTGCAAAAACTCCTTGTCTTTCATATGGTCTGTTCATTCCCAAGAGAACTCTATGTGGACACAAATGCTCTCGCCCACTTGTGCAATATTCACATTTTCCACATGTAATTAATGGATTTAAAACAGCATTTTTTCCTTGAAATTTACCATTTTGTATTACACCACTTACTTCATGTCCAATTATTAGCGGAGCAATTCTTCGTTCATCTTTTCCGTGATATGCGTGCATATCTGATCCACATATACCTGAGGCATGAACTTTTAATATACTTTCTCCACTTGTCTCTACAGGATCTTTTTCTTCTCTGTAAACCAATTTTTCAACACCGGTATAAACTAAAGCTTTCATAATTATTTTTCAGCTAGAAGATAATACATAATATATGAAACGACAAATCCTATAATCCATGAAAATGTTTTAAAATCTGCAAAATTAATATTCCAAATAGTTGAAAATGAAAAAATAAAACCTATTAGTACAGCATATACCGCTTTGTAATTCCATCCACTTGAATAAGTGTACTCATTTTCTGGTCTGATAAAAAAAAGATCTTTGTGATTAACTTTTTCTTTCTTAACAAGATAGTAGTCTGCAATGATAACTCCAAAAATTGGTCCAAAAAATGCTGCTAAACTATCAATTAATTTTATTATTTCTATTTGGCTTAGTAATGACGGCCACAAACTGCCTGTTATTATTCCAAATATTAAAATTAATATTCCTGCACTTTTAAGGTCCAAGTTTTTAGGTAAAAAATTAATTATACTATTTTGTGTTGGAACATAGTTAGTTATTAAATTTGTTGAAAGTGAAGAGAATATTATAAAAATTAATGCGTATACTGTGAGATATACATTATCAATTTTTCCTATTATATCCATCGGCCTTGTCATGATTTGGTCAACTACGATTAGCTTTTGATTTAATAAAACATCAACACCTATTACAATAGTAGTTGCAAGAAAGGAAAAGACAATCATATTTAAAAATAAAAATAAATTTCCTATTTTAAGATCTCTGCTAGTTTTTACATATCTTGAAAAATCTCCATAATTCAAAAGTATAATAGAAAAATATGAAAAAATTGTCCCAGTAAGAATAAAAAAAGGCGTCACATTTGATTTAGAAATCAGATTTGTGCTAGTGGTATTAGATTTTAGAGATTGAAATATTTGAGTGCTATTTTCAGCAGCAAGCATAACAAAAAAGAAAATTAACCCGAAGTAAACAAATATTGCAGAGAATTTTAAAAATCCTTGATTATATCTTTGACCATTTGTAAATAAAAAATATTGAATAAAAAAAGTTACTATTAATGAAAACCAATCTATAATATTTAAGCCAAGAAAAAATTCTAAAACAAATTCATTTTCTAAGATTTGTGGATCAAATATGTAATAGATAATAATTCTTGTTAGATAAGTTATAGATTTAGATATAAAGTATGTTTGTATACCGAACATAAATATTCCAACAATTGATCTGATCAAACTTAAATATCTAGCACCATTTAGACCCATGGACATTCTCATCATAACTGGAAAAGGTAACCCATATTTTTGGGATGGGTGGCCGATAAGAGAAATAAAAAAATATACAAGAATTGATGCAGCTATTGAGGAAGATAAAACTAAATAAGAGTTTAAATTATATAATAAATATAAAGAGGCTATAAGAGCAAATCCAGCAATGGTTTGAATACTATTTGCCCAAAAACAAAATAAATCTGACGAAGTCCATGTTTTATTACTTGGATTTACTGTAGCTAATTCAAAATTTCTTAATTCTATATTTTGACTCACTTAAAATATTCTAAACTAATATTTTTATATGTCTATAAAAGTGATAACAGTAAGTTATTATCAAATGATTTTTCTAAAAAGTAATATTGGTTATATTTCAATGTTCATTGCTGTTATAGGCTTTGGTTCTGGTCCTCCGTTTGTAAAATTAGCATTACAAGAGTTTTATGTAATGGATTTAATGGCTATTCGATTCTCTTTAGCATTTGTATTAATGTTAATATTTGCTCTTTTAATGAGAGTAGATTTATCTATAAAGAAAATTGGGTTGACTCCTTTTTTAATGGGTCTTCTTAATCCTTTTTTGGTAACCCTAAGTTTTCACATAGGTCTATTGCTGACCTCTCCAGTTAGTGGTGTTGCTTTAATTAGCACACTTCCTATCTGGCAGCCATTTGTAGCAAGAATTTTTTTAAATGAAAAAATTGAAATTAAAGTAATAGTCGGTGCTTTTATTACAATTATTGGAACTTTAATTTTATTATCAACTCAAAAAAAAATAGGAGGTGGAAATTACTTAGGAGATTTTATTATTTTTTTAGGAATGATGTGTGTTTCTATTAACGAAGTCCTTGGAAGACGATTTATGCAAACTAAAGTAAATCAATTAGGTGTTAACACATTTCAATACATGATTGGAGCAATATTGTCAGTTTTAATACTTTTTATATTATGGCCTGATAGTAGTTTTAAATATAATAATTACTTTAATTTTAGTCCTCCGGTTCTTGCAGCTATAACTTTATCTTTTATAACTTTTGGAGCATATTTATTCTATAACTTTGCTTTAAGAAGAGCACCTATCGGTAGAATTAGTTTGATGTATCCATTGACAGGTCCTATTGGCGCTACAATGTCATGGATAGTTTTGGGATCAACAATATCTGTTAATATATTTATATCATTAATAATAATTTTAGTAGGAACTATTATTCCTCAAATCAATATAAAAGCTAAGGACTAGGATACATTATACTCGGTAACCATAATGCTATTTTTGGAAATATTATAATCAGTATTAAACCAACCACTTGAATTACCATAAACTGCATCATACCAAGATAAATATCTTTTAAATCCCATTCTGGAACTACTCCTTTTAAAAAATAAGCAGATAATGCAACAGGAGGTGAGAGCCAGGCGGTTTGGAGATTAACGGCTACTAATATTGCAAACCAAGTAAGATTAAAACCTAATTCAATTACTAAAGGTAAAACAATTGGCAATACTATTAAAACAATTGGTACCCACTCTAAAGGCCATCCTAATAAAAAAATAGCAGCCATTATAATTGCTAAAATTACATATCTATTAACTTCTAAATTTAAAAGAAAATCAGTTAAAAGAGATGGGGTTCCTAATTTTGAAAAAACTGCTCCAAAAAAATTAGATGCAGCAACTAAAAACATTATAAGGGCTGTGATCTCTAACGTTTTTAAAAGAGCATCTTTTAAACCTGGTAGGGTTAATTTTTTATATGTTAGAGCAAGTAATATTGCACCAAATGCTCCCATCCCAGCTCCTTCTGTTGGGGTAGCAAGTCCAAATAGAATACTTCCTAGTGCAAAAAAAACTAAACCTGCAGGAGGAATTAAACCCATAATAAATTCATACCAAACCTTTGTCATATTCGTTGGTTGTTCGTTTGCGGGTAAAACAGGACCAAGTTTAGGATTAAGATAACATCTTAATGTTGTGTAAGCTGCATACAAACATGCTAATAAAATACCTGGCATTATAGCTGCAGCAAATAAATCTGTTACAGGAATTTCTAAAACAGGTCCCATTACTACTAACATAATGCTTGGTGGAATTAAAATTCCAAGAGTTCCACCAGCACAGATTAAACCAGCAGATAGTCTAGTATCATAACCAGTTCTAATCATGGTTTTACCTGCCATAATTCCTAAGATTGTAACTGATGCACCAACAATTCCAGTTGCAGCTGCAAAAATAGTCGAGACAAACATTACCGCATAAAATAATGCTCCTCTCGTCTTAGAAAGCATTAACTGAACTGCATTAAATAATCGTTCCATCAGACCCGCTTGTTCCATTAGGATTCCCATAAATATAAAGAGCGGTACGGCGGCGAGTGTATTCTCCGTCATTATCATGTTGAATTGTAAGGTCATTAAGTAAAAAACTAATTTACCAAAACCCCAATACCCAAAAACAAGACCTAAAAATATTAAAGTAAATGAAATTGGAAAACCAACAAAGATTGCAAATAACATGCAACCAATCATTATAGCCCCAATTATTTCTGGACTAAAAAAATCCATTATGGCCATCTCCCTTTAACAAAAGCATAATAAGTTTTTAAAATTTCGGATACACCTTGTACTAAAAGTAAAAATGCACCGATTGGCATACAGCTTTTCAAAGGCCACATTATTGGCATCCATGTTGTATCCATTGCTCTTTGAATTCTAACTTTGCCACCTAGACATTCTTCTAAATTTGATCTTCCACAAATTGATGTATAAGCGTAATCAAAACTTACAAAGAAAAATACTAGAAAACCTGGGATAAAAAATAGTAAATATAAAAATAAATCAACTCTTGCCTGATTTTTAACTGACCAATTTCGATAAAGGAAATCTGCTCTTATATGTATTCCTTTTGATAATGTATAGGCTGCACCTAACATAAATAAAGCACCAGCAAGCATTCTGCTTATGTCAAATGACCATAGAGTAGGTCTGTTAAAAAAATGTCTTCCAATAACCTCATGAATCATTGCATAAATTAGAAATACTGTTAACCAGGCAAATACTTTGCCGGTGATCAACATCTTAGAGTCTATAAATTCTATTGTTTTTGCCATCCAAGGAGTCATATCCTCGGGCATTTTTAAACTTGTACGCCTCTCAGCGATTAATTCGTCTGTTATATCTAAATTTTCTTTAACTTTTGGTTCTGAATCTTTATCAACCATTAAACGACTATATAAATTTAATTAAATTTGTAAAAAAAGCGGGGATTAAAAGAAATCCCCGCTTTAAAATTTTAAATTACTGTTGAGCTGCAAAAGCGGAACCAATTGATGCATCAGATGTTTCCATTTGTGCAATAAAAGGAACTACAATTTTAGCATGTGCAGTCATATGCTCATAAACTTCTTTAAAGAAAGCATTAGATGCAGCATTCTTTTTAAGAGTAGCTTGAGCAGCGTTCATGTACTCGGTGAAGTAATCAGCTGGTGTATCCCAAAGTTTTACACCATGATTTTGAGTAAGATCAATTAACGCTTTACCATTTTCTACTGCTCTATTAGTGATGTTTCTAGTGATCATCGCTTCTGATGCAACTTCCATTGCATATTTTTGATGGTCAGTTAAAGAATTATAAACATCTCCATTGATGTAGATATCACCATTTACAACGTTTTGGTGTAATCCTTGTAGATAATAGTTTTTAAGAACTTTTTGGAAACCAAAAACTGAGTCTGGTTTTGGACAACACCATTCAGCAGCGTCAATAGTTCCTTTTTCAAGTGCTGGTAATATATCACCGCCTGATAAAGATACTGATGCAATTCCGATATCTTTATATGTTTGTCCTGGAATTCCTGGAGGAGTTCTGAATCTATATTTTCTGAAATCATCCATGTTTTTAATTGGTTCTTTGAACCAACCTAATGCCTCAGGTCCAGATGATGCCATCACGAAACCTTTAACATTCATTCCCATTTCGCTCCATAATTGGTCGTATAATTCCTTACCACCATTATCGAAATACCAAGCTAACCAAGATTTGGTACTTAAACCAATTCCTCCACCAGCAACTGGCGATCCAAATAACATCGCAGCTGGGTGATAATTTGACCAGTAGTGAGTCCATGCTGCACCACCATCTACTAGACCTTTGTCAACAGCTTCTAGTGTTTCTTTCATACCAACAACTTCACCTTTTGAAAGAAGCTCAAATTTTAACTCTCCACGAGTTAGTTTTGTTACTCTGTCAGTCCACATTTTTACGATTTGTCCATCGTATGATGTTTTAGGAAAAGTAAGTTGGATTTTTAATGTTTTAGCAGAAGCAGATCCAATTACTGAAACTGCAAATACTAAAGCTAAAATCATTGAAGTGATTTTTTTCATTATTTATCCCTCTCTTTATTGTTATTAAGTCTTAATAATGAGATAAGTAAAACTCATTGGATGACAAATGTAAAACGATTAATTGTTGCATTTTTTATACAACCTGAGGTTTAATTGTAGCTATTTCTTGCCCTTAGGATCAAAGGGATAATCCCAAGCATCTCCACCTATTTTTTTAGATATACCTGAATAATCTGTTTCGCTATCACCGCCCTCACAAAATTCATTAAATATATCTAAAGCATGTTTTCCTAGAGGTGTTGAAGCATTTACAGATTTTGCAGCGTCATTAGCTAACTTTAAATCTTTAGTCATCATCGCTGCAGAAAAGCCTGGTCTATATTTGTTATTAGAGGGAACGCCATCTGTTAAATTTGGCAGCGGTGTATATGTTGATAAAGCCCAATTATTTCCAGAGGCATTTTTCATAATTTCATGAACTTTTTTTAAATCCATCTTTAGTCTTTTCGCTAACATTAGTGCCTCTGATGCTGCTATCATTGAAATTCCTAAAGACATATTGTTACAAATCTTTACTCCAACTCCACTTCCTTGTGGTCCAGCATGTAAAATTTTTTGCCCCATTATATCCATTAAAGGTTTAGCTAAATTTACAGCTTCATCATCTCCACCAACTAAAAAATTTAATTTACCTACTCTTGCTCCCATAACACCTCCAGTAACAGGCGCATCAATCATTTTAATTCCTCTATTTTTTGCTTCCTTGCCTAGTAATAAAGAAGTTTCAATATCAATTGTTGAACAGTCAATTATGAGAGCATCCTTTGAAATTTTATCAATAATACCTTTGTCTCCTAAAAAAAGAGATTGTACATGTTTGCCTTCAGGCAACATTGAGATTACAAAATTTGCACCTTCAAGGACCTCATCTAATGTATCAACCACATCTAAATTCGCATCCTTAGCTTTTTTAATCATTTCTGGAGAAACATCGTAGGCTTTAACTTTTTTACCAGCCTTAACTAATTGATCTGCCATTGGGTTACCCATGTTTCCGACACCAATAAAAGCTATTTGATCTGTCATATTTAAATATCTATATTTGATTTTCCTCTATTAATCAAAACCGTTTTACTTTGAGTAAAATGATTTATCATGCTATCAAAGGCGTACTCTTTTCCTAGCCCACTCATTTTTAAACCACCATATGAAACATTTGCTCTAGGCGCCACGCATTGATTTACTTGTACAAAACCCGCCTCAATTTCTTCAACAAACTGTAAAGCTCTAGATAAATTTTGTGTCCACAATACCGCTGATAATCCAAATGGTGTATCATTTGCACTGTTCATTACTTCATCAAATGTTTTAAATGGTATTGCACAAGCAACGGGACCAAAAATTTCTTCTTGACAAACTGGAGAGCTTACTGGAACACCTGACATCAATGTAGGTTCATAGAAGAAACCATTTTTATAATCACCACCTATTTTTTGATTGCCACCATGCACAATATTGGTTGTAGAGTTTTTTTTGGCAATATCCATATAATGTAAAGTTCGTTTCAGTTGTTCTTCGGAAATAATTGCTCCAATGTCAGAACTCTCATCTAGAGCATTACCCATTTTTAATTTACTTAATTTTTCAACAGCTCCACCCAGTACTTTATCGTAAATTTTTTCCTGAACATAAACTCTTGAACCTGCAGTACATGCCTGTCCTTGTCGAGTATATCTCATTCCATCAATAACCCCTTGAATTGCAATATCTAAATCTGCATCACTCATTATTATATTTGGATTTTTTCCTCCAAGCTCTAAAGTAACTGGACATAATTTAGGGGCTGCTTTTTGTGCTATAATCTTTCCTACTGTAAAAGATCCGGTAAACGTTACTTTTCTTACTTTTTCATGAGTTACCAGAGGCTCGCCACACTCTTCTCCATAGCCTGAAATTACATTTAAAACACCAGGAGGAAGTTCTTGTTGAAATATCTCCGATAGTAGAAGTGCACAAAATGGAGCTTGTTCAGCAGTTTTTAAAACAACACTATTTCCTGCTACAATTGCTGGAGCGATTTTTGCAACTGTTAAAAATAATGGTGCATTCCAAGGGACGATTGCACAAACAACCCCAATTGGATCTCTAGTAGTATAATGAATACTATTTGGAATATTGGTTGGATAATTTTCCCCTTTTAACTCTCCAGACAAACCAGCAAACATATTTGTAAGTTCAATGGAAGCACCTGTTTCTGGTATGGCCTGAGTTCTTAAAGCATTACCTGTATCTAATGATAACAAAGTTTCAATTTCAGACTTTCTTTCTTCTAATCTTTTTGCTCCAGCAGCAACCATTTTTCCTCTTTCCCTTGCTGGTATTTTTTTCCATTTTTTAAAAGCTTTGTGTGCTGACTCAACTGCAATATTAACATCATCTTTATTACATTGAGGAGCAGAACCGATATTGTCTCCTGTGCTAGGATTGATTACTGGTATCTTACTATTTGTTTGAGCAGATATTAATTTGCCATCAATTAAAATTTTATCAGTTAATCTTTTTGCATTATTAAGTGCTTGTTCAAGATTTTTTTCAAAGTTACTCATTATCTAATTCTCCTCTTCTAACTTTAGAAGAGAGCCATCCACCATCTATTTTTATTTCAGAGCCATTTATGAAATCAGAGTCATCGCTTGATAAAAATACTGCTGCTCCAACTATATCTTTTGGTTCTCCCCATCTACCTACTACAGTTTCTTTCCCCCAAGCTTCACCATGTTTTGGATCTTCAGCATATTTTTGATTAAATGAGGTAGATATTAAACCTGGACAAATAGTATTTACATTAATATTTTTTCCAGTCAGATCTACAGATAACGCTCTTGTTAAGCCTAAGACACCACTTTTTGCAGCTACATATCCTACCCTATCTGGTCTTCCCATAAAACTTGCTATCGACCCAAAGTTAATAATTTTACCTTTTCCATTTTTAATCATATGAGGAATTACAGCATGACTAGCAAGGAAAGGTGCTGTTAGATTAACAGAAATCATATCATCCCAATCTTGTTTTGTATGATCTAAAAGTTTCTTAACATGTCTAATTCCTGCATTGTTTATTAGAATATCAATTTTACCGTAGTGTTTGATAGTTTGATCCACCATCTCGTTGATGCTCTTTTGATTTGAAACGTCAGTTTTTATAATTATTGCTTCACTGCCTGCCTCTATAATTTTTTTTTTAGCTTTTTCTGAATTTTCAATATCTATTTCTGCGATAACTATCTTTGCACCTTCTTTTACAAGACCAAGACAAATTTCTTGTCCTATTCCTTTTCCTCCGCCTGTAACTATTGCTACCCTATCTTTAAGTTTCATTTCCCAAATGATTTGACGTTATTTTAAGAAGGAAACTAATGCTTTTTCCTCACTAATCCAAGCTTTAATTCCTCCGTCAAGAACATAAACATTTTTAAAACCAAGGTCTTCGGCAAAAGCATTGCCTAAAATTGATGCTGTTTCACCATCATGACTAACAAAAATAATTTCAATATTTTGAGACTCTGCTCCAGCTAAAGCTCTTACTCTATCCATAAGGTAAACATTAAATTTTCCATTTTTATTGAAAGCTGTTTCTTGAAACGACTCTTTAATTACACCAGTTTTAATCCATTGGTCTTCTGTTCTGATATCTAAAACTACTGCATTGTTTTTCAATAAATTGTTTAATTCATCAGATGTGATTAAATTATAATTTGGATCTAGAACATCAATAATCTTGAACTCAAAAATAAGATCAGAATTTGGTGGTATTATATTTCCAGCGCCTGTTGCTCCATATGCTAGTTCAGCAGGTATTTTAATTTTTCTGACAGTTCCTTTATTTGTTCCAACTATACCCATTTCAAAACCTGGTATAACTTCTTTCATACCTATTTGTACAACTAAAGGTCTGTCTTTTCCAACGTTGGTATCGAAAACTTTTCCATCAACAAAAGAACCTGTGTACTCAATTTGAACCCATGAGTGATTAATAATTTTTTTTCCTTCACCTGGCTTATCAAGAATAATTTCTATTTCTGCGGCAAAAACATTACAAATTAAAAAAAAATATATAATTAGGAATTTAATTTTATTCATTTAGATTATTTTCAATTCTTTATAATTAGTCTTCTCAACTTTTAAACAAGCTTTTCTATATTTTGGCATTCCACCAGGATAAGGTAAAAAAGACTTCGACTTGCCAGGTATATTGTCGCCTTTATACCACGAGCTTTTTGCTTTCATAAATAATGTTTTTTTAACTGAGCTCGTAATTTCTTTTTGCCATTTTTTTGCTGCTTCATTTGTACTTTCTATACTTTGTCTTTTATTATTTTCCAAAAACTTAATACATTTGGTAATCCATTCAACATGCTGTTCTATTTGTACCGGTACATTTGTTAATACTGAAGGACTTCCTGGACCACTAACTATAAACATATTTGGAAAGTTAGGAACAAGAAGTCCTAAAAAACTTTTAGGTCCACTTTTCCAATATTTAGTCAATTTAATTCCTTTTTTTCCAGTTATATTTAATTTTTCAATTGAACCTGTCAAAGCATCAAATCCTGTTGCAAATATAATTTTATCTAGTGTGTATTCATTTTTTTTTGTCTTTATTCCTCTTTTGGTAATTTTTATTATTGGGTTTTCTTTTAAATCAACTAATTCCACATTTTTTTTATTAAACATCTCATAATAATTTGTATTTAAGGTTGGTCTTTTAGCAGTAAATGGGTGGTCAAAATTAGTAAGGATCTTTGCATACTCTCTATTTTTAACTGTTGAGTATATTTTATTTTCAATAAATCTAACTGCTGTATTATTTGCTTTGATGGTTTTTACTATGTCATTAAAAGTTGCTCTAAAGGATAAAGTTCCATAATGCCAAGATTTTTCATACATCTGATTTCTTTTAGCTTCGTTAAAATCAAATGCAGATTTTTTTGGAAATTCAAAAGGATGGCCCCCTGGTGTTCTTTTTAAATAACTTCTTAATTTATTAAAATTTTTTTTATAGTTTTTAATGTTTGCAGCTGATAATTTTCTATTTCTTGCTGGAATACTAAAATTCGGAGATCTTTGAAACAAAATTAATTTTTTTGCTTTTTTGGCAATTTCAGGTGCGATCTGTATCCCAGTAGAACCTGTTCCTACCTGTCCAACAATTTTATTTTTAAAATTAATATTTTTTTTGGGCCATCTTCCACTGTGGTGTAGTTGACCTTTAAATTGGTTTATTCCTTTTATTGCAGGTAAATTAATTGAGGAAAGGGACCCCACAGCACAAATTAAATATTTTGCAAAATAAATTTTCTTATTGTTCGTTTTTATTTTCCATAAGTTTTCTTTTTCAAAATATTGTGTAAATATTACTTTTTGTTTAAAGGCTATGTTTTTTTTAAGATTATATTCTTTCGAAAAATATTTGAGATATTTTAAAATTACTTTTTGTTTAGGATATCTTTCTTTCCAAGTCCAGTCTTTAAAAATTTTTTTTGAAAAAGTAAAACCATAAGTAAAACTCTCTGAATCACATCTCGCCCCTGGGTATCTATTCCAGTACCATGTACCTCCTAGATCATCTCCTTCTTCTAGCACCAATGTGTTTAATTTTAATTTATCTCTCAAACAATGAAGTTGATATAGTCCTGAAAATCCAGCACCTATAATTAATGCGTCTAAATATTTCATATATAACTACTCAATGTTATTATTTAATTTATAAAGTATATGTTAAAAGATTTTTAAAAAAAATTTAATTATAAAAAATTATGGAAAACTTTGATTATGTTATTTTAGGCGCTGGGTCTGCTGGATGTGTACTAGCAAATAGATTAAGCGCTAATCCAAATCATAAAGTTTTATTGATCGAGGCTGGAAGTAGAGACACAAACCCTTGGATCCATATTCCAGGTGGATATTTTAAAACAATGTTGAACCCAAAAACTGATTGGTGTTTTCAGACGGAAAAAGAAAAGTTTTGTGATAATAGAGAAATGGTTTACCCAAGAGGTAAAACTTTAGGTGGAAGTTCCTCAATAAATGGAATGCTTTATATTAGAGGTCAATCTAACGATTTCGATTATTGGAGACAACTTGGTAACGTTGGTTGGTCATGGGAAGATGTGCTTCCATATTTTAAAAAATCTGAAGATTTTCAATTTGGTGAAAATGAATTTCATGGATCTGGTGGTCCTTTGGCAGTTCAACAAATTAGGGGAACATTTAAAGTTTGCGATCTATTTATGGATGCAGCAGAAGAATTTGGTCACAAAAGAACTGATGATTTTAATAATGGTGACAATGAAGGAATGGGTTATTTTCCTTTTACCGTAAGAAATGGTTTAAGATGTAGTACTGCAGTAGGCTATCTCAATCCAGTTAAAAAAAGAAAAAATTTAAAAGTTATTACGAATGCTCATGTTAAAAATATTGAGTTTGATAATAAAAAAGCAGACAAAGTAAATTATTGGATTGGTGAGAATGTAATTACTGTTAAAGCAAATAAAGAAGTAATTTTAAGTTCTGGGACTATAGGTTCACCTCATATTCTTCAAGCTTCAGGTATTGGTCCTGGCGAACTTTTAAAAAAAAATAATGTCAATGTAGTTAAAGACCATCCTGGAGTAGGTATGAATTTAACAGATCATTTAATGTTAAGACCAGTTTATAAAGTTAAAAATTTAGAAAGTTTAAATGATATTTATTATAGCATGACTAAAAAGCTTATGACTGGACTAAAATATTTCTTATTTAGAAAAGGACCACTAACAGTTGGGGCTAGTTATTTATGTGGTTTTGTCAAAAGTGATGATCATTTAGCAACTCCTAATTTGCAATTCCATGTATCTCCAGCTAGCACAGATGTCTTGGGCAAAGGCTCACTTCATAAATTTACAGCATTTACTCCTAGCATCACAAATGTAAGACCAACTAGCAGAGGTTCAATTAAATTAAAATCATCCGATACAAGAGTATCTCCAGAAATTAAGATGAATTATTTATCTACAGACGAAGACAGAGAAATTGCAGGTAAAGCATTAAAAATAACAAGAAATATTGTTATGAATTCAAAAGCTTATAAGGAGTATGAGCCTGAAGAATATAGGCCTGGAATTCATATTACAGATAATGAGGAATTGGCTAAAGAGGCTGGAAAATTTTGTAGTACTATTTTTCATCCTGTGAGCACATGTAGAATGGGGACTGACGAAAATGCAGTTGTATCTGACCGATTAGTCGCTCATGGCTTAGAAAATTTAAGGATTGTTGATGCATCTGTCATGCCATCAATAACCTCAGGAAATACTAATGCACCTACTATTATGATTGCTGAAAAAGCAGCAGATATGATAATAGAAGATGCTAGATGACCGAAGAAATAACAATTTTTTTTCAAATAATATTTATAGATTTAATTTTAGCCGGAGATAATGCCATTATCATTGGAATGGTTGCCTCTAAGTTTCCACCAGAACAAAGAAAAAAAATTATTTTTTGGGGCATTGGTGGAGCAGTAATACTAAGAATTTTATTAACACTTTTAACCGCTTATCTTTTACAAATCACAGGTTTAAGACTTATAGGTGGTCTGTTGCTTCTTTACATAGTTTATAAACTTTATGTAGATGTAATTAAGAATTCTGGTGGTGGTGAGGAAAATATTAAAGTTGATAACTCATCAATGTTGAAAGCAATTTGGACCGTTTTGCTAGCAGATTTTACGATGAGTTTAGACAATGTGCTCGGTGTTGCTGGTGCTGCCAAAGATCATTATTATCTATTAATATTTGGTCTTGTTTTATCTATTATTTTGATGGCTACAGCTGCAACATTAATTTCCAAATGGATAAAAGATTATAAATGGATAGCATGGGTTGGTTTATTTGCTATATTGTTTGTGGCAGTTGAATTAATTTACACAGACATAAAACTTTTTATTTAATGTACTTAAAAAAAATTAATCTTAAAAATAAGTATGCTCTTGTAACAGGGGCTGGTAAAGGCTTAGGACGTGCTTGTTCAATTGCATTAGCTGAAGCAGGTGCAACAATTATTGGTTTGAGCAGAACATCATCTGATCTTGATAAGTTAGAAAAAGATATAAAAAAAGTAAAAAGCAAATTAATCAAAATTAATTGTGATGTAATGAACTACAGTGAATTACAGGAAAAATTAAAAAAAATAAAAATAATAGATATTTTAGTAAATAATGCTGGGACTAATATTCCAGAACCATTTGAAAAGATAAAACAGCAAAGTATGAACTATCTGGTAGATCTTAATTTAAAAGCTGCCTTTAATGTTGCACAGTTGGTGGTAAAAAAAATGATTAAAAATAAAAAAAGAGGTGGATCAATTATAAATATGTCATCCCAGCTTGGACATGTAGGCATGTCTGGTAGAAATATTTACAATATGACTAAATTTGGAATTGAAGGTTTAACAAAAGGCATGGGTGTTGAGTTAGCAACAAAAAATATCAGAGTAAATACAGTTGCTCCAACATTTGTTGAAACACCTATGGTAAAAAAATTTTTTAAAAATAAAAAGTTCAAAAATTTAGCTTTAGGTAATATTCCTATGGGCAAAGTAGCTAAAGAGAGTGATGTAGCTACAGCTGTGTGTTTCTTAGCATCAGATGCTGCTGCAATGATAACTGGATCATCTATACTGATAGATGGAGGTTGGACAGCAAAATAATGAAAAAACTGTTGCTAATACTAGCAATTTTTTTTCCAACAAATATTTTAGCAATAGAATTTGATGGTAAATTTATTCAAGGTCATTTTATTTTAGGAAAAACAGATCCTAACTCGAAAATAATTATTGATAAAAAAAATGTCAAAGTATCAGATGATGGTTATTTTGTTTTTGGAATTGATCGAGATAGAAAATTTGATGTTTTGATAACCAAAATAACTAACGGTAAATCAGAAAAAATAATAAAAAAAGTTTTTAAACGTAAGTATAACATTCAAAGAATTGACGGTTTACCTGAAAATAAAGTAACACCACCTGAATCTTTTTACAAAAGAATTAAAAAAGAAAATGGAAGAATAGGAGAAGCTAGAGCAATCAACTCTAATTTAACTTTTTTTTCTGAAAAATTTATTATGCCAGTCCAAGGTATAATTAGTGGAGTTTATGGTAGCCAAAGAATTCTCAACGGTAAACCAAAATGGCCTCATTACGGTATAGATATTGCAGCAAAAAAAGGAACAAAAATTAAATCTTCTGGTACTGGAGTGGTTACAATGGCTGAAAATGATCTTTATTATACTGGAGGCACAATTATTATGGATCATGGTCATGGTATATCAACAATTTATTCTCATCTTGAAAATGTGATGGTTGAAGTAGGAGATTTGATAAAAAAAGGAGATATAATAGGAACTGTTGGTTCAACAGGTAGATCAACTGGTCCCCACTTAGATTTTAGAATAAACTGGTTTCAAACAAGGCTTGATCCGATGACCGTTCTTCAATAGGCTGTGGATATGAAAAATGATATACAATCAGTGTCAAAAAAATTAGTTAAGGCTTATAATAGTAATAAACTTATAAATCCAATTCCTGAAAAATTCTGCAAAAATATAAAATTAGCTCATAAATTAAGATTATTATGTGAAAGCAAGATTAAGGATACGAAAGTTGGTTTTAAAGCTGGAGGTACGATAATATCTCTCTTAAAAAAGTTAAAAGAAAAAGAACCATTTCATTCAACTGTATTTGGAAAAAATTTGATTAAATCTGGCGGAAGAGTAAAAATTAATAAATATGCATTAGGTACTGAAGTAGAGGTTTACTATATTATCAAAAAAAAATTTTTTGATTTTAAAGGGAAGTTAGATATAAAAAACATAACAAAATTTATTTCGCACATGGGTCCTTGTATTGAGGTTGTTGGATTTAGACAGAAAAAAAAAGGTATTAAATATTTAGGTGATTTATGCAGTGATTTTGGTGTAAATATTAAATTTATTGTTGGTACTAAGAAAAAATTTAGAAGAATAAATTTTGGTAATTTAAAAACAAATTTAAAAAATAAAAAGGGGTTAAATATAAATGGAAATACCAATACTGTTTATGTAAACCCACTAAATTCTTTAAAATTTGTTCTCAACAAAATAAGAAAAGAGAAAGTTTTTTTAGATAAAGATTTTTATGTGTTTACAGGCTCAACAGTTGGAGTTGTGCCAATTAAAAGTAAAGGCGAATATATAGGTAAAGTAGACAAACTTGGTACTGTTAGAACAACTATCAATTAATGGGTCTACATTTTTCTGCAGAAGAATTTAAAAATAGAAAAGATAAGGTAATTAAACTTTTAAAACAGGAAAAATTAGATGCTCTCCTTATGTTTAGGCAGGAGTCAATGTATTGGCTCACTGGATATGACACATTTGGATATGTTTTTTTTCAAGCATTAGTTTTGGATAAAAAAGGTAATATAATTTTATTAACAAGAGCTCCGGATTTAAGACAGGCAAAAAATACCTCTAATATTAATGATGTTAGAATATGGGTTGATAAAAATGGATCAAATCCTACTGAAGATCTTAAAATTATTTTAGATGAATTAAATTTAAAAGGTAAAAATATTGGAGTTGAATACGAAGCATATGGATTAACTGGTCGAAATGCTTTAAGAGTGAACAAATCCTTAGAAAATTACTGCTCAATAGAAGATGCTTCTGAATTAGTTACTAAATTAAGAGTTATAAAATCAAATGAAGAGATTAATTATGTAAAAAAAGCAGCAAATTTAGCTGACCAAGCTTTAAGTGAGGTTTGGAAACATGCAAAGGCTGGTGTAAGTGAGTCTAAGATTTTAGCTGAAATGAATAAAGTTATATTTGAAGGAGGTGGTGATTATCCTGCAAATGAGTTTATAATTGGATCTGGTAAAAATGCACTACTGTGCCGATACCAAGCTGAAAAACAAATTTTAAATTCACGAGACCAACTGACTATAGAATGGGCTGGCACATATAAACATTATCACTCGGCAATGTTTCGGACTATTCCAATTGGAAAAGCTGATCCAAAACATTATAAAATGCATGAAGCTTGTATTGAGGCTTTAAATAATTGCGAAGAAAAATTGAAGCCAGGAAATAAAATTGGCGAAGTTTTTGATATTCATGCAAAAACCTTTGATGAGTTAGGGTTTAAAAATTCAAGAATGAATGCTTGTGGGTATTCATTAGGAGCTACTTTTTCACCTAATTGGATGGATTGGCCTATGTTATACACTGGCAATCCTTATATTATCCAGTCTGGAAATGTTTTTTTTATGCATATGATTTTAATGGACAGTGAAAATGGGTTAGCAATGAACCTTGGTGAGACTTATTTGGTAACTGAAAATGGTAATATAAGGTTAGGGAATCAAAAAATGGATTTAGTTACAATTTGATTATTTACTTTATTAATTAACTTAAATAAATATGAAGCATTTTAAATGACAAAAAATGACCAGGACAGGATACAAACTTATTCTGAATCAAAAAAAACATTCTTGCATTCTATTTTTAAAAAAATAACAATTTATTCTCGTCAACAATTTTTTTTAAAATTTTTAAAATTAACAAATTATCAAATTGAGAATAGTGTTCTTGATATAGGTACTACACCTTCTAAAGATGATGAACAAAATATATTTTTAGAAAATACAAAAAATAATATCAATATTACCTGTATATCAAATCAAGACTGTAGAATACTTAAAGATAAATACCCCAATGTAAGAGATTTTGTAATAGGTGATGGAAAAAATACAAAGTTCTTAAATAATAGTTTTGATATAGTACATTCAAATGCAACAATTGAACATGTTGGATCTTTTATAAATCAGTCTATGTTCATTCAAGAATGTATAAGAATTTCTAAAAAATTTGTTTTCATACAAACTCCTAATAGATATTACCCAATAGATTTTCACACAACTATTCCTTTAATACATTGGTTACCAAAAAAAATTCACAGAAAAATACTTTCTTTAATTGGATTAAAGTTTTATTCTCTAGAGGAAAATCTCAATTTGATGTCAAAAAAAGATATACATAATATTTGCAAAAATTTAAAAGTTAGAAAATTTAAGATATTAAAACAAAATCTTTTATTTTTTACCTCTAATTTAATTCTATTTATTGAAAAATAATTCAATAGATTAAATTTATTTTAATTTTTACATCCCCCATCTGATTGCAGCAGTATGAACAGGTGAGTCCCAATGTTTTAATATTTCATCATCACATTTAAGAAGAGTGATTGAAGCACCTTGCATCTCAAGTGAAGTACAATAATTTCCAACTAAACTTTTTGTTACTTCAACACCTTTAGATTGTAAAATTTTACATGCATCCTCATAAACTAAATATAATTCTGTCAGAGGAGTACCACCCATTCCATTTACGAAAAGTAAATTCTTTTCGTTTTTTTCTGGTTTTAAATTGTCTAAAATAGCTTCTAAAATGTTTCCAACTATAGTTTTTGATGGTTGCATTTTTTCTCTTTTTCTACCTGGCTCACCGTGAATACCTACACCAAATTCCATTTCATCATCGCCTATGTCAAAAGTAGGTTTTCCAGCAGCAGGAACAGTGCAACTTGTAAATGCTACTCCCATCGTACCAGCGTTTTTGTTAACTTTTTCACCAAGTTTTTTACAATCTTCAAGGGATCCACTATGTTCAGCTAAGGATCCAACTATTTTTTCTACCAATACAGTTGCTGCAACACCTCTTCTTCCGGTAGTAAATGTAGAATCTTCAACTGCAACATCATCGTTGGTAATAATACTATCGTTTTTACCAGAATACATTTCAGCTCCCATTTCAAAGTTCATGATGTCCCCAGAATAATTTTTAACTATAAATAAAACTCCTTCACCACTATCTACATGTTCTGCTGCTGCTTGCATCTGATCAGGCGTTGGTGCTGAAAATACAAAACCTGGACACGCCGCATCTAACATTCCATGACCAACAAAACCTCCATGCATTGGTTCATGTCCACTTCCACCGCCTGAAATTAAAGAAACTTTTCCATCTTTGGTTTTATTTTTTCTAGATACAAAACTTGGGTCTAAACAGACATTTATAATATCACTATGTGCCTTACCAAAACCTGTAAGACTCTCTTTTAAAAAATCATCTTTATTATTTATAAATTTTTTCATTTTTCCCTCCTAATTATTTATTACTGATTTACAAATTGTATCGATTATAAGCTGAGAAGAACGAGCTCCAGGATCTATATGTCCTTTTGCACGTTCACCTAAAAAAGAAGCTCTACCCTTTGTGGCTAACATATCTTTTGTAGATAACATTCTTTCTTCTGCAATTTTTATCACTTCATTTAAACCTGGTTTAAATTCACTTTCATTTTTTAATTCGTTTAGTTTTTCTGAAACTGGTAATAAAACATCCATCATAGTTTTTTCTCCAACATCAGCTTTTCCTCTTTCTTTCATGGCTTTAATTCCACTAATAATCATTTCACATGCTTTATTAAAATCAACATCTTTATCTAAATCTGAAGATTTAGCCATAGTCATAAAAAAAGTTCCAAATAATGCGCCCGATGATCCACCAATACCTGACAGAACTTTCATTGCTATCATATTTAAAGCTTTGGCTAATGGTAAATCTTTAATAGCGTCTTCAAGTTCAACAACTAACTTCAAACCTCTTTGAATGTTAAAAATATGATCTCCATCTCCAATTTTTTGATCAAGAACCTCTATTTCTGCAGAATTTTCATCTATAACTTTTTGGACACTTTTTGCTTGAGAAATTAAAAAACTAACGCTCATAAATTCTATTTCCTTCTTGATCAAATCTTAAAACTTTTTCATTATTCATGTCAAAATTAATTGTCTCATTAATTGATGATTTATAGTTACCTTGAATAGACACTAGTATTTCTTGGTCTTTAAAATTTAAAGCAACTACGGTTTCTGAACCTAGATTTTCAATAGAAGTAATTTTAGCTGAATAATTTCCAGTTCCTATTGTAATGTTTTCAGGTCTTATTCCAAAAGTAGGCACATCATTCATTCCAAATAATGTTCCAGAAAGAATATTGATTTTTGGTGATCCCAATCTTTGCGAAACATATATAGAATTTGGATTTTCATATATCTCTTCGGGAGTTCCTATTTGCACTAGGTGACCCTCTTTTAAAACTCCAATTTTATCTGCTAAAGTGGTTGCTTCTGCTTGGTCATGTGTAACATAAAGTATTGTTGAATTTAGATTAGTTTGAATATTTTTTAACTCAACCCTAAGACTCTCTCTTAGTTTAGCATCTAAAGATGACAGAGGTTCATCCATTAAATATAAATTTGGTTCACGAACTAGAGCGCGTCCTATTGCAACTCTTTGCATCTCCCCACCGGATAATTGTGTAGCTTTATTATTAAGTTTATTTGAAATCTTTAACATACTCGCAATACTCTCGACCTTAGTTTTTATTTCTTCTTCAGGTAATTTTCTCATTGGAGATCTTAAAGGGAATGCTAAATTTTCATAAACACTATAGTGAGGATATAAAGAGTATTGTTGAAATACAAAACAAACATCTCTTGAAGCTGGTTGATCTTCAGTTACAGACTCATCATTAAATAAAATACTTCCATTATCTATTTTCTCTAATCCAGCAATACATCTTAGTGTAGTAGTTTTTCCGGCACCAGATGGGCCTAATAAAACAAAAAACTGTCCATGCTCAATGGTAAAATTTATATCATGCAAAGCCTCAATTTTTTTATTATAGGTTTTTGATAAATTTTTTAATTCTATTTTTGCCATTAATTCATAAACTCACTTTTAAGAGATCTGTCAGTCTCACCATCAAAAATAATTATGTTATTATTAGAAGGTTTTATTTGAACGTTTTCATTGATTTTAACACTTGTTGAAATATTAGTTTTTACTTTGATTTCTCCAAAATTAGTTTTAACCGTTACAATTTTTCTTGAACCTAAATATTCAACCCCAAATACCGAACCTTTAAGACCACCCTCGTTAGTAAGAGATAAATTTTCAGGACGAATACCAAATGAGTTTTTTTTACTTTTTGATATTTCATACTGTTTAGGTATATTAAAGTTTGTTCCCTCTATATTTAAAGTCGATTGTTCATTGGAAATACCTTGATCAATATTTATAAAATTCATTCCAGGGGATCCAATAAATGATGCTACAAATTTAGTTGCTGGTTTATTGTAGATTACTGCAGGTTCATCAGCCTGTAAGATTTCACCACCATCCATTACAGCAATACGATCAGCTAATGACATTGCCTCTAGTTGATCATGTGTTACATAAACAGTGGTAGCGCCAATATCGATATGTAATTTCTTGAGTTCTAAACACATTAATTCTCTAAATTCAGCATCCAAAGTACCTAAAGGCTCATCCATTAAAAATGCTTTTGGTCTTCTAACTAAAGCTCTACCAAGAGCTACACGTTGTCTATCTCCACCAGATAAAGATGAAATACTGGAGTTTAAAATATGATCAATTCTTAAAAGTTTTGCTGCCTCCTCGACTCTAGTTTTAATTTCACTTCTGCTATAACCCTGCATTTTAAGAGGAAAAGATAAGTTATTTTTTACGTTCATATGTGGATAAAGTGCGAACAATTGAAAAACAAATGCAATATCTCTCTCGGATGCTCTTAACATTCCAACTTCTTCTTCGCCTAAGTAAATTTCTCCTGATGTTG
>CACKZV010000012.1 GCA_902604795.1 uncultured Pelagibacteraceae bacterium | reverse complement strand
AATTGTAAAAGTAAAAGTTCAAAATAGTAATCAGAATACTCTATTCGGTTTACTAGATAAAAAAATGAAAGCTGCTTGAATTGAATAATTTAATTAAAAAAAATATTATTTCGGAATTAAAATATGTATATTCTGAAAACAATACTTTAAGTATAATTTTTCAAAATAATGATTTGTTACTTGGGGTAGCAGGTGAGTTCAATAATAATCTAAAGGAATTGGAGAAAATTACAAAAACTAATTTATATTCAAGAGGAAATTCTATTCTAGTTAAAAGTGATCAAGAAAAGAATAATCTAGTTAAAAATGCTATACAATTTTTAACAGAGCAATATTTAAATAATGGAACAATAGAAAAAAAAAGATATAATTTCATCTGTAAGTAAATTTATGATTGATGAAAAAAATAACTCTGAAAAAAAAATAGAATATGTAATTAAAACTCCAAAAAAATCTGTAATACCAAGATCGGAAAGACAAAAAGATTATGTAAGAGCTTTAAAAAAGTCAGATATAATTATTTCAGCTGGACCAGCTGGAACAGGTAAAACTTTTTTAGCTGTTGCTATTGCATTAACAATGTTATTAGACAAGAAAATAGAAAGAATTATTCTTTCTAGACCTGCTGTTGAGGCTGGTGAAAGACTCGGATTTTTACCTGGAGATATGAGAGAAAAGGTAGATCCATATCTTAGACCATTATATGACTCTTTGTATGATCTTCTGGATTTTGAGAAGATACAAAAAAAAATTGAGGTAGGCGATATAGAAATAGCACCTTTGGCTTTTATGAGAGGTAGAACTTTAAAAAATTCTTTTGCAATTCTTGATGAGGCTCAAAACGCAACAGATACTCAGATTAAAATGTTTTTAACAAGAATTGGTGAGAATTCCAAAATAGTAATTAATGGTGATCCTTCTCAAATTGACTTACCCAATAAATCACTTTCAGGATTACATAGATCGAAAAAATTACTAGGGGAATTAAAAGAGATTTCCATAGTTGATTTTGATTATAAAGATGTAGTTAGACATCCACTTGTATCTAAAATTGTAAAGGCATATTCTGATCAAAGCTCTGAAGGATGATAAAAGCAAATGTAATATCAGATTATTCAAGTTGGAAAAAAAATTATAAAAAAACCGAACGACTATTTTAAAAAAAGACTTAAAATATTGTCTAATGCGCCTACATTTAGAGAAAAAAACCATGAATTTTCAATACTTTTAACAAATGATAAGAAAATGAAAAATTTAAATCTCAAATTTAAAAAGAAAAACAAAACTACTGACGTTTTGTCATTTCCAATTGAGATTAAAGACAGAAAAATAATGTATGTGGGGGACATCGCAATCAGCTATGAAATTATTAAAAAGCGATCAAAAAAAACAAATTTCTTTCTTGAGTTTGATAAAATGTGGATACATGGCTATCTTCACTTGATTGGTTATGATCATAAGAAATTAAACGATTTTAAAAAAATGTTTAAAAAAGAGAAATTAATATTGAAATATTTTCATAAAGTAAATTGACTTTATTAAAAAATAATAAAATTCTATTATACTCATTTGTATTTTCATTTGGTCTAATATCTTCTTTTAGCCTTCCACCCTATAATTTAATTTATTTAAATTTTTTTTCATACCCAGCTCTTCTATGGATTTTGATTTCTCATTCAAATAATAGAATTGTTTCATTTAATATTGGATGGATATTTGGATTTGGTTATTTTATTTCGAATTTATATTGGATAACTAATTCACTAACTTTTGAGGAAATTTTTATACCATTGATACCCTTTGGTCTTATTTTAATACCCTTATTCTTAGGATTATTCTATGGTTTTTTCAACTTTAGTTTTTTCATTTTTAAAACCAAAAAAAAATTTTTTATCTATTTTAATTTTAGCTACTTCTTTATCTGTTTTTGAATATATTAGAAGTTTCATATTTGGTGGTTTCCCTTGGAATTTAGTTTCTTTTAGCTTTGTAAATTATTTAGAATTTATTCAATTACTTTCTATAACAGGTACATATGCTTTTAATTCATTAGTGATTCTATTATTTTTATCTCCAGCTATTTTGTTTTTAAATTTAAAAAAGAATATTAAATTAAGAATATTGATTTTTTTTCTTCTATCTGTTTTCACTAATTATTTTTGGGGCAGCTTAAATCTAAAAAAGTTTGAATTAACTGAGAAAATAGACCTAGGTTTTACTATAAAAATAATTTCTCCTAAAATAAATATTAATAGATATTTTCAAAATGAAAACCCCAGTAAAATTATCGTTGAATTAATAAATATTTCTAAACCAAATCCATCAAGTGAAACATTATTTATTTTACCTGAAGGTATTCTCTCAAGTATTTATTTTGAAGATCTTAAAAAATTTAAAAGTCTTTTTTCATATAATTTTTCAAAAAAGCATAAGATTATTCTGGGCATGAACATAAATGAAAAACTAAAGATTTATAACTCTCTTGTACTACTAAATAATGATCTTAATGTTTTGCAAAAATATTACAAAAATAAATTGGTACCATTTGGAGAATTCTTGCCATTCGAAAACATATTAAGCAATTTAGGATTTAAAAAAATCACTCAAGGTTATCAGTCTTTCTCTGCAGACAATCGAAGAGAGTTGATAACATTGAATAACTTTAGTTTTATTCCTCTCATTTGTTATGAAATTATTTACTCTGGTCAAATAAATAAAAGTGAAAAAAATTATGATTTTATATTAAATATCTCTGAGGATGGTTGGTTTGGAAATTCTATTGGCCCATATCAGCATTTTTCTCATTCAATTTTTAGATCCATTGAGGAGGGTAAACCAACTATTCGTTCATCAAACAATGGGATTTCAGCCTTTATTAATCCAAAAGGTCAGGTAATTGACAAGATTTTAACAACTGATAGGGGATTTATTGAGCTTAGTTCTTACAAAAAAGTCCAAGAAAACAATCTTTAGTTCCTACGGTAATAAGATCTTCTTTTATTTTCTATCTATTTATATTAGTTTAATTTTTTTTTTTAAAATACGGGAGAATAAATGAAGAAAAATTTTTTATTTACTAGTGAGTCTGTATCAGAGGGACACCCAGATAAAGTATGTGATAGAATTTCTGATATGGTTGTGGACAGTTTTTTGGCTTCAGAACCCCAAGCTAGAGTTGCTTGTGAAACTTTAACAACAACAAATAAAGTTGTGTTAGCAGGAGAAGTAAGAGGACCAGACCTCAAGGAAGATGAATTAATTTCAAAAGTTAGAGATTGTATTAAAGATATTGGCTATGATCAAGAAGGCTTTTCTTGGAAAGAACAAACCAAAATTGAAACACATTTGCACTCTCAATCTGCAGACATTGCAATGGGCGTAGATTCTGCTGGAAATAAAGACGAAGGTGCTGGAGACCAGGGAATAATGTTTGGTTATGCATGTAACGAAACTGATGTTTTGATGCCAGCTCCAATTCACTATTCACATAAAATCTTAAGATTGATGGCTGAAGATAGAAAATCAGGAAAATTACAAGGAATAGAACCAGATTCAAAGAGTCAAATTACCATTGAATACAAAGATGGTATGCCTGCTGCTGTAACTTCAGTAGTAATCTCTACACAACACTCCAAAGATGTTAATTTGGCTCAGGTCAAAGAACTATGTATGCCTTATATAGATAGATCTATACCTAAAAATTTATTAGGAAGCCTTGACGATAAAGAAATTTATATAAATCCAACCGGAAATTTTGTAATTGGAGGACCAGATGGTGACAGTGGTTTAACTGGTCGTAAAATTATTGTTGATACTTATGGTGGAGCTGCACCACATGGTGGGGGTGCTTTTTCTGGCAAAGACCCAACAAAAGTTGATAGATCAGCTGCTTACGCTTCAAGATATTTAGCTAAGAATGTAGTAGCGTCAAAAATTGCTGATAAGTGTTTAATTCAATTAGCTTATGCTATCGGAGTATCTAAACCTCTGTCTATTTATGTGGATTTGTTTGATAATGATGAAGAGAAAAACATCCATGTAGAAAAACTTATTAAAGAAAACTTTGATTTGAGTCCCAGAGGAATTAGAGAAATGTTAGGTTTAAATAAACCTATTTATGAAAAAACTGCAGCCTATGGCCACTTTGGAAGAATCCCTGAAAATGATGGATCATTTTCATGGGAAAAAACTGATAAATCTGGAGTTTTTAGCAAGTAAATATTGTTGAAAATCAATAAAAAATAACTATATTGCAATTTTATTGTTGAAATTATGAAAATGGGCCTTGGCCCATTTTTTTTTGGTTGAAAATTATGTTGAATAGAAGATCTGACAAACTCGAACTTTTAAGAATTGCTGAAGCTGTAGCATTGGAAAAGTCCATAGATAAAGAACTTATCATTGGATCAATGGAGACTGGTATTGCAAAAGCAGCTAAATCAAAATTTGGATCAGATAATGAGATAAAAGTAGAGATAAATAGAGACAATGGAGATATTGGAATATTTAGAAAGTTATTAATAGTTGAAAAACCTGAGAACTCAAACATAGAGATTACTCTTGACGATGCAATAAAATTAAATCAAATAAATAAAGATAAACAAATTGGAGATGAAATTCTTCAACCTTTGCCATCTTTTGACTTTGGAAGGATTGCAGCTCAAACCGCAAAACAAGTAATAAGTTTCAATGTTAGGGAGGCTGAAAGAGAGAGACAATATAATGATTTTGTAGATAAAAAAGATACAATTTTAAGTGGAATAGTTAAAAGATTAGAATTTGGAAATGTTATCGTAGATCTTGGAAGAACAGAGGCAATAATCCAAAAAAATGAAATGATACCTAGAGAAAATATTAAAGCAGGAGATAGAATTAAAGCATATTGTCTTGATGTAAGAAGAGAGCCTAGGGGTCAGCAAATATTTTTATCAAGAGCTCATTCTAAATTTATGGACAAATTATTTGTTCAAGAAGTTCCTGAGATATATGATGGATTGATTGAAATAAAGTCATCCTCAAGAGACCCTGGGAGTAGAGCTAAAATCTGTGTTAAAGCAATTGACAGTTCTTTAGATCCTGTAGGTGCATGCGTTGGTATGAGAGGTAGTAGAGTGCAGGCAGTTGTAAATGAACTTCAAGGAGAGAAAATAGACATAGTTAATTGGTCAGAGGATCCTGCAATAGTTGTAGCAAATGCACTTTCTCCAGCTGAAGTACAAAGAGTCAATGTTGATAACGATACAAAAAAACTCGATGTAATTTTAACTGAAGAAAATTTGAGTAAAGCAATTGGGAGAAGAGGTCAAAATGTGAGATTAGCCACAAAATTATTAAACTATGAAATAAATATCATGACGGAGCAAGAGGACTCTGAGAGAAGGCAAATAGAATTTAAAGAAAAAACAGATAATATAGTAAAAAACTTGGAGTTAGATGAAACTCTTGGACAATTATTGGTAGCTGAAGGTTTCTCATCAATAGATGATATAAAAGATAGTTCGGTAGAATCTCTAATAAAAATTGAAGGTATTGAGGAAGATACAGCAAAAGAACTAATTGATAGAGCAAAAGAATTTTATACGAAGGATCAAGAAGAAATATCAAAAAGAATTAAAGATCTTGGATTAGAAAATGATTTAATTACTCATGAAGGTCTCACACCAGGAATGTTAGTAACCCTAGGAGAACAGAAAATTTTAACTTTACAAGATTTAGCTGATTTAGCATCTGATGAGCTAACTGGTACTTACGATATTATTAAGGGAGAGAGAGTAAAAATTAAAGGGTGTTTGGAAGATTTTGCTTTGTCAAAATCAGAGGCTGACAATTTAATTATGTCTGCAAGAGACAAAGTTTATAAAGATTGAGAGATGAAAAATGGAGAAAAAAAAACTAAAGTTATCAATATCAGGAACTTCAAAGAAAACCATCAACAGTATAGAGCAAGCGAAGTCGCAATCAAAAAATAGTGTTGTTATTGAGAAAAAAAATTCAAAATTTCAAGGAAAATCTCAATTTTTAAAACACAATAACGAGAATAATAAACCTAGTAAAAATTTTCATTCAAAAATAAACAACTTTTCTAGACCAACAAATTCACCATCTTCAGATTTTGAGAAAAGAAAATTGGCTGAACAAAGAGCTACCAGAAGATTAAAAGGAGAGATTCCACAAAAAGAAAATAAATCAACTAAGATTGGTGGAAAAAGAAGGGAATTAAAATTAACAATTTCAAGAGCTTTAAGTGAAGATCATGCAGAGACTAAATCTAGAAGTTTAGCTTCTTTAAAAAGAGCTAAACAAAAAGAAAATAGAAACCTTAATCAAAATGAAAAAAAGGAGAATTTTAAGCAAATTAAGAGAGATATAAATCTTCCAGAGGTAATAACAATAAAAGAATTAGCTAACAGAATGGCTGAACAATCTAGTAGTATTATTAAACATTTATTAAGCATGGGAGTAACAGTAACTATAAATAATACAATAGACGCTGATACTGCAGAATATTTGGTAAAAGAATTTGGTCACAATCCTATACGCGAAAAAAAAGCAGAGGACATAATTGAAAAAATTAAAAAGGTAAAATCTGAAAATTTAAAAAATAGAGCTCCGATTGTTACAGTAATGGGACATGTTGATCATGGTAAAACTTCAGTCTTAGATGTGCTACGGGAAGAAAATGTTGTTTCTGGAGAATTTGGGGGAATTACTCAACATATAGGTGCATATCAAATAAACCACGAGAACAGTAAAATTACATTTATTGATACCCCAGGCCATGCTGCTTTCACAGAGATGAGAGCGAGAGGCTCCAAACTAACAGATATAGTTGTATTGGTTGTTGCAGCTGATGATGGTGTTAAACCCCAAACTATTGAGTCAATTAAACATGCAAAAGCTGCAAAAGTACCAATTGTTGTTGCTATCAATAAATGTGATTTACCAGATGCAGATCCACAAAAAGTTAAAAATCAACTATTAGAGTATGAGCTAATTGCTGAGGATCTATCTGGTGATACCTTAGTGGTTCAAATATCTACAAAAACTAAACACAATTTAGATAAGTTAGTGGAATCAATTCAGCTACAAGCAGAGTTACTAGATTTAAAAACTGATTTTGAAACTGAAGCTAAAGGAATAGTATTAGAGTCAAAAATAGATATTGGTAGGGGTCCAGTAGCAAATATTATAATAACTGCTGGTACTTTAAATAAAGGTGATTATTTCGTCAGTGGTTTGAAATGGGGGAAAATTAGAGCGATAATTAATGATAAAGGTAAAAATATTGATTTTGCTGAACCAGCAACTCCAATTGAAATAATTGGTATAAATGGTGCAGCTAAATCTGGAGATGATTTCATTGTTTTATCAAATGAAAAAGAAGCCAAATCCCTTTGTGAAGCAAGAATAGAACAGTCGAAAGATGATAAAATACCATTAACTTTTGTTACTCAAGATTCAGCATTTCAAAACCCAGTTTCTGAGGAGTTAAATATAATTATAAAATCAGATGTTCATGGATCATCGGAGGCAATCAAAAATGCTATTGATCAAATTAAACATGAGGAAGTAAAGCCAAAAATACTTTTATCAGACATAGGAATGGTTACAGAAACAGATGTTACATTGGCCAAAGCTTCAAATGCAGTAATAATTGCATTCAATGTTAAACCTAGCAAAGAAGCAAAAAAAAGAGCTGAACAAGAAAAAATTTTAATCTCATCATACAATATTATTTATGAGGTTTTAGATTTTATAAAAAGCAAAATGGCAGGTTTATTAACACCTGATATAGAGGAAAAAATTATTGGAAGTGCTGAAATACTTGAGATTTTTAAAGTATCAAAGGTGGGAAAAGTAGCTGGATCAAAAGTAATTGAGGGAGAGATAACTCAAAATTCAAATGCAAGGGTTATTAGAGATGGAAATATAATATTTAGTGGTAAAATAGGTTCAATATTTAGAGAAAAAGACCAAGCGAAGAAGGTTTCAGCAGGTTTGGAGTGTGGAATTACTCTAAAAGATTTCATGGATTATCAAAAAAAAGATATTATAGAGGTTTATAATTCAACAATAACTGAGAGAACAATTTAAATGAAACATTTAGGTAAACCAATCACACAAAGACAATTAAGAGTTGGTGAGATGATAAAGCAGGCTTTGGGCACTCTTTTTATAAGAGATGAAGCAAAAATACCGAATTTGTCTACAAAAGAAATTACAGTTACGGAAGTAAAAATGTCACCAGATCTAAAAACAGCAAAAATATTTGTAATGCCATTAGGGGGAAAAAATTCAGAAGAAATAATAAACAAATTAAAAATATCGTCGTTTATAATTAGAAAAGTTTTATCAAAAAAAATAATTATGAAATTTTTACCAAAACTTTTTTTTGTGAAGGACGACTCTTTTGATTATGCAGAAAAAATAGAAAATTTAATTAAACAAACAAATAAATAAGGAAAAAAATGAAAGAAAATGTAAAAAATCTTCAAATCCATGAAAAAGATACTGGATCCTCAGAAGTTCAAATTGCTCAATTGACTGGAAAAATTGAGAGTTTATCAAAACACATAAAGCAATTCAAAAAGGACAAACACTCTTCGGTTGGTCTTTTGAGAGCAGTAAATAGAAGAAAAAAATTATTAGACTATTTAAAGAAAAATAATATGGAGTCTTATAAATCAGTATTAACAAAATTAAATCTTAGGAAGTAAATGTTTAAAGTAGTAAAAAAAGAAATAGAAGTAAGTGGAAAAAAAATAAGTTTAGAAACAGGAAAGATAGCAAGGCAAGCAGATGGAGCAATTATAGCTCAATGTGGAGAGACAGTTGTTTTAGCAACAGTTGTTGGTGCAAAGAAAGTAAATCCAGATATGGATTATTTCCCATTGTCAGTCAATTATCAGGAAAAATATTATGCAGCTGGAAAGATACCAGGTGGGTATTTTAAAAGAGAAGCTAGACCTACAGAAAGTGAAACTTTAATTTCAAGATTAATTGATAGACCCATCAGACCATTGTTTCCAGATGAATTCAAAAACGAAGTACAGCTATTACCAACAGTAATATCTTATGATAAAGAGAATGAAGCAGATATTTTATCTATCATTGCATCTTCAGCTGCTCTAGCAATCTCAGGAATGCCTTTTATGGGTCCAGTGGGAGCTTCTAGAGTTGGCTTTATTGAAGGAAAGTACGTCCTGAACCCATCTAAGACTGAATTAGAGAAATCTAAATTAGATTTAGTTGTAGCAGGAACTAAAGATGCAGTTTTAATGGTAGAGTCTGAGGCAAATGGTTTAACTGAAGAAGAAATGTTGAATGCTGTAAAATTTGGTCACGAAGGTTTTGTTCCAATAATAGAAATGATCGAAGACCTTGCAAAAGAATGTAGAAAACCAGAGTGGACAGTTGAGAAAAAAGATTTATCCGAAGTAAAAAAGAAATTAGAAGATGAATTTACTGAAGATTTAAAAAAAGCTTTTTCTACAAGAGATAAGCAAGATAGATCAAATCAAATTTCTGAAATTACTGAAAAAGCTAAAAAATTATATGAGGAAAATGAGGCTTACACTGATTTAGATGTAAATTCTCAACTTAAAAATTTGGAAAAATCCATTGTAAGAACTGATATTCTTAAAAATAAAAATCGTATAGATGGAAGAGGTCTAGCAGATGTAAGACCAATTATGTGTGAAGTTGGAATTTTACCTAGAGTTCATGGTTCAGCTTTATTTACAAGAGGTGAAACACAAGCTATTGTAACCACTACGCTTGGAACTTCAGATGATGAGCAAAGAATTGAAAGTTTAGATGGTTTGCAAAAAGAAAGATTTATGTTGCATTATAATTTTCCACCATTTTCAGTTGGTGAAACAGGAAGGATTGGAACAGGTAGAAGAGAGATAGGTCACGGTAAGTTAGCATGGAGAGCAATCAACTCTTCACTTCCTTCAAAGGAAAGTTTTCCATACACATTTAGGATTGTATCAGAAATCACTGAGTCTAACGGTTCATCTTCTATGGCAACTGTTTGTGGAACTTCACTTGCACTTATGGATGCAGGTGTTCCAATTAAAGAGCCAGTTGCTGGAATTGCAATGGGTTTAATAAAAGAAGGTGATGATTTCTCTGTACTGTCAGATATTCTTGGTGATGAAGACCATCTTGGAGATATGGATTTTAAAGTTGCAGGCACTAAAGACGGGATCACATCATTACAAATGGATATTAAGATTACAGGAATTACATTTGAAATAATGGAGCAAGCTTTAAATCAAGCCAAAGACGGAAGAATTCATATTTTGGGTGAAATGAATAAAGCATTAGATAAATCTAGAGATAATGTTGGAAAACATACTCCAAAAATGGAAAAAATTACGGTCGATAAAAAAGATATAGCTGCTGTGATTGGAAAAGGTGGAGCAACAATTAGAGAAATTGTCGAAAAATCTAGCGCTAAAGTTGATGTAAATGATGAAGGTGTAGTAACAGTTGCTGCTCCAGATGAAGAGTCGAGAAACATTGCTATGCAAATGATTAAAGACATAACAGCTAAAGCTGAATTAAATAAAATTTATAACGGAAAAGTTATGAAAATTATGGAATTTGGAGCATTTGTAAATTTCTTAGGAAAACAAGATGGTCTAGTCCACATTTCTGAGCTTGCAGATAAAAGAGTTGCTAAAGTAACAGATGTTGTCAAAGAAGGTGATGAAGTAAAAGTAAAAGTTATTGGATTTGATAGAGGAAAAGTAAAACTTTCTATAAAGCAGGCTGCCATATAGATAAATGTCCAACCCATTTATTTTAATTGCTAGAATACGTGTTAAAGAGGGTAAGGTTGAAGAGTATCTCAAGATAGCAAAAGAAGCTGATGATGCTGTCAATGCTTCAGAGCCAGACATGCTTATTCATACTTTTGATCAAGATCCAACCGATCCTTTAGAATTTACTTGGAGTGAAGTTTACAGAAATAGTGAAGCCATGCTGCATCATCTAAATAATGCCCCAGTTCAAGCTTATGTTGAAAAACATAACAAAATTGCTGATAGGTTCGAAATAGAGGTTTACGGAAATATTACAGATGAAACTATCAAGGCAATTAAAGAAACAAATATCCCTTTTAAACATTTTAAAACCACTTATGTTGGTTATACTAGAAGCAATATTTAATAAATTTAGAGGAGAATTATGAAAAAATTTGAAGAATTGATGTCTGTAAGTGGAGAGATAGAAAATATCAGCGCTGAAGAGGCAAAAAAAAAACTAAATGATCCTAATGTTCAATTTATTGATGTAAGGGATAAAGAAAGTTTTTCCAAAGGAACAATAGGAAATGCTATTCATATGGATAGAGGATTATTAGAATTTTATTTAGCTGAAGGAAGTCCGATTGAGAATGATATTGTTAAAAATAACCCAGATAAAGAATACGTTGTTTTTTGTGGTGTTGGTGGACAAGGTACTCTAGCTACAAAGACTATGAAAGATATGGGAGTAAAAAATGTTAAAAACATATCTGGTGGAATGGCCGAGTGGAATAAAATTAAAGATTAACTCTCTGGGATGAAAAGCAAGCAAAGACCATTACTACAGTATCTTTTACCACCATCAGGACCATCATTAAATACATGGCCGTGATGAGCACCACAATTTGCACAGCTATATTCAGTCCTCTTCATACCAAAAGAATAATCAGTTTTTGTTACAAATACGCCTGGTATTGCTTCGGTGAATGACGGCCAACCAGTTCCACTATCAAATTTTGCAGTGGACTCAAATAGTTTCACACCACAATTTGCACAATGATAAGTCCCTTTTCTTTTCTCATAATTCAATTCACTAGTACCAGCACGTTCAGTACCCTCTTCAAACATTATTATTTTTTGCTCGTTTGTAAGATCTGGATTTATAATATTGTATTCACTCTCATCTTTTTTTAATTTCTTTTTAAATCCTACTAAATTACTCGCTAATGATACTAAAGGATAAAATATTAACCCTAATACAGAAGCTCCAGCAATTTTTAAAAAATTTCTTCTCATAATAGGTTATAATTATTTGATTTTTTTTTTACTTAACTTATTTATTAAAAATAAAGCTATCGCAGTCAATAGGGCAAAAACTTCTAGTGCATGGCCAGAACCTTCAAGAATTAATTGAACTATAAAAAATATTATACAAACTACAAACCAAACTAGTATAAGCATAACAATTAATTTAAGATATATTTTTTGGGTCTGGCATACCAACTTTGTTATAACCAGCATCAACATAGTGAATTTCACCTGTAACACCACCTGCCATATCGCTCAAAAGATATAATGCTGAGTTTCCAACATCGATGTTATCTACATTTCTTTTTAAAAAAGAGTGATCAGCATTCCATTTATATAAAAATTTAGCATCTCCAATTGCTGATGCTGCTAAAGTTTTAATTGGTCCTGCACTTATTGCATTCACCCTTATTCCTTTAGCTCCTAAATCTCTAGCTAAGTATTTAACACTTGACTCTAATGCTGCCTTACAAACACCCATTACATTATAGTTAGGGATTGCTTTATTAGCCTCATAGCTAAGTGTAATCATACTACCACCATTTTTCATGACTTTTGAAGCTTCTTTTGCAACTTCAGTAAATGAAAAGCACGAAATTAACATACTTCTTAAAAAATTTTCTCTAGTAGTATTTAGATATTCTCCTGAGAGCTCAGATTTATCAGAAAAAGCGATTGCATGAACTACGAAGTCTATCTCGCCCCATTGAGATTTAACATCTTCAAATAATTTTATTACATCTTCTTTTTTTTCAACATCACAGCTAAAAGTGACATTAGAATTTAGTTTTTCTGCAAGAGGAACTACTCTTTTTTTAAGAGCATCACCTAAATACGTAAAAGCTAATTCTGCGCCAGCTTCTGCAAGTTTCTGAGAAATTCCCCATGCAATAGATCTTTCATTAGCAACACCCATTATCAGTCCTTTTTTACCCTTCATTAAAGACATAAGCTAGACTTTCTCAAATACCAGAGTTGCATTTGTTCCACCAAAACCAAAACTATTAGACATGACAGTATTTAATGTTGCTTCTGTTTCTGTTTTTGCGACTATTGGAAATTTTTTAGCCTCTTCATCCATTTCACTTATGTTAGCTGACCCTGTAATGAAATTATTTTTCATCATAATTAAACAATATATTGCTTCATGAACTGATGCAGCTCCTAACGGATGACCCGATAAAGATTTGGTCGAACTAATCTTAGGAATCTCATCTCCAAAAGCATCTTTAACAGCATTTAATTCAGTAATATCTCCGACTGGAGTAGAAGTTCCATGAGTATTTATATAATCTATTTTATTTTTAGAAGTTGCCATGGCCATTTGCATACATCTTACCGCTCCCTCACCAGAAGGCGCTACCATATCATATCCATCTGAAGTTGCTCCATAACCTGTTAATTCTGCGTATATTTTTGCTCCTCTAGCTTTAGCATGCTCATATTCCTCAAGAACTAAAACTCCTGCACCTCCAGCAATTACAAAACCATCTCTAGTTTTGTCATAAGCCCTTGAAGCTTTTTCAGGAGTATCATTATATTTAGAAGATAATGCAGTCATTGCATCAAACATTGCAGTCATCGCCCAGTGTATCTCTTCACTACCACCTGCAAAAACAATATCTTGTTTACCCATTTGAATAAGTTCCATAGAGTTTCCTATACAGTGTCCACTTGTTGCGCATGCAGAGCTCATTGTATAGTTTGTACCTTTTATTTTGAAAGGGACAGCAAGTGTTGCTGAGGCTGTACTTGCCATTGTTCTTGGAACTATAAATGGCCCCATTAATTTCGGAGTCTTAGCTCTAGTTTTATCAGCAGCCAAAATAACATTTTCAATAGATGGTCCACCTGAACCCATAACAATTCCTGTTTTGAAATTACTTACTTCACTTTCTTCCAAACCAGAGTCTTCAATCGCCTCTTTCATTGCAATATAATTGTAAGCAGATCCTGAACCCATAAATCTAATTGTTTTTCTATCTATATGATCCTCAAGTTTGATATTAGGTTTTCCATGAATATGACTTTTAAGATTGTGTTCTTTATATTCTTCAGAAAAAGAAATTCCTGATTTTGTATTTAGTAATGATTGATGAACTTGTTCTTGATTATTTCCAAGACATGAAACAATTCCCAAACCTGTAATTACTACTCTTCGCATTATTTAAATAATCCTACTTTTAGACTTTCTGCAGAGTATATTTTTTTGCCATCAGCAAGAAGAATACCATTTGCTAGTCCAACTGTTGTTTCACCTTTAATCAATATTCTTTTCATATCAATAATATATGTCGCCATTTTGACATTTTTTAAAACCTCTCCTGTAAACTTTACCGTGCTTACTCCTAAAGCTCTTCCTCTTCCAGGATTTCCAAGCCAGCCTAAGTAAAAACCAACTAGTTGCCACATCGCATCCAAACCTAAGCATCCTGGCATTACTGGATCTTCTTTAAAGTGACAATCAAAAAACCACATATCATCTTTTATATCAAGTTCAGCCTTCATTAATCCTTTGTCAAAAGCTCCATTTTTTTCACTAATTTCAGTAATTCTATCAAACATTAGCATTGGTGGAGAAGGTAATTTTGCATTTCCTGGGCCAAAAAGCTCCCCATTTGCGCAGCTTATTAATTCATCATAATTAAAGGAACTTTTTTTCATAATTTTTTAATCTTATTACTTGATTTACAAACATTATAATATAGATATTCTTTAGAATAATTATAATTAGTAATGGCTTACGCAGAACAATATATAGAGAAGTTAAGAAAATCAGGTCTAAGACCAACAAAACAAAGAATTAAAATTTGTGAAGTATTGTTTGATGCTGAAAAGACTTTTCACTTTACAATAAAAGAACTAGTTAAAATCATTGAAAATCAAGCAAATATCAAGGTTTCTTTAGCAACTGTTTATAATACTGTTCACGCATTTATTAAGAAGGGTTATTTAAAAGAGATTCCACTAAATGCTTCACAAAGTTATTACGACACAAATGTAACTCATCATCACCATTTCTTTGATGAGGAAGAAAATAAATTGATTGATATTCATCAAGATGATGTTGATGAAGTTAATATTAAAAGAACAATACCAGGAAAAAAAATAAGATCAGTAGAAGTTATTGCTAAAATTGTGAGTGATAATCAATCTCAAAAATAATTAAATAATATCAATAGTTTAAATAATATATTATATTTATTCTAAACTGTTGACATATTATAATTCCTCTATATATAACCTATTTAGAATCATTATTAATAGTAGGAGTAAATATGTCATTAAAAGGTAGTAAAACAGAGGAAAATTTAAAAGAAGCATTTGCTGGAGAAAGCCAAGCAAATAGAAGATATCTTTATTTTGCCCAGAAAGCTGATGTTGAGGGCTTTAACGATGTAGCAGCGGTATTTAGATCAACTGCAGAAGGTGAAACTGGACATGCTCATGGCCACTTAGAATATTTAGAAGAGGTAGGTGACCCAGCAACTGGTAAGCCAATTGGTGAAACAAAAGCCAATCTTGAGTCTGCAATTCAAGGTGAAACACACGAGTACACAGATATGTACCCTGGAATGGCTAAAACAGCTAGAGACGAAGGCTTTGATGAAATAGCTGATTGGTTTGAGACTTTAGCAAAAGCTGAAAAATCACACGCAGGTAAATTTCAAAAGACTTTAGAAAGCATCGCTTAAATAAAATTTGTGGACGAACCCCTCCCGTCCACAAAAACTACATTTATAAAATATCTATGAGCAAAGAAGGCGGCACACAAGCACCTATAAGACACCCATTAAAATTTAGAGATCCAGATTTTATAAATCCTGAAATAATTGACCAGGAAATGAGAAGGGTATTTGATATATGTCATGGATGCAGAAGATGTTTTAATCTGTGTGACAGTTTCCCAAAATTATTTGACTTTATAGATGAAACTGAGGGTGGCGAGGTATCAGATCTTTCAAGTGATAAGTTTAAACCTGTTGTAGATGCTTGCACTTTATGTGACATGTGTTTTATGACTAAATGTCCTTATGTACCTCCACACGAGTTTGATTTAGATTTTCCTCATTTGATGTTGAGATACAGAACGGCCCAAAGAAAAAATGGTGATATTTCAAAAACTGCTAACCAATTAACTCAAATAGATAGAAATTCAAAAATAGGAATATTTTTTAGCTTTTTTATAAATTGGATTACTAATGTCAAAAATAAATTTGCTAGAAAAGTTTTAGAATTTTTTACTGGAATAGATAAAAGAGCTATTTTACCGAAGTATAATAAAGAAACATTTGCAAATTATTTTCAAAGATTTAAAAAAAATATATTACCAAAATACAAAGAAAGAAAAGTTGTAATTTATTCCACTTGTTTTGTTAACTTTAATAAAAAAAAAACTGGAGAAGCAGCTTTGAAAGTACTTCATCATAATAATGTTGAGGTAGAGCACTCTTATGCAGGTTGTTGTGGTATGCCTTATCTGGAACAAGCAGATCTAGATCAAGTTACAAAGCAAGCAGAGTTAGTTTCAAGAGAATTAATAAAATATGTTGAAAAAGGTTATAAAGTAGTAACCCTAACAGCAAGTTGTGGTTTAATGTTAAAGTTTGAATGGCCACTATTAATGCCAAATGATGGAATAATTGAAAAACTTTCTCAAAATACTCTCGATATTGATGAATATATTATGGATATTGCAAATAAAGAGGGTTTAGTTGATGGTTTGAAAGAAATTGATGGAGGAGTAACAGTTCATAATGCTTGTCATGCTAGAGCACAAAATATGGGTAATAAGGCAAGAGATATGCTTAAATTAATTCCAAATATTAAATTAGATGTTGTTGAGAGATGTGCTGGTCATGGTGGAACCTTCGGTATTATGAAAGAAACCCATGACATAGCAAATAAAGTGGGCAAAACTACCGCAAGCACTGTTAAAAGAAAAAATAATAAGTATATGGCATCTGACTGTCCATTGGCTGGCAAACATATTAAACAATTAGCTGATGATACAAATATTGTTAACGATGAAGCTGTACACCCAATTGAGATAGTTTCAAAAAGTTATGGATTATAGAATGTCAAAAGAACAGAAAATTATTACAAAA
Source organism: uncultured Pelagibacteraceae bacterium (assembly GCA_902604795.1). GTDB lineage: Bacteria > Pseudomonadota > Alphaproteobacteria > Pelagibacterales > Pelagibacteraceae > Pelagibacter. The sequence continues at coordinate 10,738 of CACKZV010000012.1, read as the reverse complement.
GAAGACCTTCTACCTTTAGATGCGTATACAAAGGTTAGAAGACAAATGCGAAAAGAATTAGTTGAATTTAAAAAGAATAGAAGAATTCTATTAGGGCCTTATGCAACATTTTACTTTGAATGTTATGAGACAATGATAGCGCAGGTACAAGAAATGCTTTACATCGAAAAGGGTGGAGATGAGCAAGTTGTAGACGAACTTGCAGCATACAATCCTTTGATACCCAATGGAAAAGAATTAGTTGCCACTTTAATGTTTGAGATAGATAATCCAGTTGTAAGAGCAAAGTTTCTTGGAAATTTAGGTGGAGTGGAAAATAATATATTTATTAAAGTTGGAGACAATAAAATATATGCAGTCCCAGAAATGGATGTAGATAGAACTTCAGATGATGGAAAAGCATCTTCAGTTCAGTTTATTCATTTTAAATTTTCAGATGATCAAATAAAAAAGTTCAAAGACCAAAATAATTCAATTGAAGTAGGTATTGATCATAAGGAGTATTCACACACGACTAAATTTTCAGAGGAAAATATTAAAGCTCTTTCAGCAGACTTTAATTAACTATACCCCAGATATTGTCATCTTTCATAATCCAACCTGAATAATCGCCTGTCTTAATATTACACCATTTTTCTTCACATTTAATAACTCTTAAAAGACGTCCCTCTCCCAGTTTTGCTAATGGTTTTGAATATATTGTAGGTTTTCTAAATAGAATTTTTTCAGATTTGGTGATTATAGAGCTTGAATTCCTTAATTGTGAAATATGGATCCAACCACTATTTTTTTTATGATCAATAACTCTTCTAAAATTTTCTTTTTTATCGATTACTTTTAGAGGTAATTCAATCTTTCTATATATATATTTAATTGGATAATCAAAGCTTGGACCGTATCTAACATTTACTTTTTTATTTTTTAACATTAGAAAATAATTATTTTCTTGAGCGAACGATGAAAATGTTAAAAGAAAAAGAACTGAAAGTATTAAATATTTTCGCATATACATCCTTTTCTTTTTCTAAATAATACTTTCCTAAATTTAAGATTTAATAAATCTATTATTAAAATATGAGAATTTAAATTCTTACCAACATTTAAAATTGTCTTCAAAACCTCATTAGCTTGTAGGCTGCCTGTAATTACTGCTGTTGATCCCAATATACCATCTGTTTCACAATCCAAAACTCCTTCTGCTGGTTCCCCTTGGTAGAAACATTTCAAACATGGACTTTTCTTCAAATTAAAATCAAATGTAAAAATATGTCCCTCAAATTTACTTATAGCTCCAATAATTAGTTTTTTTTTATACTTTAAAGAAAATTTATTTAAAAGAAATTTTGCTTTAAAATTATCAGTGCCATCAACAATAACATCATACTGTTTCAGAATTTTTCCTAAATTTTTATCCTCTGCTTTAACTTTATATATTTTTACATTTATCTTTTTATTAATTTTATTAATTTTTTTTTTTAAAATATTAACTTTATATTTTCCAACATCATCAGAATCGAACATAACTTGTCGATGTAAATTTGAAATACTCACTTTATCATGGTCCATCATACCAATTTCACCAATACCTGCTCGACAAAGTAAATCAATAACTGGTGTCCCTAAGCCACCACACCCAACAACTAAAACTTTAGCATTTTGAATTTTCTTTTGACCTAAAACTCCAACTTTTTTTAAAACAATCTGTCTTGAATATCTCTCTAGGTCCTTGTTACTAAACATTTACTATTTACCAGTAGATCCAAATCCTCCAGACCCTCTGATTGTCTCTGGTAATTCATTTGTTTCTTCAATTTCTACTTTTAAAATAGGCATTAAAACCATTTGAGCAACTCTATCTTCATCATTGACAGTAAATTCGTCTTTACCATGGTTAATTAAAATAATTTTTAGCTCTCCTCTATAATCACTATCAATTGTACCTGGTGTATTTAGCACACTAATACTTGATTTTGCGGCAAGACCAGATCTTGGTCTAATTTGAACCTCTGTATCTTCAGGAATTGCAATTGAAATACCTGTTGGTATCAACATCGACTCATTTGGTTTAATTGTAATAGGTTCATCTACACATGCCATCAGATCCATACCCGAAGATCCACTAGTTTTATAACTTGGAAGTTTTGCTTTTTGGTTAAGTCTCTTAAATAAAACCTTCACCATTACTTAATTAAGCTCAGAGATAACTCTATCCACTATCTCAGATGCTATTAAAGATTTGTTTTTCTTTAATAACTTTTCACTTTTTTTATTTTTATAAAATATAGAAACTTCATTATCATCTGAGTCAAAACCTATTGTTTTATCAGAAATATCGTTTGCAATAATCCAATCACAATTTTTTTGGTCTAATTTTCTCTTTGAATTTATCTCAAGATTTTGTGATTCTGCTGCAAATCCAATTGTAATTTTTGGTCTAAGAGAATTATGATTTGATATGTTTGATAATATGTCAATATTTTTTTCTAACTTAAGATCCAAATTTTCACTTTTTTTAATTTTTTCACTATTGATCTCTTTAACTTTAAAATCAGCTACTGCTGCATTAAAAATAGCAACATCAGTTGGTAGATTGCTCAGAGTTTCCCTAAACATTTCTTCTGCAGTTTCAACTGAAATAAATTTAACACCCTCAACTGGATCTAAATTTGTTTCCCCAGAAATAAGTGTTGTCTCAAAACCATTATCTCTCAATGATTTAGCTATTTCATAACCTTGTTTTCCACTTGATTTATTAGTCATAAATCTTACAGGATCTATAAACTCTTTAGTTGGTCCAGCTGTAACTAATGCCTTATATTTTTTATTTTTTTCAATATTATTAAAATAATTTTCTATAGTCTCTAATATATATGAAGGTTCTGACATTTTACCTTTTCCATACTCTCCACAAGCCATATCCCCAATTTCCGGGCCAATTATCCTATAACCATAACTTTTTAATTTTGATAAATTATCTTTAGTTGATTTGTGTTCCCACATTCTGACATTCATAGCTGGGACCAAAAACACTTGTTTGTTAGATGCTAAAACAACAGTGCTCGCAAGGTCGTCAGTTAAACCATAACTCAATTTTGAGATTGTATTTGCTGTTGCTGGCACAATTAAAATTAAATCTGCCCATCTAGAAAGTGAAATATGATCCATTTCAGCCTCATTTTCTGCACTAAATATGTCTTCATATACTTTTTCTTGCGAAAGTGATGAAATAGATAGAGGTGTTACAAAGTTTTTACCACTCTTTGTAAGTATTGTTTTAATACTTACATCTCTTTTTTTTAAACCTCTTATCACTTCTAAGCTTTTGTAAGCAGATATTCCACCACATATAATTAGAAGTATTTTTTTATTTTTCATGAGGAGAATTAAAATACCAATAAAGTTAAAATTACAAGAGATAATAAGCCAATAATAGATTGGTTTCTAAATGACTTCATTTCTTCTTTTTTAGTATTTAATTCATTATAAGAATTCGAATTTTGTGGTATTTGACCACTTGCAAGGTAATTAAGGGCTTGGTTTGCTTTATCCATTACTTCAGGTAAATTTGGAAGACGTTTTAATACTTCCACAGAGTCTTTTAATGTTTCACTAATTGAATTTATAGGATCTTTAGTTTCTTTTAGCCATTTTTCTAGAACAGGTTTGGATGTTTCCCATATGTTTGTCTCAGGGTTTAATCTTCTTGCGACTCCTTCAACTACTACCATTGTTTTTTGTAACATAAGTAACTGTGGTTGGGTTTGCATATTAAATTTTTCGGTGACATCAAAAAGTTGTTTTAGTAGCTTACCACCTGAAATATTTTTTATAGAGTGACCAAAAATCGGTTCACCAATTGATCTTAATGCTTGAGCAAGATCATTGACAGGTACATTATTTGGAACTAGTCCTGCTGCAAGATGTACTTCTGCAACTTTTTTATAATCTCTTTGTATAAAACCAAATAAAATTTCGGCTAAAAATCTTTTACTAACATTATCTAGTCTTCCCATAATTCCAAAATCTATAGGAACAATTTGACCACTTTCATTCACAAAAATATTTCCTTGATGCATATCAGCGTGAAAAAAACCATCTCTTACGGCGTGTCTTAAGAAATGTTGAATTATGTCAGTGGCAATTTTTTTTGTATCAATTGATCTTTTCTCTAGCTCTTCTGTCTCTCTAATAGATACGCCGTCAATCCAATCAAGTGTCATTATATTTTCACTTGTATAATCCCAATAGATCTTAGGAACTTCAAAACCCACATCATTTTTGGTATTTTCAGCATATTCATTGGCTGCTGCAGCTTCAAATCGTAAATCCATCTCAAGACTGGTAATTTCTTTCAATAAAAATACCACCTCAACTAGCTTTAATCGTTTAGTTTTTTTGATTAATGACTCAATAATATAGGCAAAAAGCATCAAAGCATCTACTTCTTCGTTAAAAATTTTTTTAATATCTGGTCTTAATATTTTTATCGCTACGTTTTTAATAACTCCATTATCGTTAATTTGAGCTTTATGTACTTGAGCAATAGAGGCAGCTGCCACTGGTTCACTTATGTTAATTATTGAATTATATAGTTCATTACCTAAATCTGATTTAATCATTTCTTTCGCTTTTGATTGTGAAAAAGGTGGAAGTTTATCTTGTAAATTTTCTAACTCCTTTGATAATTTATCTCCTATGATATCTGGTCTTGTTGCTAGAAACTGGCCAAGTTTAATAAAAGTTGTACCCATTGATGCTAATGAATTGGATAATTTTTCGCCTTCACTTAAATTATCAAATGACAGATCTTTTTTAGCAAAAGAAAAGGAAAGTAATTTAAATATTACACTTATTAGTAAAGGTGGTTTATTAAATTTTGATACAATGACTAAAATATCTGATTTAGCAAGTTTTCTACCAAGTCTAAATAATGTAATTAATCTTTTGAACATTATATTTTCCAACCAGAATGAATAGCTACTATTCCACCAGATAAATTTCTATATGAACAATTTTTAAAATTACTTTCTTTCATTAAATCTATCAATTCTTCCTGATTAACAAATTCTTCTATACTTTTAGTTAAATATTCATAAGGGTCTTTATCGCCAACAACTACTTTTCCTATGTGAGGAATTAATTTCGAGTAATTTTTGTATAAAGAATCTAAATTAGAATTTTGAATCTTTGAAAATTCTAAACACATATATCTTCCACCTGGTTTGAGAACTCTGTAAGCTTCTGATAAAGATTTATCTAAACTTTTTGTATTTCGTAAACCAAAACTTATTGTATAAAAATCATAAGAGTCACTTTTAAACGGCAATTTTTCTGCTTCCGCAACAACCCATTTTATATTTTTATACTTGCTTAGTCTTTTTTTACCTTTTTCAATCATTTTATCATTTGAGTCTGAAGAGGTAATTTCCCCATTCTTATCTGTATAATCTAAAAATAACTTTCCTAAATCACCAGTTCCACAAGCGACATCTAAATACTTTTTGTCTTTGGTTGGATTCATCCAATTCATAAGGTTTTTTTTCCAAAGCCTATGAATTCCAAATGACATAAAATCGTTCATCAAATCATATTTATCGTAGACTTTGTTAAATACTCCTTCAACAAGTCCTGCTTTATTTTGAAGATTTTGTTGCATATTAATTATATTAAAACACTAATATAGTATGAAATGCCTGAATTACCAGAAGTAGAAATTGTCAAACAATCTTTGAATAAGAGTATTACGGGAAAAATTATTAGAGACATATTAATAAAAAATAGAAATTTAAGGTTTAAGATACCAAAAAACTTTGAAAAAAATATAATTAAAAAAAAAATTATTAAAGTAGATAGGTTTTCAAAACATTTAATACTCAAATTTGAGGATAGTTCTAATTTAATGATACATCTTGGAATGTCAGGAACTATTCATTTAATTAATAAATCTAGAAAAAAAAATTTCTTAACAAACACCAGTTTTTATCATTCTCCATTGTTACCTAAAAAGCATAATCATGTAGAAATCAAAATTGATAACTTTAAATTAATTTATAATGATCCAAGAAGATTTGGATATTTTTCTTATTTTAAGAATGAAGAACAGATAAATAATAAACTTAAAAAATATGGACCAGAACCTTTTGATCCTTTATTTAATAAAAACTATATTTTTAGTTATTTTAAAAATAAAAAAAAAAATATTAAGAATTATTTAATTGATCAAAATTTTGTTTCAGGAATTGGCAACATTTATGCAAGTGAAATATTGTTTTTATGTAAGATTTTACCATCTAGGGAGGTAAGTTCACTTAGTTTAAGTGAGTGTCAAAAAATCTCTCATTTTTCAAAAGTAGTTTTAAGAAAAGCAATTGAGAAAGGCGGATCAAGTATCAGAGATTTTATTAATACAAGTGGAGACCATGGTTCTTTTCAAAAAAATTTTAATGTTTATCAGAGAGAAAATAAAAAATGTTTAAAATATAGTTGTAAAGGAACAGTACATAAAAAATTTATTTCAAATAGATCTAGTTTTTTTTGCAATTTATGTCAAAAATAAACAATTATTGTATTGACCCAATCATTATCTGAAGATATACACTCACGCTTATGGCGAATACAAAATCGGCAATTAAACGTACTAGAAAAATTAAAAGGCAAACAGCGGTTAATAGATCTAGAAAAAGTCGTTATAGAAGTGCATTAAAAAAAATGAAATCTATAATAGAAAAAAAGGATAAAAAAGAGGCTTTAGCGTTTCTTCCAAAGTTAAATTCTGAGTTAATGTCAATTGCAAAAACAGGAGTCATTAAAAGACAAAACGCCTCAAGGAATGTGTCGAGAATTACAAAAAAAATTAATTCTTTGTAACAACCTCCAATAAGTAAAAGTTTTTTCGTATACAACTTAAACGTACAAATAGCTTATTAATTACTACATCTAAAATTTTAAATTTAAAAATTACTAGATATAGATTTAGGAAATTTTAAACTTTAAATTTGTTACCCCGCTAGGTTGCAAATATAATTTCAAAAAAATTCAATCAAAAATTTATTCAATCATAAATTTTATTTATTTTTATTTTTACAAATAAACTTATTGCAATAAATTTTTATAAGTCTTAAGTGGAATTCCCTCATGAAAAATAATTTACAAAACACTAAAGCACTCGAAAAGAAAATTGATTGGCAAAGTATTAAAAAAGAATTACGAAACAAACTTGGAAACGATATTTTTGAGAGTTGGATAAAAAAAATTGAATTAGTTGAAGAATTCCACAATTATATTTTATTTTCAGTCTCAACAAGATTTATAAGAGATTGGATAGTATCAAGATATTTAGACCAAATATTGCAGACAATTAAAGAATATAAAAAAGACTTGGTGAGAATTGAATTCACAATAAAAAATAATAACGAAACAGAAATTAATGAGACAAATACCTCATCTCAAAATTCTTTTAAAACTAATAATGATAATGTGTCATTTATAAAAGACTCATATCTTCAATATAATAGAATAGATCCAAATAAAAACTTTGAAAATTTTATAACCGGAGGAAGTAACAAATTAGCATTTGAAGCTTCAAAAAAAGTTTCCAAAGATATAGCTCACTATAATCCTTTATATTTATATGGTGGTGTAGGAATGGGTAAAACACACTTATTAAATGCTATTGGCTTAGAATTGAAAGAAAAGAATAAAGTTATGTTTATATCAGCAGAAAGATTTATGTACCAATTTGTAAAGTCTATAAAATCAAATGAAATGGTAAAGTTTAAAGAATACTTTAGAAATACTGACATTTTATTAATTGATGATATTCAGTTCATGAATGGTAAAGAAGCTATGCAAGAAGAATTTTTTCATACCTTCAACGCATTATTAGATAAAAATTCACAAATAATAATTTCAGCAGATAGACCACCTAATAAACTAACTAGAATTCAAGAGAGAATAAAATCAAGATTTTCAGGTGGTTTAGTTGTGGATATTCAAAACCCAGATTATGAACTTAGATATAAAATTATTAAATCTAAAACTGATGAATTAAAATTATCTTATTCAAATCAAATAGTTATTTCAGAGGAAATCCAAAAATTTTTAAGTACAGAAATTAAAACTAGTATTAGAGAATTAGTTGGAGCACTAAATAGAATTGTTTCATTTACAAGGATCTATAATAAAGTCCCGAACTTGTCGGAGGTTAAAATAGTTTTAAAAGATTTGCTAAATCTAACTGAAAATAAAGTGGATATTGATTCAATCCAAACAATAGTCTGTAAATTTTATAAAATTAGCAAAAATGAAATGCTCTCACCAAGAAGATCAAGATACCTAGTAAGACCAAGGCAGACTGCAATTTATCTTGCAAAAATGCTTACATCTAAATCTTTACCAGAGATAGGTAGATCTTTTTCGAATAGAGATCACACAACTGTGATCCACTCAGTTAAAACTATAGAGAGATTGAGAAAAGAGGATAGCGAACTAAATATTAATATTGATAGTTTAAAAAATAAGATTTTGTATAATAAGGAAAATGAAGTTTAGTTTAAATCAACAAGACCTTCAAAAATCTTTAAATTACTGTCAAGGTGTAATTGAAAAAAGAAGTACATTACCTATACTTTCAAATGTATTATTGGATGTAAGCAATGGGAAACTAACAATTACAGCTACAGATCTTGATTTAATTTTTATTCACCAAATTCCAAATGTCGAAATATTAGAAGAAGGTAAAACTACTTCATCTTCATCTATAATGTATGATATTGTAAGAAAGTTTTCATCTGGAAGTAAAATTAACTTTTCTAATCCTAGTGAAAATAAATTGCATTTAGAGTCTGATAAATCAGTTTTCAACTTAAATTGTATAAGTGCTTCTGAATTTCCGTTAACAGATGAAAACTTTAATGAAAATGAGTTTACGATAAAATCAAAAGAACTACTAAAACTGTTAAATAAATGTAAATTTTCAGTATCTAACGACGAAACAAGACATTATTTAAGTGGAATTTTTTTACATCAGACAGAAGTTGAAGATAAAAATTTTTTAACAGCTGCTGCTACTGATAGTCATAGAATGTCTATATCAAAGATAAGACTTCAAAATAAAGTCCAATTCGATCAGATAATATTACCAAAGAAGACAATTTTTCAGCTTTGTTCATTATTAGAGGACTATGAGGGTGAGGTAAAAATATCAAATATTAAATCAAAAATTAAATTTGAAATTAATAATAGTATATTGATATCTAAACTCATTGATGGAAAATTTCCAAACTACGTACAGGTAATACCAAAAGAAAATCAAAAAAAATTAGAAGTTGATCTGAAATCATTTTTGAATTCAGTAGACAGAGTTGCTTCAGTCTCTTTAGATAAAAAAGATGGTGTAAAATTTAATCTTTCAAAAGATAATCTTGATCTTTCAGTTAACAATACTAATAGTGGTGATGGTAAAGAAAGTTTAAGTGTTAAGTTTGATCACGAATTAGATATAAGTTTTAATTCTAGGTATTTAATTGATGTTGCCTCCCAATTTGACGGAGATAACATTGAGATTTATTTAAAAGATACAGGTTCACCAGCCTTAATTAGAGACCCAGCTGATTATGACAGCATATATGTTGTAATGCCTATGAAGGGCTAATTCATCATATCTAGTTCATTATATATTTTACTTTCAATATAATTTGTAAAATCTGTTGAGCTCATTCCGGGTTGAACCGCAGGAAGAATTGATATTATTATTGTTTTCTTTGAAATTAATTCCCCATTTTTTGGCCAAACATTTCCAGAATTTATGGCTACAGGTTGGCATTTTATTTTTAATTCATTATAAATTCTGCCAACTCCTTTTTTAAAAGGAACCATTTCATTTGGTAAAACTCTAGTTCCTTGCGGGAATATAATTAATGGCCTTTCTGAATTTCTTACAGAATTTTTTATTTTATCAATTAAACCTAAATTATCTTTACTAATTTTATTTCTATTTATTGAAATTGATCCTATCTTTTTTAAATACCAGCCAAATATAGGAATTTTTATTAATTCATATTTTAAAATAAATATTGGTGAATTAAAAATTGTTTGTAGGTAAAAAGTTTCAAACATAGACTGATGAGAACAAGCAATAAAAAACTTTTCATTTTTTATAATATTTTCTATACCCTTAACAATAATTTTTGTTTGTAAAAAAATTTGAAGACAAAATGCAGCCCATCTTCCCATCATTTTTCCGCCAAATAATACTATTTTAGTTGGCATTATTAATGATGGCAGGAATATTACCGAAATTATAGATATACCTAGAAAGAAAAAAAATAAAAATAGAAGTTTTCTTATCATTTTTGTCAAAAACTAAATTATATCTGTTAGTTTTTGTCTTTTTTTAATTATATTTATTTTTGAGCCTCTAATTAATATTTCAGCAGGTTTAGGTCTAATGTTATAATTTGAGGATAACGATGAGCCATATGCTCCTACGTCACAAATAATAATATAATCTTTCTCATTCAATTTTTGAAATTTATTTGTCGTTAGGAATTTATCTGTTGTTTCGCAAATCGGACCAACAAAATCATAACTTTTTTTAGTAATTTTATTGGTTTTTATTAATGGAATAATTTTATGCTTAGCTCCATATAACGCAGGTCTCATAAAATCATTCATAGCCGCATCTACAATAATAAAATCTTTTTTGTAATTTTCTTTTATATAAATAATTTTTGAAATT
>CACKZV010000011.1 GCA_902604795.1 uncultured Pelagibacteraceae bacterium | reverse complement strand
AATTAAGAAAGTTTGGATTAAAAGTAACAGTATATGACCAAAAAAGATTAAAAAAATTAGGTTTTAATGCATTGCTAGGTGTCGGACAAGGAAGTATCAGAGGTTCTTATATGGTAACAATGGAGTGGAATGGAAATAAAAATAAATCAAAACCTCTAGCCTTCGTTGGAAAAGGTGTTTGTTTTGATACTGGTGGAATTTCACTCAAACCTGCAAAATTTATGGAAGATATGACATATGATATGGCGGGTTCAGCAACTGTAGTTGGTCTTATGAAAACTCTAGCTTTAAGGAAATCTAAAATTAATGCAGTTGGAGTCGTTGGATTAGTTGAAAATATGCCAGGAGCTAATGCACAAAGACCTGGAGATATTGTAAAGTCTTACAGCGGACAAACAATCGAAGTTTTAAATACAGATGCTGAGGGAAGACTAGTTTTAGCAGATGCACTTACATATACTGAAGAAAAATTTAAGCCAAGTCTAATTATTGACTTAGCAACATTAACTGGAGCAATAATTGTTGCGCTTGGATCTGAATATGCTGGGCTTTGGTCAAATAATAAAAAATTGTCTAAACAACTTTTTGATGCTGGAGAGCATGTAGAAGAAAAAGTATGGGAGATGCCACTTCATGAGAATTATAACAAATTAATGAATTCAAATAATGCTGATATGCAAAATATTAATTATGTTGGAGGAGCTGGATCAACAACTGCAGCTCAATTTTTACAAAGATTTATAATTAATAAAACACCTTGGGCGCATTTAGATATTGCTGGAATGGCTTTTTCTAAATATGCTGGAGCACTGAATTCTGGTGGCGCAACTGGATATGGTGTTAGATTATTAAACAAATTTATAGAGGAGAATTATGAGTAATATTGAACAAACATTATCAATAATTAAGCCAGATGCTGTTGAAAGAAATTTGCAAGATCAGATTAAAAATGAATTTAAAAACAAAGGATTTGAAATTTTAAACGAAAAAAAAATACATATTTCTAAAGAAGAAGCTGAAAAGTTTTATAAAGTTCATGATTCTAAACCATTTTATAATGATTTGTGTGCTTATTTATCTTCTGGACCAATTGTTGTAATGTGCCTTCAAAAAGAAAATGCTGTTCTAGAAAATAGAAAATTTATGGGAGCAACTAACCCTAAAGATGCAGAAGAAGGAACGCTTCGAAAAAAATATGGTATTTCAATTGATAAAAATTCTGTTCATGGATCAGATAGTGTTGAAAATGCTAAGATCGAGTTAAATTTTTTTTTTAAAGATTAGTTAAAAACTTGTCAACAGCTTTTGGATAAATTTCATGTTCAATTTTAAGAACTTTTTTTTCTAAACTTCTTACATTATCTGATTTTAAAATTTTCACCTTCTTTTGTAAAATCACTTTACCCGAATCTAATTTTTCTGTTACTTTATGAATTGATGCTCCTGCAAATCGATCCATATTTTTAATTGCTCTCTCATGTGTATTTAATCCTTTATACTTTGGCAAAAGTGATGGATGAATATTTAATATTGGTTTAGAAAATTTTTTTATAAAATTACCCGACAAGATTTTCATAAATCCAGCCAAACAAATTAAATCTATATTATATTTCTTTAGCAAGTTAAGTGATTTATTCTCAAAATTTGATTTATTTTTATTTCCATAAATTTTTATTTTAGAATTAGATGCATATTTTAGTCCCTCAGCATCTGGATTGTTTGAAATAACTAATACAATTTTAATTAAAGAATTCTTTTTTTTTGAGTGTTTTATTAAAGATTTTAGGTTACTGCCTCTACCGCTAATAAAGACAGCGGTATTTTTTTTACCAGGATATTTTTCCACTTAATTTTACTTTTTTTGAATTTTTAACTATTTTTCCAATTATATAGGGTTTAAATTTTTTTCCAAAATATTTACTCACTGAGTTTAAATTTCTAGGATTTGTCACTAAACAAAAACCTACACCACAATTAAAGGTCTTTAACATTTCTTTATCATTTACACCCATTTTATATAACCATCTAAAAATTTTTAATGTTTTGACTCTATTTAAATCTATTTCAGCACATAAATTTTTTGGAATTATTCTTTGAATATTATCCACTAGACCTCCACCAGTTATGTTTGCACATCCATTTATCAAATTTTTTTCATTAACAAGAGATAATTCTTTTACATAAATTTTAGTTGGTCTAATTAATTCGTCTCTGAGAAATTTGTTTGTTTTTAAATTTATTTTTTTCTTTTTTAAGAGATATCTCACTAAGGAATAACCGTTAGAGTGAAGTCCATTAGAAGGTACAGCTAAAATAAGATCATTATTTCTAATTTTTTTATTAAGTATTTTTCTCTTTTCAACTAGACCAACAGTAAAACCTGCTATATCAAATTTACCTTTAGTATACGTTCCTGGCATTTCAGCAGTTTCGCCTCCAACTAATTTACAACCAGCGATATCACATCCTTTGACAATTCCTCTAACTAAATGTTTTAATTTTTTCAAATTAATTTTGCTAATAGAAATGTAGTCCAAGAATAAATAAGGCTTCGCTCCTTGAACGACCAAATCATTTACACACATCGCAACAAGATCTATTCCAATTGTATCAAATTTATTTAGATCATTTGCAATCTCAATTTTTGTTCCAACTCCATCAGTGCTAGTAACAATGTGAGGATCTTTTAGTTGTCTAGGTATTGGAGAGATCGCTCCAAAGCCTCCTATATTCTTAAAATCACCACTTTTGCTTGATTTTCTTGTTAGTAAACTTATGAACTTAACAAAACTATCTGCTTTTGGAATATTAACTCCGCTCTTACTGTATGTTAATTTATTTGATGCCATATAACAAAGTTATGTATTTTTTTAAAAAAAATATATCAAATTGTTTATATATATTTTTCATATTTTTAACCTTTAATTTTATAGAGTTTTCCACAAAGGAAGTACTTGCTAAAACTTTTGTTGTTTCAAAAATTGAAGTTGAGGAAAAATACAATCTTAGTTTTAATAAACTAAAAGTTATGGATAGAGGCTTTAAAAAAGCATTTCAAGATATCTCTCAAATGATACTTGAGAGAAAAGATCTTGATAAAATCAGAAATACACCAATAAATGATATAAAAAAATTAATCGAAAACTTTTCAATACTGGATGAAAAATTCATAAACCAAAAATATAAAAGTATTATGGAGGTGGAATTTAATAGAAAAAAATTAATTAAATTCTTAGATTCTAAAAATATAACTATTTCATTACCAAAAAAAATTAACGTTTTTTTTATACCAGTTATGATTGATTTAGAAACAAATAATTTTAACTATTTAAATGAAAATATTTTTGTAGAAAATTGGGAAAGTATTGAAAAAAATTATTTTCAAATTTCTTATATTATACCAAATGAGGATGCAGAGGATTATTTAAGTATAAAAAATAACTTAGAAGATATTGAAAATTACAATTTCAAAAAAATATTGAATAAATATTATTCTGAAAATTTTATAATAATGATAATTTTCAAAAGTAAAAATAATATTAAATTTTATTCAAAAATAAATTTTGATGATAAGTTTGAAATATTAAGTAAAAATTTTAATGATAAAAATATATATAATCAAACAGACTTAAATTCAATGATACTTAATATCAAAAACGAATATGAAGATAATTGGAAATCTATTAATAAAATGAGTCTATCTACATCTGTTCCAATCCGATTGTCGTTAGAGTCAAATAATACAGAAAAATCATTAAAATTAGAAAATGCTTTGGGTGATTTAGATTTTGTAAACAGCTATAGTATTGAAAAGTTTGATAGTGAAACGATTATATATAAAGTTTATTACAGCAGTAGTCCAAAAAGATTTTTAAAAGATATTTTATCTTACGATATTAGCATTGATACATCCTCAAGCAACTGGAAAATAAAATGAGTGAATTAAATCAATTACTTCTAGACTTTGATTATAAAACTAATTTTAATGAACATGATTTTTATTTATCGAAAAGTAATTCTGACGCATTTAATTTTATTAATAAATGGCCTGACTGGAATAAAAAAATATTAAATATTTCAGGTGAAAAATTCTCTGGAAAAAGTCATCTAGCAAATATTTTTAAATTAAAATCTAAAGCATTTTTTATTAAGGGAAATGAGATTGATAATTCAATTTTTAAAAGTATTAAATTACATGAAAGTATAATTATTGATGATTTTGAAGATTGTAAAAAGGAAGAAATACTTTATTCAATTTTTAATCTAATAGATCAAGATAGTAAGTATTTGTTAATAAATTCATTAAAACCAATAAATGAAATTAAATACAGACTGCCTGATTTAATCTCAAGATCAAAAAATTGTCTTTACGCTGTAATTGAAAATCCAGATGATGAATTACTTTTTGCTATAATTCTAAAGAATTTTTCTGATCGTCAGATTAAAATTGAAAAAAAAATAATAAATTTCATAATTAGTAGAATTGATAGATCTTATAGAAAAATTGATGAATTTATATATAAGATTGACGAATTAAGCTTAAAAAAAAAAAAACCAATTAATTTAAAAACTATAAAAGAGATCTTGTAAATTGAACAAATATAGAACTCATACCTGCGGGGAATTAACCAAGTTAGATAAAGAAAAGGAAATTTCTTTATCTGGTTGGATTAACAAAAAAAGAGATCATGGAAATCTTTTATTTATAGACTTAAGAGATAATTTTGGAATTACTCAGTGCGTTATAGACAAAAGTAATGAAATTTTTAAGAAAATTGAAAAACTTTCTTTGGAAACAGTAATTAAAATTACGGGAATGGTTATTGAGAGATCAAATGAAACAATAAATAAAAATATTTCTACTGGTGAAATAGAAGTCAAAATTAATTATATTGATATTCTAGGAGAAACTAAAGAATTACCAATACCAGTTTTTACAGATCAAGAATATTCTGAAGAAATAAGACTTAAGTATAGATTTTTAGATTTAAGAAGAAAAAAAATACATCAAAATATTATTTTAAGATCAAAAGTAATCTCATTTATTAGAAATGAGATGCAAAAACTTGGTTTTTTAGAATTTCAAACTCCTATTTTAACTTCATCTAGCCCAGAGGGAGCAAGAGATTTTCTTGTACCTAGTAGATTAAATCCTGGAAAATTTTATGCTTTACCACAAGCTCCTCAACAATTTAAGCAACTGATAATGGTTTCTGGGTTCGACAAATATTTTCAAATAGCGCCTTGTTTTAGAGATGAGGACGCCAGAGCAGATAGAAGTCCTGGAGAATTTTATCAATTAGATGTTGAAATGTCTTTTGTTGAACAAGAGGATGTATTTGAAGTAATTGAAACTTTATTTCTAAAATTATTTAAATCATTCAGTAATAAAAAAATTCTTCATGAAAAGTTTCCAAGAATTACCTATGAAGATGCAATGCTTAAATACGGTTCAGATAAACCAGATTTAAGAAATCCCTTAGAAATTTCAGATTTAACAATTATTTTTGAAAGAGAAGATGTGAAATTTGATATTTTTAAAAAATTAGTGAAAAGTGGCTCACTAGTTAGAGCTTTAGTTACCAAGAATACAAAGGATAAACCTAGAAGTTTCTTTGATAGTATTGATAGATGGGCAAAAGAGCAAGGATCCTCTGGTCTAGCTTATTTTACATTAGAAAAAGATGATAAAATAAATGCCAAAGGACCAATTGGAAAATTTTTTTCAGAGAATGCATTATTAGAAATTATGAGACTAACAAATGCGAATATAGGTGATACGCTATTTCTTTCTTGTGGAAAGAAAAATGATGTAGAGAAAGTATTAAGTGTTGCAAGAAATAAGATAGCTGAAGATTTAGATTTAATTGATAATGAAATATTCTCATTTTGTTGGATTATTGACTATCCAATGTATGAGATTGATGAAGCTACTAAAAAAATAAAATTTAGTCATAATCCATTCTCTATGCCCCAAGGTGAAATAAATAAATTAGACTTATCTAATCCTTTAAATATTAAAGCCTATCAATACGATATTGTTTGTAATGGAATTGAGTTATCATCTGGTGCTATTAGAAACCATGTTCCTGAATTAATGTACAAATTATTTGAAATTGCTGGATATTCAAAAAATGATGTTAATAATAAATTTAGCGGGATGATAAATGCTTTAAGTTATGGAGCGCCGCCTCATGGAGGAATTGCTCCAGGGATTGATAGAATTGTTATGCTTTTGGCAAATGAAAAAAACATAAGAGAAGTTACAATGTTCCCAATGAACCAAAATGCACAAGATTTGATGATGAATGCACCATCTGAAATTTCAGATGATCAATTAAAAGAGCTTAATTTAAATATTAAAAAGAAAAAATAATTATTTCTTTCCTTTAAGATTTATTTTTATATCTGATAAATCTACTAACTTCTTTTTATAATTACTTCTTACAAAACCTTTACTCGTGATGTCTTTTACTAATTTTAAGAATTGAGTTTTATCCTCGCCATTTTCTTCTGTTACAGCTTCATCAAAGTTTTCAGATCCTCCTATAGAAGGAGTATGGGCAAGATCCTCTCTGTTAAGATATGATATTGCTAATTCTCTAAATATATAATCTAGAATTGATGTTGCGCTAAGTATTCTATCGTTTCCAAATACTTTTCCGGAGGGCTCAAATTTAGTATCTACAAAGGCATTTACAAACTCATCCAAAGGAACTCCATATTGCAATCCAAGAGATACCGCTATAGCAAAGTTATTCATTGTAGCTTTCACAAGTTCACCTTCTTTACTAGTATCTATAAATATTTCACCTATTTTACCATCCTCGTACTCACCTGTATGAAGGTATACTTTATGGTCTCCGATTGAAGCTTTTTGTATGTATCCTTTTCTTCTATCTGGCATACTAAATCTTTTGCCGTTATTATCTTTAATATTTTTTGTTAGCATTTCCTGCTTAACTTTAAGGCTATTATTTTGTTCAGGTTTAGGAAGCTCTTTTTCAATAATATTTATATTATTTTTTTTAATTTTTTCTAAATTTTTAGTTTTTCTGTTATCTAATTTTACATCTAATATTTCAAATTTTCCGTCATCTCTTTTCTCTATACTTTCCATATTTTTTTGATCAATATCATCGAGATAATGACTTACTTTGAAACTACAAGTGTAGTACGTCTCCACTAAATATTTTGCCATTTAATTTCCTTATTTATTTATAAAATTGAATCTTATGAATATATTGTATATAGAAATTTAAAATTTTAGTCTAATTTAATTTTTACAATTTTAAATTGAAAAAAAAAAAGATATTTATGTTGACAGTATTTAAACAAATTTTTACATGGTGGAATCAACAGACTTTTGGAACAAGATTGCAAATATTTTTTTCAGGGAAACTTGTTGGAGAAGATAAAAATGGAAATAAATATTATGAGAGCAAATCAGGAAGAAGATGGGTGATTTATAGTGGTGAAGTTGAGGCATCAAAAATACCAAATGAATGGTATTCATGGATGCATTATATGAAAAATAAAATAGAGAATGATCATGATCTGAAAAAATATGATTGGCAGAGAGAACATATGCCAAACCAAACAGGATCAGAAAATTCTTATCATCCAAAAAAGTACAATAATGTTATTAAAAAAAAATATAAAACCTGGAAAAATTAATTTTTTAATTATAGCATTTTTAAGTATTTTTATTATAAGTCATGTATTAGCTGATACCTCGATTAAAAGCGAGAAAACTGCTGAGTTAAGTATTCTTGATAAGGTGAGTTCCAAAAATACAAATATTAAAATTCGAGTTGGAGAAGAATTTTCTTTTCAAAATTTAAGTATAAAAGTTTTAAAATGTTATAACTCAAAATTTGACGATGATCCAGAAGTTACAGCATATATGCAGGTGAAAGATAATACAATGAGTAGTAATGACAAAGTATTTGTATTTAATGATTGGACATTTGCATCAAGTCCGTCGATAAGACCTTTTGACCATCCAGTTTATGATGTATGGTTAAAAAAATGTTATAGTTAAATAATTTTTTCTTTATCTAGCCAGCTAACATTGAAATCAGATTTTATAAATTTTTTGTTATTAAGTAATACTTTGTGTAGTTCTATTGTAGTGGTTATTCCTTCTATCACAAACTCATCAAGTGATCTGAGCATTCTTTGAATTGCTTCTTCTCTATTTCTTCCATGTGTTATAACTTTACAGACCATACTGTCATAATAAGGTGTAATTTTGTATCCCTGATAAATAGATCCATCAACCCTTGTTCTAAAGCCAGATGGTTGATGACACATACCTATTTTTCCTGGGGAGGGTTGAAAATTATTACTTGGATCTTCGGCGTTGATTCTACATTCTATAGCATGACCTCTTGGGTTTATATCGCTTTGTTTCAGAGCTGTATTACCTGAGAATGCTATCCATATTTGCTCTTTTATAATATCAATTCCTGTAACCATCTCGGTTACTGGATGTTCAACCTGCACTCTTGTATTCATCTCCAAAAAATAGAATTTTCCATCCTCATATATAAATTCAACTGTCCCGGCTCCTTCATATCCAATCTTACTAACCATACTAACAGTCTTCTCAAACAAATCTCTTCTAATACTATCGTCAAGAACTGGACTAGGAGTTTCTTCTATAAGTTTTTGATGTCTTCGCTGAACAGAACAATCTCTCTCATGCAAATGAACAGTTCTATTTTTTCCTGATAAAACTTGTACTTCTATATGTCTAGGATTTTGAAAGAATTTTTCTATATAAACCTCATCGTTACCAAAAAATTTTTTTGCTTCTTGCTTTGCTGTTAAAAAAAGATTTTCAAATTCTTCTAATCTATTAACAATTTTCATTCCTTTTCCACCTCCTCCACCTGATGCTTTTATAAGAACTGGAAATCCAATCTCCTCACATATTTTCTTGGCTTTATTTATATCTTCAATCCCACCCTCTGAACCTTCTATTACTGGAAGACCATATTTTTTTGCAACTTTTTTTGCCTCAATTTTGTCTCCCATCATTTTTATTAAGGTAGAAGACGGACCTACAAATTTTATATCATTGTCTTCTAACATTTTTGCAAACTCAAAATTTTCTGATAAAAATCCATATCCTGGATGTACTGCTTCAGCACCTGTTAGCTCAATAGCTGACATAATTGCTGGAATATTTAAATAACTAAATGTTGGTTGATGTGGACCAACGCAAATACTTTCATCTGCTAATCTGACATGCATACTTTCTCTATCTACATCTGAATGAATTGCTACAGTTGAAATACCCCATTCTTTACATGCTCTAATTATACGGACTGCTATTTCACCTCTGTTAGCAATAAGTATTTTTTTAAACATTTTATTTAATCTAAAGCAGCAATCGTCTGACCAAATTCTACAGGCTGACCATCTTCAACACTAATTTCTTTTACTACTCCATCTATCGGGCTTGGAACATGATTCATAGTTTTCATTGCTTCAACAATCATAACAGTGTCGCCTTTTTTAATTTTTTGACCAATTTCTATAAATTTTTTACCGCCTGGCTCTGGAGCTAAATATGCAGTTCCAATTATAGGTGAAGTTATTTTTTTGGAATTATCAATTGAGACTTCATTTTTTTTGACTTTATTTGCATTATTAGGCTTTTCAGTTTGAATATTTTGGGAAATTCTAGATTTAGAAACTTTTACTTTAACATCTTTCTCTGTATATTCTATTTCTGTAAGATTAAATTCCTCTAAATAATTATTTAATTCTTCGATAATTTTTTTGTTAATTTTCATTTTTTAAGATCTCATGCATAGACTTTATGGCTAAAATATAGCCATTTATTCCTAGTCCACAAATTATACCAGTAACAACAGCACTTAATAGCGATTTATGTCTAAAATCCTCTCTTTTATAAATATTTGATATATGAAGTTCTATAATTGGTTTTTTATAAATACTTAAAGCATCTCTTATAGCAACTGAAGTATGACTATATCCAGCTGCATTTATTATAATTCCATCATATAATTTACGCGCATCTTGAATTATATTTACAATATCTCCTTCAACATTTGATTGTTTGATTTCAATATCAATATTTAAATCTTTTGCTTTATTTAGACAGATTTCTTTAAGATATTTATAGTCCTTGCTACCATATTGAGTTTGTTCTCTTTCTCCTAATAGATTAAGATTAGGACCATTAATTATTATTAATTTACTCATTAAAACTTTATATTATATGAATAAAAAAAATAAAATAAAAATAGTAGTCAATGGGAAGTATTTGACTGTAAATTTAAAATTTTCTTTAAAAAATCTTATCGAAAAGTTAAAAACCCCAGTTAATAAAGTAGCTATAGAATTAAATAATGAAATAGTTGATAAGAAAAAGTTGAGTAAAATATTTTTGAAAAATAAAGATAAAATAGAAATTGTTCATTTTATAGGTGGTGGTTAGTGAAATTAGATATTTTTAAAATTGCAAATAAGAAATTCAAATCTAGGCTAATTGTGGGAACTGGAAAATATAAAAATATGAAAGAGTGTGCAAAAGCAATTAAAATTTCTGGTGCTGAAATTGTTACTGTTGCAGTTAGAAGAGTAAATATAGTAGACAAATCCAAACCTCTACTAATGGATTATATTGATCCCAAAAAAATAATGTATCTTCCTAATACAGCTGGATGCTTCACATCAAAAGATGCTTTAAGAACATTAAGACTTGCTAGAGAAATTGGAGGTTGGAAATTAGTTAAATTAGAAGTGTTAGGCGATAAAAAAAATTTATTTCCAGATATGATTGAAACTTTAAAATCTACAGAAATATTAACTAAAGAGGGCTTTAAGGTAATGGTTTACTGTAATGATGATCCTTTAATGTGTAAGAGATTAGAAAATTCTGGAGCATCAGCTATAATGCCACTTGCAGCACCGATTGGTTCTGGTTTAGGAATACAAAATAAAACAAACATACAAATTTTAAGAAATCAAACAAAAGTCCCTTTAATTATTGATGCTGGAATAGGACAAGCTTCGGATGCAGTTGAGGCTATGGAGATGGGCTGTGATGCAGTACTAATTAATACCGCAATAGCTAAAGCTAAAAACCCATTTCAAATGGCAGCAGCAATGAAATATGCTGTAATATCTGGACGTAAATCATTTCTTTCAGGTAGAATCATTCCTACTCTTCATGGATCTCCATCTACGACAAAAAAAGGATTAATTTAATTTTTTTTTTTGAAGTTTTTAAGTTTTTTAAATTTTTTTCTTTTGAAATTTGATTTTTTATCTTTTTTTAATTCAATATTTTTATCAAGTTTTTCCTCAATAATTTTCTGTAAATTTTCAATTTTTTCAACTTTCTCTAATATTTTGCCTGATTTTGATTTAAACTCTATATTGTAATCCTGCAAACCTAATCCATCACCAATCATAAGGTTAATTTGTGTCTTATTTTTCTTTTTAAAATAATTTAAATCATCAGAAAAAAACTTTTCAATATAACTGAATATTTTTTCATTTATATTCACATCTACTATTTTTGCATTTGTTTCAAATATTTTTATTTCAATTAACTTTATTATCTTTAATGCTAAAGTTTCATTAGTTAATTTAATTGTCCACTTAATATTACTTTCTCTTAATCTTTGTCTTGACATTTCAAGTAACCCAAAATTACTAATTCTTCCTATTTGAATTCTTGCTCTGTCATTTCTACATCTCTCTTTTAATCTTTTTTCCACTTGTTTGCGATTATTAAAACTAAGCATATCTATAAAATCAATTATTATTAAACCAGATAAATCTCTGATTTTAATTTGCCTAGCAATCTCTTCAGCTGCTTCGAGATTTGTGTCTAACGCGGTGCTTTCGACATTTTTTTGCTTTATTGATTTACCAGAATTAATATCTATAGAAACCAAGGCCTCAGTTGGATTTATAACAATATAGCCACCAGAACTTAATTTTACCTCTGTTTTAAAAATTTCGTAAAGTTTTTTTTCTATATTTTCTTTAAAAAATAGTGGAATTTTATCTCTATATTTTTTTACTTTTTTTAATTGCTTCGGCATCATAAGTTTCATGTAATTTTTAGCTTTTTGATAACCTTCATTACCTTCAACTAAAATGTTTAGCGTTTCTTCATCGTACATGTCTCTAATACTTCTCTTAATAATATCACTTTCTTGATGAATTAATGATGGAGCAATAGAATTTAATGCATTATTTTTAATTGAGTTCCATGCACTAATTAAATTTTTTAGATCACCATCTATCTCATTTTTAGTTTTGTTTGATCCAGCAGTTCTAACAATAATTCCCATCTCTTTTGGGATTTCAATCTCATTTAATATTTTTCTAATTTTTTTTCTGTCACCCGGATTAAATATTTTTCTAGAGATACCTCCACCTTTCGCTGTATTAGGCATTAAAACAATATATTTTCCCGCAATACTAATAAATGTACTAAGCGCTGCCCCTTTAAAACCTCTTTCATCTTTTAAAACTTGTACTAATATTACTTGATTAGGTTTTATTACTTCCTGAATTTTATATCTCTTTGAAGGAAATTTTTTTTCATTTACTTTAGTTTCTCTGTTGTCATCCTCTGGTTTTTCAACTGGGTCATTTATTTTTATTTCTTCATTACCCTCTAGAATTTGATTTTCATTATTTTCACTTTCTTTGGATAATTCCTCTCTTACTTTTTCTTCTTCTTCTTTGATTTTTTCTAAATCACTGTTAGGAAGTTGATAATAATCAGACTGAATATCATTAAAAGATAGAAAACCATGTCTCTCTCTTCCAAAGTCAACAAATGCTGCCTGAAGTGAGGGCTCTATTCTACTTACTTTTCCAAGATAAATATTATTTTTTATTAAAGTGTTGTTTACACTTTCATATTCATAGTCTTCAATATGATTATCTTTTTTGAGAACAACTCTTGTTTCATTTGGATGCGATGCATCGATGTATAAATTTTTGGACATAAATTTTGAATATTTTTCATTATATTTGTTTTATTAAATTCGGTGCCATAACTTTAACAAATTCAATCAATAATTTAAACTAAAATGAGTAATTTAATAAAAAAAATTCTAATAACTTTATCACTATTTTCATTAGTAGTTTTTGTAACAATATTCTCAATCTTATGGACTTATTCAAATAAGTTGCCAGATTATAAGTTTTTAAAAAATTATAAGCCTGCAGTATCAAGTAAAGTATATTCTGGAAATGGAGTTTTAATAAGTGATTTTTCTGCCGAAAAAAGAATATTTGTACCATACAATGCAATTCCTGAAAAAATAGTTTCTTCATTCCTATCTTCCGAGGATAAAAATTTTTTTAAACACCCAGGAGTTGATGCCAAAGGTGTATTAAGAGCAATCAAAAATAATATTTTTAATTTATTACAATCTAATAGACTTGAAGGAGCATCCACAATCACTCAACAGGTAGCTAAAAATTTTCTTTTATCTAACGAAGTAAGTTTAGATAGAAAGTTGAAAGAAGCTATTTTAGCCTTTAGAATTGAAAGAGCTTTATCTAAAGAGAGAATATTAGAACTTTATTTAAATCAAATTTATTTAGGTGAGGGTTCATACGGTATAGCATCTGCAAGTCTTAGATATTTTGATAAACCAATTGGAGAATTAAATTATTCAGAGTCTGCCTTACTAGCTGCATTACCAAAAGCACCTAGTAAATATAATCCTTATAAAAACAAAGAATTAGCAACTTATAGAAGAAATTTAGTAATTAAAAATCTTTATGAGAATGCTTACATCTCTAAAGAAAAATACAATGAATTAATTAACTCAGAAATTATTTTGAAAAAAAGAAAAAGAATTTTCTTGGAAGATACAAGATATTTTGTTGAAGATATAAGAAAAAAAGTAATTCAAGATTATGGATATGACAAAGTACATAAACAAGGATTTAATATAAAAAGTCCAATTAATTTAGAACTTCAAAATTTAGCCACAAATTCATTGAGAAAAGGATTATTAGAGTATGATAAGAGAAAGGGTTGGCGTGGTCCTCTAGATAATAGGAGTAATAAAGAGTGGAATATTAATCTAAATAAGTTTTATTTAGAAAAAACAATTGGCTGGGACATAGCGATTGTAAAAAGAATAGATAAATTTGAGACTGTAATTCAGACTTCAAACAAAGAACATGGTGTTATAAGTTATGAGGATATTAATTGGACAAGGAAAGATTTTGATAAAATTTTTAAAATTAATGATCTTATATATGTGAAAAAAATCTCAGATGGAAAATTTAGTTTAAGACAATTACCAAACGTTAATGGTGGAATCGTTGTTATGGATCCTTATAGTGGTAGAGTGTTGGCAATGTCAGGAGGTTTCAGTTTTAAAAAAAGTGAATTTAATAGAGTATCACAAGCTAAAAGGCAACCTGGATCTGCTTTTAAACCTTTTATATATGCGCTAGCGTTAGAAAATAATTACACACCATCTTCATTAATTTTAGATGCTCCAATAGTACTAGATCAAGGTGAAGATCTTAAAATGTGGAAACCAGAAAATTACGGAAAAAAATTTTATGGTCTTTCTACATTAAGAACTGGTGTAGAAAAGTCTAGAAATCTTATGACTGTTAGGATTTCACAAGATTTAGGAATAGATAAAATTATAAATTTTTCAAAAAAACTGAATATTTATAAAAATCCTGATGAATTATTATCAGTTTCATTAGGTTCAGCAGAAACAACATTATTAAATATCACTAGCGCTTACTGTTCGTTCGTAAATGGTGGAAAATTGGTGACACCAATTATAATTGATAGAATTCAGGAAAGTGAAGGAAATACAATTTTTAATAATGAAAAAAGATATTGTGAAAATTGTGATAGAATTTCATTTGAGGGAAATAATTTGCCGATAATAAAAAGTAATTTTAAGCAAATCTTCACACCTCAAACTGCTTATCAAATGACTTCAATATTAGAGGGGGCAATACAAAGAGGTACAGGAAAAAGTCTCAAAGATTTAAATCTACAACTAGCAGGAAAAACAGGAACAACTAATAACAACACTGACACCTGGTTTATTGGTTTTACATCAAACTTAGTAGTTGGAGTATATGTGGGGTATGATAATCCAAAAAGGTTGGGCAAATATGAAACAGGTTCTAAAACAGCTCTTCCAATATTTAAAGAATTTATAAAAAAAGCTGTAAAAAATTATGAAGCTAGACCTTTTAAAATTGCAAAAGGAATTAAAATGATGGTAATTGACGCTGAGACTGGAAAAAAAGCAGATTTCGCATCAAAAAAAACAATAATTGAGTCATATAAAAAAGAAAAAATTGAAAATCAAGTATTTATCAGTAATGATAATTATAATTCTAAAATATTAAAAAAAAACATTTTAAAATTTTACTAATGGAACAAGAAATTGAAAAATTTAAATCTGAAGTAATTAAAATTAATCAAAGAATCAAGGAGTTTCTTTGAAACTCAAAAAATTTTATCAAAAAGGAACCAGCTTAATACTCTTATAGAAGATCCAAAATTTTGGGATGATCGCACAAAAGCTGAAAAAGTATTTAAGGAAAAAAAGGGTTACGATAATTTATTGGACACTCACAAACAATCAGAGAATGAGATAAGTGAGCTATATGATATTTTTCAACTAGCTAAAGGGGAAAACGATAAACAATTAATTCACGAAATCTTAGAAAAATTCATTAATTTAAAAAAAAATTTTAAAAAGTTAGAAATCAAATGTTTCCTTTCAAATGAAAACGATAAATTAGATAGTTATTTAGAATTTCATGCAGGCGCAGGTGGCACAGAAAGTCAAGACTGGGCTAAAATGCTTAGAAGAATGTATATGAAGTGGGCTTCTGATCGAGGTAACAATGTTGAATTAATTAGTGAACATAAAGGTGATGAAGCCGGTATAAAATCTTCTGTTATAAAAATATCTGGGGAATATATTTATGGTTTTTTAAAATCCGAGTCAGGAATACATCGTTTGGTTAGAATTTCACCGTTCGACTCTGGTGCTAGAAGACATACAAGTTTTGCAAGTGTATGGGTATACCCGGTTATTAATGAAGATATAGATATTGAGGTATTTGAAAAAGATTTAAGAATTGACACATATAGATCAAGTGGAGCAGGTGGACAACATGTTAATACAACAGATAGCGCCGTAAGAATTACACATTTGCCAAGTAAAATTGTTGTCCAATGTCAAAATGAGAGATCACAACACAAAAATAAAGAAACTTGTATGAATATGCTTAAAGCAAGGCTTTATGAACATGAAATACAAAAAAGAAAAAAAGAAAGTGATGATATTGAAAGTTCAAAGTCAGAAATAGGCTGGGGACATCAAATAAGATCATATGTTTTGCACCCATACAGAATGGTTAAAGATAACAGAACAAACTATGAAAATTCAAATCCAGATAAAGTATTAGATGGGGAAATTGATGAATTTTTAGAAAACTCTTTATATAAATTAAATGCGTAGAAAAATATTTTTTATTAGTACATCAATATTAATTTTACTTTTCACATGTTTAACATATTTAAGTATTTATGGAATAAAAACAGAAAAATTTAATAATTTTATTAATAATAAACTAAAAGAGTATAACCCAAAATTAATTCTTGAAATTGACAAAGTTTTTATAAAATTAAATCTAAGTGAATTAGCAATAAATATAAATACAAATACAGCAAGTTTAATTGCTGAAAATATACCGATTAAAATTTCAAAAATTGATATTAATTTAAATTTAATTAAATTTTTAAAAAAAGAAAACTCAATTAAAGATATTAAAATCAAATCCTCAAACAATTTTATAAAAGACGTTACTTCTTTTTTAAATGTGATTGATTTTAATTTAGTCAGGTATGTATTTTATAGTCAGATTAATAAAGGGTTATTAAATTTTGAATTAGATGCTAAGTTTGACGATTTAAGCCAGGATATTAAATCTTACATCATTTCAGGTTCAGTAAATAATGCAAAATTAAATATACCAGGTTATGAAAATCTTGATGATATAAATTTTAACTTTCAAACACAGGATAATATAACCAAAATTACAAATTTAAAATTTATTTATGAGGAGATAGGTTTTGTATCTCAAAGCTTGCAAGTGAAACAAGAAAAATCAGACACATTTTATATTAATGGAGATATTGAAAATACCAAAGCAGCTATAAATCCAAATTTAATATTAAAATTTTTAAATATAAAACAAAATTATTTGTCTAATAAAAATATTTTATTTACTAGTAAAAATTCTTTCTCATTTAAATACAATAAAGATAAAAAAATAAAAAATTTTAAAATTGATTCAATTATAGATTTTGATGAAATTTATTTTAATAATAAATACCAGGAAGTAATTTTTTTAAAAAAAGGAACAATTAATTCAAAGTTTGAAAAAGAACAATTAAGAGCAGAACTAGTATCAAATTTTGTTTTTTTTGATGGCTTAAAATTAAATAATAATTATAAAAAAAATAATCTAAAATTATTCTTAAATACTAAAAAAAATAAAAAAATTGAAATAAATGGAACTATAAGCAATGGCAAAACACTTATAGATCCTAAAGTTTTTTTAAATCTTCTCAATATAGATGCTGAAATCCTATCAGATCAAAAAATAAATCTTCAGACTGATAATAATTTTAAATTTGAAATCAATAATAACAAAATAGAAAATTACTTTTTAAACTCTGAAATTAATTTAGATAAATTAGTAATTAATAAAAAAATCCAAGAAATTTTATATTTAAAAAATGTTAAAAGTAGCCTAACTTTAGGACAGAAATTATTAAAAGTAGACTTAAAAAGCAATTACTCATTTTTTGATAAAAATTCAAATAATGAGTCTGAAAGAAATATTATTAATTTTAAATTAAATAATAATGGTTCTGAAATTTCAGATTTAGAAATATTTGTTCATTCAGATAATAATTTAATAAACATCAAAGAATTTAAAAAATATTTTGATTTCCTAAATCAATATACTTTGATTGAAGATCAAATAATAAATTTAAACTCAGATTTTATAATAAATGCATCAATCAATGACAAACTTGACGTAAAAAAACTTGCTATAAAATCAAATATAAATTTTGATAATTTAAATATTAATTATAAATCAAATATCCTTAAAAAATATTTAACAAATTATGAAAATAAATTTACCGTAAAAAAACCGAAAATCATATTTGATTACTCTAATGATTTAATTAATTTCCAATTAGATGGTAAATATTTATTAAATAATAAAGAAGATAATTTATTTATTAATTTTAAGGGTAATAAAAATAATTTTGAATTTTATTCATTACTAGACTTAGATAATAGTATTTTAAAAATTGATGAAATACAATATTTGAAGAATATAAATATTCCTGCAAAATTAGAAATTTTAGCAAATAATTTTAAGAACGGTTTAATGCTAGAAAAAATAGATCTGACAGAAACAAAAAATAATATATCATTTAAAAATCTTTTATTGTCTGATGATTTAAAAATATTAAGTGTGGATAATGTTGATGTAAATTTTATAAACGATAATGATATAAAAAATAATTTTAGCATCATTAGAAATTCAAATAAATATAATTTAGCTGGAAATCATATAGATGGGGAAAAAATAATTGAAAGATTACTAAAAAGAAAAAATAAAAATAAACTTTCAAGTTTATTTGATAATATTAATACGTCATTGATACTTAATTTAGATAAAATATATCTTGAAAAAAATGAATATCTCAAAAATTTTGAAGGCGAATTAGACATTAAAAATAATAAATTATTTTTAGCAAAAATTAACGCTGCTTTAGAAAATGAAAATAAATTCTCTTACTCTCTTAGAACAACAATGAAAAAATGAAAAAATCACAAATATTTTAATTGAAAAACCAAGCCCATTTATAAATAATTACAAATTTATAAAAGGTTTTGAGGAAGGTGAATTAAAATTAAACTCAATCAAAATTGATAATATCTCAAGATCAAACCTTAAAATTACTAATTTTAAAGTTAAAGAAGTGCCAGTTTTAGCAAAAATTCTTACTCTTGCGTCTTTGCAGGGAATTGCTGATCTTTTGACTGGCGAAGGAATAAGATTTGATGAACTTGAAATGGATTTTATGACAAAAAATAATCTTATAGAAATAGAGGAGATGTATGCAATTGGACCAGCTATTTCAATAATGATGGAGGGTTATATCGAGAAAGATAGGGTAGCAAGCTTAAGAGGAACATTAGTTCCAGCAACAACAATAAATAAAACAATAGCTAAAATTCCATTACTTGGTGATATCTTAGTAGGAAGAAAAAGTGGTGAAGGTGTATTTGGAGTAAGCTTTAAGATTAAGGGGCCACCAAACAACTTAAAAAGCTCAGTTAATCCAATAAAAACATTAACTCCAAGATTTATTACAAGAACCTTAGAAAAAATTAAAGGGAGTTAATTTGTAATTTTAAAATGTTTTTTCTTACCTATTGATAATTTTATAAAACCCTTTTCTAAGAATAAACTTTGGTTAATAATATATTTTTCGTCTGTTATACTTTGATTATCTATTTTTACAGCGTTTGATTTAATTAATCTTCTTATCTCTGATTTTGATATATCTTTACTCACATAAGATATCACTTCAACTATATTTTTTGATAATATATTCTTATTTACTTTAATCCCAGGTAGACTTTCACCTGAGGAATTTTCTTTAAAAATATTTTTTGCAAGTATATCAGATTTATCAGCCTCTTTTTTTCCATGCAACATTTCTGTTGTTTTATTTGCCAGTAAAATTTTTAATTCATTTATGTTTTTGTCTTTTTCATGATTTATTTCTTCTAAAGATAAGTCAGTAAACATTTTTAAAAATTTTAATACATCTCTATCATCTGTATTTCGCCAGAATTGCCAATAATCATATGGAGATAACAAATCTTTGTTAAGCCATATTGCACCTTTTTCAGTTTTTCCCATTTTAGCGCCTGATGCTAAAGTTATTAATGGAGTGGTCAAACCAAATACATGATTTCCAGTTTCTCTTTTTATAAGTTCAACACCATTAACTATATTACCCCACTGGTCTGATCCGCCAATTTGTAATTTACATTTATTTGATTTATTAAGTTCATAGAAATCATATGCTTGTAAAATCATATAATTAAATTCCATATAACTTAATGATTGTTCTCTCTCCAATCTCAATTTTACACTATCAAATGTTAACATTTTATTAATCGTAAAATGTTTACCAATATCTCTTAAAAAATTTATATAATTAAGTTTACTTAACCATTTATAATTATTAACGAAAATAGGCTTTAATTTCTCATTGTTAGTTTTAAGAAAAATTTTAAAAATTTTTTTTATGTTATTGATATTATTCTCAATTTGTTTATCAGAAAGAATTTTTCTAGTTTCTTCTTTTCCAGATGGATCTCCAATTCTGGTTGTACCTCCACCCAATAGTACAATTGGTCTATGACCATGTTTTTGCAAAAGTCTAAGACACATTATTTGTAACAAACTACCAACATGAAGGCTGGGAGCTGTGCTATCAAATCCAATATATGCATTAATGCTCTCTTTATTTAATGAGGCTGTTAGTTCTAATTCATTAGTACATTGATAAAAGTACCCTCTGTCTTTAAATTCTTTTAAAAAATTATTCATAAGGCTTTAATTATACAATATACATATTTCAGTAAAAAAAAATAAGAATGGCAAAAATTTTATCTGCACTTGGCTTTATGAGCGGAACATCTGGTGATGGTGTAGATGCTTCAGTTATAGACTCTAATGGTGAGGATATTATTAATATAAAATATAATAGATTTGATCCTTATCCAATTAGCCTCTCAAAAAAAATTTACAAATTGAGAGAAAGAGTTTCAAAAATGCAAGACTTGTTAAAATATTCTCTTGATGTTGAAGAATTAGAGAGAGAAATTACTGATTTTCATATAGGTATAGCCATAAAAATTAATAAAGAAATTAATTACGACCTCATTGGTTTTCATGGTCACACTATTTATCATAATTCAGATGAAAAAATTTCTAAACAAATTGGCCTTGGTCCTGATATGTCAAAAAAAATCAATAAGACGGTCGTCTATGATTTTAGGCAAAATGATTTAAAAAATGGAGGAGAGGGAGCACCTTTATCTCCAATTTACCATCTAGCACTAATCAAATCTTTATTTAATAAAAATAAAGTAAAAATACCAATTTCAATATTAAACATTGGAGGAATTGCAAATATTACTGAAATCGATGATGAATTTAAAATTTCTAGTAGAGACATAGGTCCTGGAAATTGTCTAATTGACATGTGGATAAGGAAAAATTCAAAAAAATTTTATGATGAGAATGGAAATTTAGCAAAAAAAGGAAAAACAGATAAATTTATTTTTGATCAATATTTGGATAATTATTATTACAGTAAAATTAATTCTAAGAGGTCTCTTGATACAAACGATTTTGATATTACCTTTTCCAAAGGTCTATCTTTGGAAAATGGAGCATCTACAATTACTGATTTAACATCTGAATTACTATCGAAAAAAATAGGAAATAATGATATTTTTGTTTGTGGAGGGGGAAGAAAAAATAAATTTTTAATAAACTCTTTAAAAAAAAAAATTAAAAATAATATATCTTTTATTGACGATTTAGATATTGATGGTGATTATATAGAAGCACAAGCATTTGCATTTCTTGCAATTAGATCATTAAAAGGATTACCTATATCATTTCCATCTACAACTAATTGTAAAGAGCCTAACATTGGAGGAACAATAATTAGAAATTGTTAATCAATACAAAGTAGTTTCTTTCTTTATATATTTATTTAAAGATTTTATTAAGGCTGTATCATTTTTAGAAAAAAAATGATTTGCATCTTGTATTGGCTCAAATTGTACTTTTATACCCTTTTGTTCACTAAGTCTTTTATTTAAATCATTTATATGTTCTATTGGAACTAATTCATCTTTCTTTCCATAAATCATCGCTCCAGATGTAGGACATGGGGATAAAAAGGAAAAATCATAAACATTTGGTTGTGGGGACACCACAATAAATCTGTTTATCTCTGGTCTTCTCATTAATAATTGCATTGCAATTAAAGATCCAAATGAAAAGCCTGATATCCAACATTGAGAGTTATCAAAATTCTCTCTTTCTAACCAATCTAATGCAGCTGCTGCATCAGCAAGTTCACCTTGTCCATTGTCAAACTCTCCATCACTTTTACCCACTCCTCTAAAATTTACTCTACAAACTGAAAAATCATTATCGACAAATGTTTGAAATATATCCACAACAATTTTGTTATTCATTGTTCCACCATATTGCGGATGCGGATGTAAAACTAACGCAATTGGTGAGGTATTTTTTTTACTTTTAAAATATTTAGCTTCTAATCTTCCAGCTGGTCCTGGAATAAATATTTCTATGATTTTATTATCTATTGATGCCATTGATTATTAATCTCAAAAAAAAATTAGGTTTTTTCTATCAAAATTGAGTGACAAAATGCAAGTTTTTAAAACGTTAATTAATCTTGACTAAAATAGTCGGGTATATATAAATCCTGCGAATTGCGGAAAATATGAAATTATCAAGTAAGGGTAGATACGCTGTAATGGCTCTAGCGGATTTAGCTCAATTTAATTTAAAAGAGCCAGTATCTTTAAGAGATATATCTTTAAGACAAGGTATATCGCTTGTTTACTTAGAACAACTTTTTTCAAAATTAAAAAAGTATCAAATTGTTTCAAGTGTAAGAGGCAATAGAGGCGGCTACATTTTATCAAAACAAGCCTCAGAGATAAAAATTTCAGATGTATTTATTGCGGTTGATGAAAAAGTAAAAACAGTTGGGTGTGAAAAACATTCCGAGAGTGGATGCAACGGCAAGTCTTCAAAATGTATTACGCATGATTTATGGGATGAGCTTGAGGATTATATAAATAATTTTTTCCAGCAAAAAACATTAAGTGATTTAATAAATAAGAGAACTTTAAATGGATAATAGACAGAAAGAAATTGATAATTTAAAAGATTACAAATACGGTTTTACCACTGATATTGAAAATACAAGATCTCCAAAAGGTTTAAATGAAGATGTAATAAGATTTATATCTAAAATTAAAAAAGAACCTCAATGGATGCTTGATTTCAGATTAAAAGCATATGAAAGATTTAAGCAGCTTAAAGAACCAGATTGGCAAAAACCAAAGTATCCAAAAATAGATTATCAAGACTTATATTATTATTCAGCACCTAAAAGTATGAAGGATAAACCAAAAAATTTAGATGATTTAGACCCTAAACTTTTGGAAACTTATAAAAAATTAGGTATTCCACTTCAAGAGCAAAAAAGACTTAATGGTATAGCAGTTGATGCGGTATTCGATTCAGTCTCTGTTGCAACGACATTTAGAGAAGAGCTTACAAAACAAGGGATTATTTTTTGTCCAATATCAGAAGCAATACAAAATTATCCAGAATTAGTAAAAAAATATTTAGGTTCAGTTATTCCAGTCACCGACCATTTCTTTGCGACTCTAAACTCTGCAGTTTTTACTGATGGATCATTTGCATATATACCTGAAGGTGTGCGATGTCCAATGGAGCTTTCGACTTATTTTAGAATTAATGCCTCTAACACAGGACAATTTGAAAGAACATTAATTGTTGCTGATAAGGGAAGTTATGTAAGCTATTTAGAAGGTTGTACTGCTCCTATGCGTGATGAAAATCAGTTACATGCTGCAAATGTTGAATTAGTAGCCTTAGATGACGCGGAAATAAAATACTCCACAGTTCAGAATTGGTACCCTGGTGATAAAAATGGAAAAGGCGGAATATATAACTTTGTTACGAAACGTGGTTTATGTAAAGGAAAGAATTCAAAAATTTCTTGGACTCAAGTTGAAACTGGGTCTGCCATTACTTGGAAATATCCAAGCTGTATTTTAAAAGGTGATAATTCTGTTGGTGAGTTTTACTCAATAGCAATTACAAACAATCATCAAAAAGCAGATACTGGAACTAAAATGATACATTTGGGAAAAAATACTAAAAGTAAAATAATATCAAAAGGTATTAGTGCTGGTTTCTCAGATATGACTTATCGGGGCTTAGTTGATATTTCCTCAAAAGCCACAAATTCCAATAATTATACTCAATGTGACTCTTTACTAATGGGTAACAAATGTGGGGCGCATACAGTTCCATATATCAAAAACAAAAATTCAGAATCAAATATTGCTCATGAAGCAACAACATCAAAGATTAGTGAAGAGCAGCTACATTACTGTCAGCAGAGAGGTTTGAGTGCTGAAGAGGCAGTAGGGTTAATTGTTAATGGATTTTGTAAAGAGGTATTACAACAATTACCAATGGAATTTGCCGTAGAGGCTCAAAAACTAGTTGGTATCAGCTTAGAAGGTAGTGTCGGTTAATGTTAAAAATAAATAAATTAAATGCAAAAATTGATAGCAAAGAAATTTTAAAAGGGTTTTCTTTAAATATAAATCCTGGAGAGGTCCACGCTATTATGGGTCCAAATGGATCTGGTAAAAGCACATTATCAAATATTTTGTCAGGTAAAAAAGGATATGAAGTTTCAGGGGAAGTACTTTTTGAGGAAAAAGATTTGTTTGAGCTTGAAACAGAGGAAAGAGCTCATAAAGGTATTTTTCTTGCCTTTCAATATCCATTAGAAATTCCAGGTGTAAATACAAATATATTCCTTAAAACTTCATTAAATGCAGTGAGGAAAGCAAGAGGTGAGAAAGAGCTTGATGCAATAGAATTTTTAAAATTAGTAAAGGAAAAATCTAAAGAACTTAAATTTGATGAAGAAAAATTGAACAGACAACTAAATGTTGGCTTTTCAGGCGGAGAGAAAAAGAAAAATGAAATTTTGCAAATGTCATTATTAGCTCCTAAATTATCAATTTTAGATGAAACAGATTCAGGTCTAGATATTGATGCACTTAAAATTGTAGCTGATGGAGTTAATACATTAAGGGATAATAAAAATTCATTTTTAATAATTACACATTACCAAAGATTACTCGATTATATCAAACCAGATTTTGTACATGTTTTAATGGATGGAAAAATTGTAAAATCTGGCGGCGCAGAATTAGCCTTGGAATTAGAAAAAAAGGGGTATGAAAATTTTCATTAGATGAAAGAGCAATTACAAAAAGATTTTGATAATACTATTAAAAATTTAACTTTATCTCAGAGAGATATAGAAATAAAAAAATTTTATTTAGATAATTTTATTAATAAAGGTTTTCCAAATAGAAAAGAAGAAGACTGGAAATTTTCTGATCTTAACCAAATAATAAAAAAAAATATTGGAGAGCTAAGCTTTTACAGCGACTATACATCTACAAATAAAGTTGATACTTCTGCATTCGTAGACGGGCTAGAGCATAACAAAATAGTATTTATTAATGGAAGAATAGAAAAAATTGACTTTGATTATGAAAAAAAAGACCAAATAGAAATAATTGATCAGTCAGAAACTATTAATAAATTCAATAATAATAGCTCTTTATCCGACTTAAATAGTGCTTTTACCAATAAGTCTTTTAAAATAGTGGTAAAAAAGGGTTATCAATTAACAAAGCCTCTTATTATCTATCATACAACCAACACTAAAATATGGTCTAAAAATATTAATTTAAGATTAAATTTTGAATTGTACGAGAATAGTTCATTAAGACTAATTGATTTATTCAGGGATACTTCAGAAAAAAATTTCTTAAATATTTTTTACAACTTTGATTTAAAAGAAAATTCTATTTTAAAAAATTACAAAGTAGATAAATTTGAAAATAAAAATATTAAGTATTCCTTCAATAATATTGAGCAAGATAAAAACAGTATTTCAGAAACATTCATTTTATCTTCAGGATCAAATTTTTGTAAGAATGAGATTAATTGTAACTTAAATGGAGAATATTCATCAGCTTTTGTAAATGGTATTTTTTCTATAAATAATAACAAGCATCATGAAATTAGAACAATCGTAAATCACCTAACTGAAAATACAAAAAGTTATCAACTTATAAAAAGTGTTTTGGAAGATAGTTCTAGAGCAGTATATCAAGGAAAAATATTTGTTAACTCACAGGCACAAAAAACTGATGGTTATCAGCTAAGTAAAGCAATATTGTTAAATAAAGACTCTGAGTTTAATGCTAAACCAGAGTTAGAGATTTATGCAGATGACGTAAAATGTTCTCATGGTTCTGCATCAGGAAGTCTCAATGAGGACTCGATATTTTATTTAATGTCAAGAGGATTAAATTATCAACAGTCGAGAGAACTTTTGATAAATGGTTTTCTATTAGATGTTGTGGAAAAAATTACAGACCCAGAAGTAAAAAATTTAGTTAAAAATATGATCGGAATTAAGGAATGAAAATAGAGAACATAAAAGATGAGTTTCCAATATTTGATGAAAAAATTCAAAACAATGATTTAGTCTATTTAGATAGTGCTAACTCATCACAAAAACCAAAAGTTGTAGCTGATAAAATAAATGAATTTTACACTAAACAATTTTCAAATGTTGGAAGGAGTGTGCACTATTTAGCAGTTGCAGCGACAAACTTATATGAAAATACAAGATCATCTGTTCAAAAATACATTAATGCTAAAGATAAAAATGAAATAGTTTTTACAAAAGGAGCAACTGAGGCATTAAATTTAGTAGCTAATACTTTAGGGCAAAAATATCTAAATGAAGGTGATGAAATTTTAATTACAGAGCTAGAACATCACTCAAATTATGTGCCTTGGCATTTCTTAAGAAAGTCAAAAAATATTAAAATCAATTTTGCAGAGGTAGATGATAACGGAGACATTTCTCTGGAAGATATTGAAAAAAAAATAACTTCTAAGACCAAAGTAATTGCTATTACTCATTTATCTAATGTTACAGGAGCAATATTGCCTGTTAAAGAAATAACAGATTTAGCACACTCCAAAGGGATAATAGTTGTAATTGATGGTTGTCAGGGAGCTCCTCATCTTAAATTAGATATGCAAGATTTAGATTGCGACTTTTATGCAATATCATGTCATAAAATGTACGGACCTACTGGATTAGGTGTTTTATATGGTAAAAAAAAGTGGTTAGAAGAACTGCCACCTTACCAAGGTGGAGGTGGAATGATTAGAGAAGTTAAAAAAAATGAAATATCTTATAGTGATTTACCAAATAAATATGAGGCTGGGACCATGGCCACAGCCCAAGTTATTGCGTTTGATCAGTCAATAAAGTTTATGGAGAGTATTGGTATAGAGAATATCATGAAACATGAAGCTGATTTAGTTGAGTATGGTCAAGAGTTATTACAAAAAAATAATTCAGTTAAATTAATTGGTAATCCAAAAAACAAAGGTGGAGTTTTATCCTTCACATTGGAGGGTGTTCATCCACATGATATTGCAACAATACTTGATGAAGACGGAGTTGCAATAAGAGCAGGCCATCATTGTTGTCAAATATTACATGATAAATTAAATATACCTGCTAGTGCAAGAGCGTCGGTTGGAATTTATAATACTAAAGATGACTTAGATAAACTAAATGAATCTATTAATAATTGTAAAAAAATATTTAATTTAAAATGAACTTAAAAGAACTTTATCAAGAAATTATTTTAGAACATGGAAAAAATCCAAGGAATCTTGGAAAAGTACATGAGTTTAATAAAGATGCAAAAGGTCATAACCCTTTATGTGGAGACAATGTTCATGTTTATCTTAAATTAAATGGACAAAAAATAGTTGAGGATATTTCGTTTGAGGGAAGTGGATGTGCTATTTCAATGGCATCAGCTTCAATCATGACAGATTTAATTAAAGGCAAAAATGAACACGAGGCTAAAGAGATAGTTGAAGACTTTTTAGGAATGATAAAAGAAAATCCAGACTTAAAATCAGAATACTTAAAAGACGACGAAAAAACTAAATTAATGTGTTTATCTGGTGTTAAACAATATCCAATGAGAGTTAAGTGCGCAACATTATCGTGGCACACTCTTACATCAGCAATGGATAACTCAAAAAAAATCACTAAAACCGAGTCGTAACTTTATGGAATTAAAAGAAAAGGTAATTGAAGAAATAAAAAAAATTTATGATCCTGAAATACCAGTAAATATTTACGAACTTGGATTAATATATGATATTGCCGTAGACAAAAAGAATATTAGTGTAAAAATGACACTTACCACTCCAAATTGTCCAGTAGCTGAAAGTTTGCCTAAAGAAGTTAAAGATAGTATTATGCAATTAGAAGAAGTTGACAAAGTAGATTTAGATTTAGTTTGGGAACCACCATGGGATAAATCTATGATGTCAGAAGCAGCAAAATTAGAATTAAACTTATGACGAAACAAGTTATATCATTAAGCGATCAAGCAGCAAACAGGATAAAAGAAATTATGTCTTCAGCTGAAAATGGATCTATTGGTGTTAGAGTTGGGGTAAAATCAGGTGGATGCGCAGGTATGTCTTATATTATGGAATACACAAAAGAAATTAATCCTAACGATGAGGTTATTGAGGATAAGGGAGTAAAAGTGTTTATTGACCCAGCAGCTGTAATGTATCTTTTTGGAACTGAAATGGATTATAAAAAAGAGCAATTTTCCTCTCAATTTGTGTTTAATAACCCTAATGAAACTGAAAGATGCGGTTGTGGAGAGTCTTTTAAAGTTTAATTATTGGTAATAAGAAATAAACCAATATTGGCCTCTTTTATTCATAGAATAAATTTTATTTTTTCTACGCTTAGGTTTTCTAATTTCAGGTCTATTATAACCAATAATATTTTTTAATGTTGTTATGATCTTTGTCATACCTTTTCATAACAAAAATAAATGAAATTAGAATTCTAATATGGGAATACCTGCTATTACTGCAGGTAATCCCATAAATTTAAGCTTTTTAACAGCTATAATACATGTCAAATTCAATAGGATGCGGCGTATGTTCAAAATTGTGAATTTCCTCATATTTAAGTTCAATATACGCATCTATTTGATCATCAGTAAATACATTGCCTTTAGTTAAGAAACTTCTATCTTTATCCAAAGCTTCCATTGCTTCTCTTAAAGAACCGCAAACAGTTGGCACCTTCTTAACTTGCTTTTCTGATAAAGCGTAAAGGTCTTTGTCGAACGATTTACCTGGATCAATTTTATTTTTTATTCCATCAATTCCAGCCATAAGCATAGAAGCAAATGTTAAATATGGATTTCCTGATGCGTCTGGGAATCTTATTTCACATCTTGCACCTTTTTTGCTTAATGTGATTGGAATTCTGCATGAAGCTGATCTATTTCTTGCAGAGTATGCAAGTAAAACAGGAGCCTCAAATCCTGGAATTAATCTTTTATAACTATTTGTAGTAGCATTGGCAAATGCATTAATTGCTTTTGCATGCTTTAATACTCCACCAATATAGTAAAGTGCAGTTTGGGATAATCCAGCATATTTGTTTCCAGAAAATACCGGAGTTTTCCCTTTCCAAATTGATTGGTGAGTATGCATTCCAGAACCATTATCTCCTTTAACTGGCTTAGGCATAAAAGTTGCAGTTTTTCCAAAAGAGTGAGAAACCATTTGAACTACATATTTATATAGCTGAACATTGTCTGCTTGATTAACCAAAGTTCCAAATAACATTCCAAGTTCATGTTGACTTGGAGCAACTTCATGGTGGTGTTTTTCTACTGTAATCCCAACATCCCTTAGTCCTTTAAGATATTCACCTCTCATATCTTGTGCACTATCTACTGGTGGCACAGGAAAATATCCTCCTTTTACTCCAGGTCTATGACCCATGTTTCCATTATCATAAGATTTTCCAGAGTTATAAGGACCTTCTGAACTATCAATTGAAAAACTTGTTTCATTCATATCGTTTTTAATTCTTACGTCATCAAAAACAAAAAACTCAGGCTCTGGACCAAAATAAGCTGTATCTCCAATTCCTGTTTTTTTTAGATAAGCTTCAGCTTTTTTTGCAATTCCTCTAGGATCTCTTTCATATGGATCTCGCTTAACAGCATCTAAAATATCACAAAATAAAATTAAAGTATTATGAGATGTATAAGGATCTATTACTTTTCTACTTAAATCAGGCTTTAATATCATGTCAGATTCATTAATTGCTTTCCATCCTGCAATTGACGATCCATCAAAAAATACACCGTCATTTAACATTCCTTCATCTACAATAGTTGTATCCATTGTTAAATGTTGAAGTTTTCCCCTTGGGTCCGTAAATCTAAGATCTACAAACTCAATATTCTTAGACTTCATTAATTTTAGTACGTCCTTAGCGCTCATATTATCTCCTATAATTTTTTAATTTTCTTATCAGTTAAGAAAAGATAAATAATGCCTATTAAATAGATATCACTTATGCTTTTTTTACATGTATATTAACCTTAAAAAATTAGAATTTTCAATCAATCCTAAGTTGCAATAATGAGTTTATTAAATAAAGAACCAGTTAAAAGAGCTGAAAAAGCATTAAAAGAATTCGATGAGACTTTATCAGTCACAGAATTAGAAAATACAGCAAGAACAGCAGTTGATGCAGCAAAATCTTTAAATTGTGAAGTAGGTGCAATTGTAAAAAGCTTACTTTTTAAAAATGGTGATAATTATTTTTTATGTTTAGTCTCTGGTGACAAAAGATGTTCATTAAACAAATTAAAAAAGTTTTTTAATAGTAAAGATTTAAGTATGGCATCACCTAATGATGTGAAAGAACAAACTGGATATACAATTGGAGGAGTATCTCCAATAGGACACACTAATAGCTTGCAGATATTAGTTGATAGTTCTTTGAACAGATTTAAAGATTTATTTGCAGCTGCAGGACATCCAAACTGTATTTTTAAAATTAATTTTGATGATCTTATTAAAATAACAAATGGATCAATAGAAGATATAATTGAATGAAATCTCCAAACGCTACTGATTATTTCATTCTTACTTTTTTAGCCTTACTTTGGGCTTCAGCTTTTTTCAACATTAAAATTGCAACATATTCTTATGGACCAATAACCATAGCTTTTTTAAGAATTTTTTTTGGCATGATACCATTACTATTACTTTGTTATTTTAAAAAAATAAAAATTGAAGCATTTTCTAAAGATTGGAAATGGTTTGCAGCAATTGGTATTATTAATTTAGTTATACCTTTTTTCCTTATAGCATACGGGGTTCAGAAAGTTCAAAGTAACTTAGCAGCAATTTTAATGTCAACTACACCTATAAGTGCAACAATACTTGCACATTTCTTTGCAGAAGGAGAAAAAATTAACATAATAAAAATATTTGGAATAGTATTAGGTTTTTCAGGAATTGTTTATTTATTCTCAGAAAATTTACTTATAAATAATGAAAATTTATTTTCTGCTCTTATGATTCTATTGGGATCCACTTTTTATGTAATTGGAGGAATTTTGACATTAAAAATTAGTAATAAGAAAAATGAAAATGTAACTGCATCAATTCTTATTTGGGGAGCTATAATTGCTTGTCCAATATCACTAATAATTGAGCAACCATGGAATTTAAATCCAACATTAGATTCTACATTATCTTTGATTTATCTTGGTATTTTTCCAACTGGAATTGCATGGTTATTAAGATTTATGATTTTAAAGAAAAATGGCTTAGTTTTCCAAAGTCAGGTAGCTTATCTAATACCGATTTTTGGTGTTATTTTAGGATTTATTTTCCTAAACGAATTAGTAACATCTAAAATTTTAATTGCTTTATGTGCAGTTGTCTTAGGAATTTATTTTGTAAAAAAAGCAGGCGATAAAAAAATACAAAGTATATAAAAAATTTCTAATTTATTTTTAATTGTTCAAATTTTTTTGACTTAACTGATTTTTGTGCAGCTTCTGCTAATATTATAGACTTTCTTCCATCTTCAAAAACAGCTCTAGGTTTAATATTTTTTTTGCAAAAATTTGCAAGGTCAGATAGTTGCAATCTAAAAGCCTCCGCATATCTCTCTATAAAAAAATGGAGTAGCGGGGATCTATTATTTGTTGAATTTTTTAAAAAGAGATTAGTTTCAGTATCTCTTTTATTATCTGATATCATCATTCCTTTTGTTCCAAAAAGCTCAACTCTTTGGTCATAACCAAAACTACAATGTCTCGAATTAGTTATAATGCATTGTACTCCTTTTTTCGACTTAAGCACTGTAGTTGCAAGTTCATAGTCTTTTATTTTATTAAATCTCTGGTCTGACATGTTACTGCCAGTAGCAAATACTGATGTAAATTCATCCGAACCCAAGTAA
>CACKZV010000010.1 GCA_902604795.1 uncultured Pelagibacteraceae bacterium | reverse complement strand
TTTTTATTTCTTTCATTTTTTTTAATTTTATATAAATCTTCATGTGAAAAAACTTCAAATTTCATTATTTAAATTTTTTGAGCAAAACAAAATAAAGTATATTTTGTAGATGGTTCTATTATTTTTTCTAATTTTATAATTTTTAAATTAAGTTTACTCAACATGAACATAAGAGAGTCTTTTGAAAACACATGATGATGCTCTATAAAAAATTCTTCCCTTTCGTAGCCAGATTTATCATTTCTTGCGTCCAAATCTGGCACTTCAATATATAAATATCCATTTTTTTTTAGATTTTTTAGATATTTTTTTAAGAATATTGAGGGATTTTCTATGTGCTCCAACACTTTATTTAATGTTATTAGGTCAAATTTATTTTTTTTTAAATTTGATTGTTTTTTGTAAACTCTTTTAAACTTTAAGTATTTTTTTAGAAATTGTATATTTAAATTATCTGTTTCTATTAAGGTAAAATTTGAAAATTTTTTGCTTTGAAGTTTTTTTGGAAAAACTCCTAGTCCAGAGCCAACATCTAAAATTTTAAAATTTTTTTTTTTTATATTTTTAAAAAAAGAATTTATTCTTAAACATCTATTATAATTGTCTGATTTTTTTGGATTTAATGTGCTAATTTTATTATATCTTGTTGTTAGACCTTCATAATTTCCATATGTAGAACTTATATAATTTCCAGAATAAAGCTTTTTTAAATCATATTTATGATTACTAATATGGTGTTTACAAATTAAACATTCATAGTATTTTCTGAAATATTTTCCTTTAAGATTAAAATTTACCTCACCTTTTGGCTTATGCCTATATGTTTTGGCTAGTCTAAATTTTGGTCTGCACCAACAATCTATCTTGTATTTAAAATTTTTTATTCCAACCATTTAACAACTTCACATTTTTCATCTTTTAGATATTTATAAAATTCTTTGATTTTTTTTTTTTGAACTATAACAATAAATTTATTTTTAGTTACTTTGCTTTTAATTAAACATGTTCTGAAATTGAAACTTTTCAATCTACTATTGATAGAGGGTGTAGCATAAAATCCCCAATTTTTTTTGACTACGTCATACTCTGACTTACCATTATAAAATGTAATCATTTCATTTTTTTTAAGTGAAATTTTTGCTACTTCTTTTAAGGTTATGTCACTTATTCCAACTTTAAATTTTCTATTTTTTTTTCTTATTTTCATTTACCAATTCCAATTATTTATAATAAAATTATTTATAAAAAACTTATTATTCTTATTTTTTTTCCAAATTTTTTTATTTCTAAATTTTTCTGCAATATGAAAAAATTTATTAGTTGAAATATTACAATATTTACAAAACTTCCTGATATCTTCTAATGGTGGTTTCAAACCATCAGATTTAATTAACTTAATAGCATGTGATCTTGAAATTCTTTTATTTCTTATTTCAAGGGATAAATTATCAAACAATCTTGTGAAACCAAATTTATACCATTTAAGCCAGTGATGAATCGAGATAAAATAATCATCAATATCAGCAAATTTATAATAACCAGTCCTTGCAGATTTTCCTGCTTTAAAGCCATTTTTTTTTGAAATCTTATAGGTTTTGAGAGGGTCC
Organism: uncultured Pelagibacteraceae bacterium; assembly: GCA_902604795.1. GTDB lineage: Bacteria > Pseudomonadota > Alphaproteobacteria > Pelagibacterales > Pelagibacteraceae > Pelagibacter. The sequence goes on along the minus strand of CACKZV010000010.1, from coordinate 39,760 downwards.
CATTTAAAGAAATAACCAAGAAAAATTGATTCTGTCTTAAAATTTTTTTTACTATATGTCTCGTAATTAAAGTAACTTGACATCTTGTTTTTTGGTAAAGTTTTTGAAACCCAGTCCTCAGCTGTTGTATTGTGAGTAACACCATAATTTTTATACCAGTTTTTATCAAGATTTTTTTGATTATACTTTGAATTGATTTTTCCATACTCAACAGCTGAGTTTTCACCCCAAATTACATATGGAATGTTAAAATGAGAGGCGACTAAGATTGGTATATTAAACATTGCCAAATGCATAGGTATTGCTACGGCTCCAAATTTTTTGAAACTTTCATAAGTAAGTTTTCTTTCTATTTCAGGGTTTACAGTCCAATCAATATGATCAACACCTAATGATATTAGATTATCAAGATTTTCTTGTCCTATTTTAGTTCTTTGAGGGGATCTCCAAGTTACTGTCAAGGGATTTAAACCGTATTCTAGGCATTTTATTGTTTGCCACGTACTATCTTTTCCTCCAGAAACCGGAATAACACAGTCATATCTTAGTTTTTTTCGTTTAATTATTTTTACAATTTTGTTGAATTCATTTTCTCTTTTTTTCCAATTAACATTTTTTTTTTTTAAGAAGTTGTTGCATGCAGAGCAAAATCCATTTTTCTCAATAAACAAATTAGGTCTTGTATTTGGCAATAAACAATTTTTACACCAAAGCAATCTCATTAATTAAACCTATCCATAAAAGTTTTTAAACTTAAAAAGGTAAATAAAAATTTACTATAACCATTTAACTTTAACAATTTCTTATTTTTTATTAAATTTTCAATCCTTGATTTATTAACAAAATCATATATTTCAGATTTTTGATCCAAAAAATTTAACATTTTTTTGTCCTTAAAATTAAATAAACTTGATACTGATGCGTTAAAACCAGATTTAATTTTTGTATTTAATACTCTACTATTTAGTATACCTCTTAGACTTGATCTTAAAATATATTTATTTTGAGATTGGTTTAACAGGTGATCATTTTTAACATTAAAAAGGTAATCAATTAAATTAGTATCTAAAAAAGGAGATCTGTTTTCGATTGAATATTGCATTGAATTAAGATCTTCACTATGCATAAATACTGGAACATTTTCATGAAATAATTCATTTGCCATTCTTTGTTTTAATAAATTATCAAAATAATGTTTTTCTTTGAAAATATATTTTAATTTTTTTAGGCAATAATAAGTATTATTATTAAAATTATCAAAAATATATCCTCTGTAATTGGAGTTTTTAAAAAATAAATCATGTTTTTTTAAAATATTATTTCTTAAAAATGGTCTGATATTTTTTGTCCATATTTTTTTAAATTTTCTATATTTATAGATATTATTTTTTTTTAATTCATTTAAGACCATTAAATAATGATCATAATACCCGCCATAAATTTCGTCTGCTCCAGATCCTGATAATGATACCTTAAAACCTTTACTTTTAATAAATGAACATAAAGTATTTTGTATTAAATTAGTAATTGTGAATACTGGATAATTATTATAGTTGGTTGATTTTCTTAAAATTTCTAAAAAATTTACATTTTTTTTTATGTTTATAAAGTTGGTCTTTACTCCACAATCATTTGCAGTTGCATTTATTAAACTTGACTCATCATATCTTTTATCACTGTCTATTAACGAGAATGTTTCAAGTTTTTTTCCTAAAATTTTAGAAGCTATACTGCAAATAGCTCCGGAGTCTATACCGCCACTTAAATTTAAAGCAACTGGAACATCAGAAATCATCCTAAGTTCAATTGATTTAATAAGTAATTCTCTTGTATTCTGTATGTGATCTTCTAAAGACAACTTTTCTATATCTTTATTATTTTTTAATTTCCAATATTTTTTTTTGGATATTTCAAAATTTTTATTTATAGTTAAAATGGATCCATTTTCTAAATGACTTATATTTTTGAAAAATGTTTTATTATCTTTAAAAATAGATTTGTAGCCATATTGAAGAAAAGTATTAATTTTTTTATAATTAAAGCTTTGTTTAGTTGAAAGAATTTCATTTATAAAACTGACTTGAGAAGAAATTATAATTTCGTTATTTTTTTTATAAAGGAGAACTGGTTTTTCACCAAATCTATCTCTAGAGATAACAATTTTTTTTTGTTTTAAGTCAAAAATTACAATTGACCACATACCTTCAAAATATTTAAAACATTTATCTTTGTATAAATGATAATAATGAAGAATAACTTCAGTATCTGAAAATGTTCTAAATTTGATATTTAATTTTTGTTTTAACTCTTTAAAGTTATAAATTTCACCATTAAAAATTAAAACATAGTCTTTAAAAATATAAGGTTGGTTAGACCTATTATGTAAATCTTGAATTGACAATCTAGAGTGAAAAAAATGTAAATTTTTTTTTTGAAATTTAATTTTTTTATATGATTGATAATCAGGACCTCTATTTTGCATTAAATTTTTAATTCTCAAAATCTTATTTCTATGAACCTCTTTTTCAGAAATATAAAGAAATATACCGCACATAATATTTTGTCAGATTACAAAAAATCTATTTAGTCTAAATAATGAATTTCTATTTTGTTTGGGCAATAAAGTTGTAACACCTGTTTTAATTTTATTTTTTTTTAGAAATTTTATAATTTCATCATTAAATGATGATTCAAAACCTTCAGGGTAAGAATAATGTTCAGTCTTTATATTTGTGTTTTTTAGCAATGTTTTTAAACTAAGATTAATTTCCTTTTTATATTGAGATTTTGACATATGTCCTAAAACATTGTGTCCATGTGAATGTGCTCCAAATTGAGTTAAATTATTCTTGCTCATACAAACCACATTTTTCCAATTTAATTTTTTATCTAAATCACTACTTGATGATTTTGGAGAGTATAGTTTTAAGTCTTTTAAAAGAATTTCAGTAAATTTATTCAGATCAGTTTGTTTTAAAGATTTACAGTAATTGCGTACAAAATTAAGAAAGATTATTTTATTTTTTTTCTTTCCCAATACAAATTTCTTTTTCAAGATTGATGAATACACAAATTTTCTTTTACACCTGTCGATAGCTATATCTACTCTATCAATCCACGAAATTAAATTTTTATCTACATAATTTGTGGTTAAATAAATAATGTGCGGTACTTTATATTTTTTTAGTATAGGCAATGCATATTTATAGTTATTATAAAACCCATCATCAAAAGTAATTATATAATGACCTTTAAATTTCTGATTTTTTTTCAATATATCATTTAATGTAATAGCTTTTCCATTATTAGATAAAAATCTTATATAATTTTCAAATTTTTTTTTTTCCATATGTTTAAAGTTATAATTTCTTACCGATTTACTACTAATCCTTTTTTTTATAACTCCATGAAAAAGATAAATTGATAAATAATTAGAATTTAAGTTAGTTTTCAATTTTTGTATATTATTTATTATCATTATAAATTTTTTTTATTTTTTTTTCGTAACTATTGTTTACTATATTTTTTAATTCTTTAGGCATATAACTGTAATATCTCCCAATATTTTTTTGCTTATATTTTTTTATTTTTGGATCATTTAAGAAGTCTTTTGCAATTTTTACACATAGTTCTGTGTTCAACAATCTTAACTGATACAACTTTTTTGAATTCTTTAGATTTAATTTTTTTTTTATTAGGATATTTCCAGTATCTAAATTGCCATCTATAAGGTGTAATGTAACTTTTAAGCCATTTAAATCATTATGGTATAGAGACCATAAATGACTGTCTAATCCTCTATAAAATGAGGTATCTCCACCATGAAAATTATAAATATTTTTTTTTAATTTATTCAAAAATTTATCTTTTATTCTGGATATACCAAAAGAAAAAATAATATCAGGGTTTTTTTTTTTTATAAAATTAATTGTTTGAGTATTGTTTATATTTTTAACATTTAATATTTTTATATTTTTTGAAATCTTAATTTTTTTATTATTAAACCATTTTTTTTTTTCAAACAGATTCTGTTTTTTTTCATAGTTATGCTTTGTTTTAATTTTTGGTTTGAATAAATTTTCCTCAAAAACTACTGATAAATTTGAAATTTTAGATAACTGATTAATAAAAAAAAAATGATGAGTAGTTCTAGTTGATAGTAAAACTACATTTTTTTTTTTCATTTAATAAAATCTTCTTTTAGTAAATTATTAAATTTTATCACTTTTTTTTCTAATTTCTTTCCAAGAAATTTATTTTTTTCAGATGCTAATATTCCCTCATATGGCGATCTAACAATTAATAAATTATTATTTTTTATAATTTTTCCCTTTTCAAGACTATTTTTTAAAACTAGTTTTCTTCTCATAGTCATAAGATTTTTTTTTTCATCTTTATTTATAAATTTATTATTTATACCAAGTATTTTTTTTAATTTAATGATTTGTTTTACAAATTTTTTGAAAGAATTTGGATTTAAAGAGATTTTATGATCTCTAAACTTTGAAAAATTATTAGAAATTGTAAAATGTTTTTCTATAATTTCTGCACCTAAAACAAAAGATAAAGCTGATATGTCAAAGCCTAAAGTATGGTCAGAATAACCAATTGTTACATTTGGAAACTTTTTTTTTAGAAAAGGAATTGAATTTAAATTGACGTTATTCTTATTTGCTGGGTAATCAGAAATACAATGCATTAAACAGAGGTTTTCTTTTTTTTTAAAAAAATTCATTTCTCTATAAAATTTTACAACTTTAATAATGTCTTTATACTCCATTAAGCCAGTTGAAATGATTACAGGCTTTCTAAATGACCTAATTTTTTTGTGTAAATCAAAATAGTTGTTATCTCCCGATGAAATTTTGAAAACGTTTTGAATTTTATTTAAAAATTGAGCACTTTTTAAATCAAATGGTGTTGCAAAAAAAATTATTTTTATTTTATCACATAACTTCTTCAAATTAATTACATCCTTTTTTTTTAATGAAAATTTTTTAAGCTGTAATATTCTTTTTTTATCTTTTGGTGATGAATATCTAGATGGATCAAATATTTGAAATTTGACTGCATCAGCACCAGCATTCTTTGCCAGCTTAATAAGCTTTATTGCATTTTTAATTGATCCTTCATGATTATTACCAATTTCAGCAACTATAAATGGTTTTTTTAGATTTTTAAAATTTTTCATTATATATAACAATATAATTTATTTATACTTTTTACTATACATCTTTAATCGACATATCTGATTTTAGAAATTTATTTTTTATTTTTTCTAAATTAATTGAAGCCTTTATTAATCTAATTTTTTTATCTTTTAAGTTTAGATAGTATTTATTTTTTATTTTTTCAACTAAACCTGTTTTGTTTTTTGATTTCAAATTCGAATTTTTTATTTTTAATAAAAATATTTTTTTTTCACCTAAATAAAGAAATGGAGGCTCATATAAAGGAACTAGAGCTTTATGAAAATTAAAAAAATTTTTTGAAGTCATTATACTTAATCTTACAAGGCTATCCTCAGGTTTTCGTTGGTAGTAGTATTTTGAAGGAAATAATTTTTTACTGTTAATTTTAATATTTTTTTTTAAATAATATTTTTTTATTACTTTTATCAACAAATTACAGAATAGTTTTTCAGCTTTTTCATAGATATTTTTAATATTATCCCTTTTTTTTATAGAGAAAAATTTTAAGCCCATTAATTTCCCACTATCTATTTTTAAATTTGTTTTTATAATTGAAATTCCAATTTTATTTTTCCCTTCTATTCTTTGCCACACTAATGGAGAACCTCCTCTATATCTGGGTACTGGACCACCGTGTAAATTCAAAATATCTATTTTATTTTTTTTATTAAAAAATTTTTTATCAAAAATATATGGAAACCCTGCGCTTATTATTAAATTAATTTTTTTATCTCTGATTTTATCTAAAATTGTTGGGTCTTTTAGTGAATCAATAATTTGATAATCTTCGGTTATATATTTAATGATATTACTATTTAAATTTTTCTTTGCTAAAAAAACATATTGGATATTAAAAAGTTTTCTTAATGATTTAAGAACTTTTATGCCTCTTTTATTATTAAAAAAAAAAGCTAATTTTAAATCCTGCTGTTTGTAAATTCTTTGTACCACTTTATATATTCTGGGTATGCATCCTCTATTGAAAAAGTAGGACTAAATCCTAAAAGTTTATTTGCTTTTTTTATACTCAAAGTACCTCTTTTTGGCATTAATTTATCCCTCTTTTCATAAGATATTTTTGCATTTGGAAAATGTTCAAGCAATATATCTTTTAAATTATTTATAGTTCTTGCATTTCCATATGTCAGATTAAAAATTTCGTTTTCAGCTTCTTTTTTATTGATCGAAAGCACTACTCCATTGCATAAATCTTTTATATAAGTAAAATCTAATTTGTCTTCACCATCGCCACCAATTTTTATTTCTTCTTTGTTAATAGCATTCTCAATAAAAATTTGACCTACTCTTCTACTTACACATCTCTCACCATATAGAGCAGACGGTCTTATTATTGTGTAAGGTAAATCAAAAACTTGGTTATAAGCTTTAATAATTTTTTCTCCACAATACTTTAATGTGCCATAAATCCCTATAGGATCACAATTATCTGTTTCGTCAACTTCATTTTTTGAAAAGTTCCCATAAACCATGCTTGAGGAAAAATAAATTAATCTCTCTATTTTATCTCTTGTTGCATCAAGAACATTTTCAAGAGTTCGAAAACTATGATCAAAAGTGTTGAAAGGGTCTTTATTTGATCTATTTGAGTGTGATACCGCAGCCAAATGTACAACTATATCAGGTTTTAATTGATCAATGAATTTTGCAACTAAATGATAATCTCTAGCATCCATTATCTTTAGCTCAATATCATGCTCTTCTAAAAGATTTAACCTAGAATTTATAATTTTCTTGTTTAAATTTTTAAATTTTAACGTGTCGTAATTTCCTATAACAGAAATGAGGTTATTGACCATCAAATTATCTACACAAGTTACTTCATGGCCTAAAGTTCTTAATTGCAAAGCAAGATTGTGACCAATAAAACCTGCTCCACCAACAATACAAATTTTTTTCATTAATACTTATATAACTTTATTAATCGAATTCGCAATCAAATCTAGATCTTTTTTTTTAAGGTGTGTACCAAGTGGTAATGCTATTGATCTATAGCTAAATTTTTCAGCATTTCTAAATTTAGAAGATGAATATCCATATTTATTCTTATAATAAGACATTTCAGGAATAGGTTTTGGATAATAAATACTTGTGCCTACTCCTTTTTTATTCAATTGTTTAATTATCTCTAATCGATCAAGTTTCTTATCATTAATAATTATACACAAGCAGTAATATGATCCATGGAAATTATTATTATTGAATTTTACAATATCAAAATTTTTTTTCTTTGTTATCTTAGATATTAAATAATTATAATTTTTTTTTCTTATAGCTAAAAATTTAGGAAATCTTTTTATTTGCTCAATACCAATTGTTGCACTAATTTCATTCATTCTATAGTTTAGGCCCAATAAATTAGCATCATATTCTCCTGGAATTCTTCTATTCAAATAACTTCTATTAACGCCAAATGCTTTAAGCTTGTTAATTTTATCAATAATTTTTTTATCATTGGAAATTACCATTCCTCCCTCGCCTGTTGTCATATGCTTAATTGGGTAAAAAGAAAATACTCCTGCATTACCAAAATTGCCCACATGTTTTTTGTTAATTCTTGCTCCAAGCGCAGTAGCACAATCCTCGAGAACAAGGAGATTAAATTTTTTTGCAATTTTAAGAATATTAATAACATCTGAAGGGTTCCCTAAATGGTGTACTAAAGAAATTGCCTTTGTTTTTTTTGTTATATTTCCTTGGATCTTTTTTACATCGATTGTTCCATTGTAAGAATTGCAATCTACAAAAACTGGTTTTGCTCCTGTAATACTTATAGAATGAGCAGTCGATACATGACTTTGTGATGTTACAATAACTTCATCTCCTTTTTTTATGTTATTAGCAAGATAAAAAAGATGCATACCAGCAGTACAAGATGAAACAGAAGTTGCGAATTTACTTCCAGTAAATTTGGCAAATAGTTTCTCAAACTTATTAGATAATGGTCCATGTGCCAGAATTGGTTTTTTTAAAACTTTTATAACGGATTTTATTTCACGATTTGTAATATCAGGTCTTCCAAAAGGAACTTTAATCATAATTTAATTATTCTATTTTTTTTTTGACTTTGTACTAAAAATAGACAAATCTTCATTAAATAAAATAGTTCATTTTCTGAAATAATTAAATTACTGTTTTTTCGACTGATTGCAGATAAAAAATTCAAGAGCATTTTTCCTTTGGTTTTATTGTCATATTTATAATTTAATTTTATTGAAGATTTATTCTCATTTTCCCTAAAATATTGCTCACTTTTATTGCGATTATAGAAAAAGGATGTATTTTGAGCATATACGTTAAAAATATGATGATGGTCAGATGGGCTAGAAAAATTTGATGAAATTTTGGCAATACTATTATCATCAAATTTGAGTAATGACACTGCAAAATCGTTTGCATAATTTTTAAATTTTCGAGATATCAACTTATTACTCATTGTATAAATTTCTTTTACTTTTTTTTCTTTTATTTTAAGAATTAAGTCTATTAAGTGAATACCTCCTCCCAAAATTACAGAATAATCCTTTATTTTACCCCTCCACCCTTTAGTTAATTTATCAAGTCTTCCATAGTTATAATCACCTTCTAAATAGTAAATTTTCTTTAATTTTTTTTTTTCTCTAATTAGTTTTTCAAAAAAAGGATGCACTCTTAATACTAAATTTGAAGAAATATATAAATTTGGTTTATTTTTTTTTATTTTTATTATTGTTTCTAAATTTTTTAGTGACAAACACATGGGTTTTTCAACAAATACATGTTTATTATGTTTTAAGGAATTTGATACTTGATAAAAGTGATCTTTGTCATTTGAAGCGATAATAATTGTATTTACCTCTTTATCATTTACAACTTTATCAAAATTTGTTGTTGCTTTATTAATTTTAAATTTTTTCTTATAGTAAAGAAGTTTTTTTTTATTTACATCACAAATATACTTAATTTTACAATTTTTAAATTTTAAACTATTACGTAGATGGAATGCACCAACACCTAAACCAATAATACCGATAACGCACGGTGATTTAAAACTCTTTAACATAACTTTTCCAAGGGGCAAAAATTCCTTTTTTTTTTACTAATTTTGAAATAACCACATAGTCATCATATTCATCTACACATAAATTATAATTATTAAAGTTTTTAGATAATTCATAATTATATATTTTATAATTTTCTTTCTCATAAAAATATTTAGTTACATGTTCTTTTTGTTCTTTTGTAAGTAAATTACTGGATAAATTAAATATTTTTGGTTTTAAAATTTCAATAGATTGTCCTTTTGGAAAGGTTCTTTTTTTTATATTGGTAATTATGTCATAGGATTTATATTTCATCGATAGATTAATCATTTTATCAATTAAACGCCAATCTATTAGTGGGCTATCACCTGAGATTCGAATTATTTTATTTGATTTATATTTTTTGATTGCATTTTTAAATCTTAAGAAGACATTGTTTAAAGGTCCACAATAATAGTTAATTTTTTTTCTCTTGCATAGTTCAATTAATTTTTTGTCTTGATTTGTATTAGATGTTAGGACAATTATTTTATCAATCTTTTTGCTTTTTTTTAATCTTCTTAACATAATTTCCAGAATGCTAGATTTCCCAATTTTTTTTAAAACTTTTCCTCTTAGTCTTTTTGAGGAAAATCTTGCCTGAACAAAACAGAAATAGTTCATTTATTAAACAAATTCATTTAGTAATTAACATTTTGCGTATAGATTTTAAAAAAATTAAATTATTTATATATTTACTGAATTATAAATAAAGCAAATTTATTTTTTCTGGCATAAAATTCTCAAATCACCACTACCGAATTTAAGCTTAAAATATTTATCTTCTAAGAAAGGCTTATCAAAGTCAGTTTTTGTACCACCATTTAATTGAGTAAAATTCGTAAAACCAATTTTTTTTAAATATTTTAAATAATTTTCAAGACTATAATGTTGATATTTAGCATTTGTGTTGTCTGAAAGGTGATATTGCTTTGAGTTATTTAAATATGTTGTTCTAATTTTTTTTACTTTAAAATCTATGCTAATATCTTTCAAAATTTTTTGTGACATATCAGCAATTATATCTCTTATGCCACCACCACCATCTGTATATAACCAAGCATAACCACCTTTTCTCAAAACTCTATGTAATTCTTTGTATGCTTTATCAGGTTTATTTAAATGATGAAAAACACCATTTTGAATAGCAACATCAAAAGAGCTGGACTTAAGATTTGATTTATAAATATTTTTAGTCTCAAATTTTAATTTCTTGTTAAGTTTTAATTTATTTTTAATTTTGTTAGCAAAATTGATACTATCTTTTCCATAATCAATTCCATAGCCAAATGAACAGCCTTCCATTGCAGCTGCAATTAAAAAATTGCCATGTCCACATCCAAAATCGACAACTTTTTTATTTTTAATAATTTTTTTTAAATTATTAATTTTAATCCTTTTTCTATATCTCCAAACTCTATCTTTAATATATTGATTAAAGTTATAATTAGTCCATAATCTCTGAAATAATTCTTCATGAGATATTTCTTTTTTAAATAATTGTTTTTTTATTCCAGTTTTATCTGAATGAATATTATTTTTTTTTATTAAATCTATTTTATAAATTAGATAATCTAAAATTTTAATTGTATCATTTATCGGATTATAATTTTTTTTAAAAATAATATTTTCTATTTCTAAATTAATTAAAATTAATTCGGAAATAAGATATGAATAAATAAATTTAGTTTTTGGGAGTTTTTTGGTTTTATTATAAATATTTTCAGATTTCTTGAATATTTTAGAGAGTATTTTTTGCTCTTTTATTTTTAATGTTTTTTTCATAATCAAATGCAATAAATTTTAACCTTGTATAACTCTATCATTACTTTTAAGTACAGATTTAAAGTCATATATATAACCATTTTTAGATAATAAATTAGTAATTTTTAATTGATTAGTTTTATAAATATCATGTGGCACTGCAAGGATTATTAAGTCATATCTTGTTTTATGATTTTTCATATTAACTACAGCAATATTTTTAAATGGAAAATTATCATAATTCTTTTTTATGTATGGATCATGAATTTTAAGTCCAAACTTCTTTCTACGAAGATGTTTAATTAAATTGTTAACACGTGAATTTCGATAATCCGCACAATTTTCTTTAAATGAGTATCCTAAAATCAAAATTTTTTTTTTACTCAATTTATAATCTTTTGTAATTTTTGATATTTTCTTTGCAATAAATTTATGAAAGCCATCATTAGTTTTTCTGGCTGAAAGAATTATACTTGGTCTTAGATTTACGGCTTTATATTTATTGGTCAAATAGTAAGGATCAACACTTATACAATGCCCTCCAACAAGACCAGGCGTAAAATTTAGAAAGTTCCATTTAGTGCCAGCAGCTTTTAAAACTTCTTTTGTAGGTATTTTTAATTTATTAAAAAATACAAATAACTCATTCATCAACCCTATATTTAAATCTCTCTGAGTATTTTCAATTATTTTAGCAGCTTCTGCTATTTTAATAGACGGTGCAACATAAACGCCACTTTTAACAATTTGTGAATATATATATTTTACTTGATTAAGAGCTATTTGATTAGATCCAGAAACTATTTTAGTTATATTTGTGACATTTCTTTTTTTATCGCCAGGGTTTATTCTTTCAGGCGAATAGCCTAAGTAAAAATTTTTATTATATATAATTTTTTTGTTTTTTTTTAAAATTGGTAAACATATTTCCTCGGTACAACCGGGATAAACTGTGGACTCATATATAATTAAAGATTTTTTTTTTAGATATTTTAAAATAGTTCTTGTAGTTTTTTTTAAGATTCTTAAATCAGGTAAATTTTTTTTATTTATTCCTGTAGGAACAGTGATTATAAAAATATTTGCATTATGTAATATTTTTTCATCATAGGATAATATTGCATTTGTTTTTTTTAGATATTTTGAATCAACTTCACCTGTTTCATCTATATTAATTTTTAATTTTTTTACTTTTTTTTTGTTTACATCAAATCCATAAACTTTAAATTTTTTTGCTAACTCAATTACTAGTGGTAAACCCACATAACCTAGTCCAATAACAGCAATCTTTATATCCTTGTGTTTAAATAACATTTTGATTAAACTTTATATATTCCCTGGTTCTTAAGTATTTCTAGTTTTTTTTTATTTATAATTTCTCTATTCTCTTTATATTCCAAATCATTTCCTGAAAAATCTTTATATGAAATAAAATTAGAACCATAAGATTTATTCAAAGTGATGATGTGTATATCAATATAATTTCTCATAAAATCAATATAATTATGTGCTTGTTTTCCAGTATATGTTAATGGTTTTCCTTTTTCCCACCAATGAGCTACCATAGGTTCTATATCATGGTAATCACAACCTACTAAATAAATTTTGTTAAAACCTAAAAAAATTGCAAGATATATAGAAAAATTCAAACTACTTTCATACACGTTAAAGAGGTTTTTACTTAGGTCTTTATCTATATTTTCATTAATTTTTAAATGATAATTAAAATAAAAAGAACTATCAAAAAATTTAGTAAAATAATAATTTGTACAATGGGTAATAAAATTAGAATTCAATAAGATTTCATTATCTTTGAATAATAGTTTTGAATAACCATTTAAACTCATTCTTAATAATTTATAAGGTGAAATAAAATTAAATGCATTTGAATATTTTTTTTCTTTTATATAAGAATTAAAATTTTGAAAATAATCAAATATGTTCTTTCCTGGGAATGCAGAAAAGGAGTCACATTGTAGAGAATATTTTAATTTTAAATTTTTAGATCCATTTAGGAGTGATACTAAACCTAGAGAAATTGATGGATGATTAGAAAAACTTGATAAATTATAGTACTTTAAAGATTTTCCATCACCAAAAATAAAACAAGTACCTTTCTCTAAGTTTTTTAAATTAATTATTTTTTTTATATCTGGAATATTTTGATAAATTTGTTCATATAGTCTGTATTTCATTTTTTTAAATTTTTGAAGCTGCAGCTCGAAAATTATTATTTGTTTTTATTAAATTATCAAATGAACCTTTACCTTTTATCTCTCCCTTTTCTAAAATAATTATTGAATCACATTTTTTTACTGTACTTAATCTATGAGCAATTAATATAATTGTAATATTCTGACTAATATTGTGAACCTCATCCATAACCATCTGTTCTGTAATGTTGTCTAAAGAATTAGTAGCTTCGTCAAGAATCAATAATTTTGGGTTGTTATATAATGCTCTGGCAATTCCTATACGTTGTCGTTGGCCCCCTGATAACCTGATACCACGTTCTCCTACTGTGGTATCGTATTTTAAAGGTAATTCATTAGAAATAAAATCATCTAGATTAGCAATTTTAGCAGCACGTTTTACTGCTTTGTGATCAATTTTGATTTTATCAATACCAAAAGCGATGTTTGAAGATATTGTATCATCTGAAAGATAAATTTGCTGAGGAACATAACCAATTGAATTCTGCCATATTCTTAAATTTTGTTTGTTTATCTTATTATCATCAACCTTTATAGTTCCATTTTGAGCCTCAAGAAGCCCGAGTATAACATCTACTAATGTAGTTTTTCCACTGCCTGTAACTCCAACTATGCCAAAAGTACTGTAGGCAGGAATATCTATGGATATATTTTTTATCGCAGTTCTAGAATTATTGGGGTAATGATAATTTATATTTTTTAAAGAAATAGATTTCTCCAATTTTAATTTATCTATTTTATTTTTTGTCATTTTAATCTTTAGGAATTTAAGATCTTTATGCATTGAATTAAGTGCTGGTCCTATAAAACGTAATTCAGTTACTGAACTATAAATAAATTGTAGTGCAGGCATCAATCGGTAACCCGCAAAAGCATATAGAGCTATAAGCGGGATTGTATTTGTGAAAGAACCATCTTGGACTAATAAATATAAAGCTAATAGCAATAGTCCTCCAAATGCAAAGGCTTCTAGGGCAAAACGAGGTAATTGTTTTAAAATTTCTGCTGAAGCTTGTCTTTGAATATAAGTTTTTGCAGGATCAGCAAAACGTTTTAGATAATTTTCTTCAAGACCTCCGATTTTAACTTCTTTTACTGCACCAAATGCTTCACTAATTATTGTGAAACGTTTTGTGTTTGCATCAAATCTCTCTCCACCAATTTTATTTAAAAAACCATGAATTAATTTATAAAAAAGTCCATATGCTGAACCTAGTGTAAGAGTGGCAATTAAAGTAAGCATCGGATCAACAATAATTAACAATGTTACTAATGCGATGGTGATTATAGTGTAAGTTACAATTTGAAGTAATGGATAGAAACCGCCTGCACATATTGTGCCCACCTCTGAAAGAATTGTTTTACCTAAATCAGCACTATTTCGATTAAGAAACCAACTGTAAGGCTGATTTAAATATCCTTCCAATAAACGTTTTGACAAATTATATTCAAGTTTTAAAATAAAATGTAATTGAAAATAATTTGTTAGTGCTTTTAATGTTAAAGAGATAATCAATAGAACAAAAACTGTCAGACCCAAAACAAAAAGAAATTGGTTTACATTTTCAATTCCGTATGAGTTAGCAAATATAAACATTGAATTTATGAATGTGTTTGTTTCTATAATTCCAGGGTTTGTTAGGACAGTCATAAAAGGAATAATAGATGCAACTCCAAGCATGTCTAAAAGAGCCATCAAAATAACTAAGATAAGTAATAAAAATAGTTTTTTACGTTCATAATTTGTTAATAGACTTATAAGTTTTTTTATTGTTTGCATTTTATGTTTAATTTACAGTTAACTAATATGAATTTCCTTCAATAAATTTAGTTCAAACATGAAGATTTATATTCAAATAATTCTTTATTTTTTATAATAGATTTCTGATTCATCTCTCCAATCTTTTTAGCATAAATTAATGAGGCTTCTTTTCTTTTTGTTAGCTCTTGTTCAGATAATGTAGCCCATTGTTCTATAGATTTTGTCCAATCATTCTCATTTAATGGAATTATCTGTATACCTAAAGATTTAACGTGATTCCAGGGTGTTTGATCACTTAACAAAATAGGTGTACCAACCGATAGAGACTCTGGTATTACATGTCCAAAATTTTCTCCTCTAGTTGGAAAAGCAAAAAGATCATACTTCATAAATGTTTCTTGAACTCTTTCAGGAAGTACTTGTTCTCCAATTATGACTTTAATATTTTTTGGTGTTTTTTTTAAAAGATTTTTACATTTTTCCCAGTACTGAAGATCTTCCTTAGGGCCTAATATATTTAGCTCAATATCTGATGAAACTTTGTTTATAGCTCTTATTAAAAAATCTAAATTTTTCATTGGTGAAATTCTTGATAAAAAAACTATTTTTAGACATCGGCTTTTATTATAAGATATTTTGTTTTTGATTGACCAGTTAGAGTAAATTAAATCTGGTGCAACTATAATATTTTTTGCAACACTGCCTAGCTCTCTTTCTATATCATTTGTTTCAAATTCACTCGAAGCTTGCCAACATAAATGATCATAAACTCCTAAAATTTTCATTAAATATATATAAATCAATTTTTTTAAGTTCTTTAATTTTATTGCATTTCTAGAAAACTCTCCTCTGGGCGCTATAACACATGATTTTATACTTATAAGGCTAAAATATTGAACTAAGAGTGGGAAAATTGAAAAAGTGAAAGTGAAAAAACTGTTAAGGTAAATTACATCATAATCAATTTCACTTAATAGTTTATATATTTTATTGAACTTTGAAATTTTATTTGAAAGGTAAAATACTTTTGCTTTTCCTACACTATTCCACTTCTCTAAATCAATTCCTTCATAAGGTTTATTGTCAGACGCATCGTGGCTGGAGCATACAATGTGAATATCATATTCGTCACCAAATTTTTCTACAAAATTTGCTACAGACCTTATCGGTCCACCATACTTATATCCTGGTAAATAATACTTTATAAAGCAGAGAATTTTTTTTTTTTTTATTGAAGATGATTTATCTGAGACAAGCATTTATTAACTTATAAGATTTAAATTTTTCTTAATTTATTAGTTCAAACATATAATTTTATTTTTTTAATTCCAAGGTAATTTTATTAAATTAATTTTTTTATTTTTTGAAATTATAATTTTTTCTAAATATTTTGCACCTGAGGCAGAACCTAAATATTTTGCCCACTTTCTTAATTTTTGTCTTTCCTTTAATTTTACAAAACCTTTTTTATATTGTTTTCTTAAACTATTAATTAAAGATGCTTGGTTATTTGCAGAAAAAACACTTCCATATCCGCTAGCTAAAACAGCACCTGAGGATCCACATTTATTGCTACATATCACTGGAGTACCAACCATTAATGCTTCCGAAACAACTGCACCCCAACCATCATAACGGCTAGGTAGAACTAAACAGTCTACTTGATTGATAATATTTGGAATTTTTTTTATTGGAATAACTCCAAACCAAAAAACTTGTTTGGGTAGTAATAAAGTTGCTAATGATTTTAATCGACGTTTCTCAGGTCCGTTACCAATAACCCAAAGTTCAATATTATTTTTTTTTAAGCTTGCAACTGATTTAATTAACAGGTCAAGTCTCTTTAATTTGATTAATCTTCCAACAAAAATTATTCGAAATGGACGGTTTTTATTTTTTTTGGGTAATTTAATAATTTTTTTAATTTGCGGTTCTTCCAGAAAATAAGCAAAAGAGTAAATTTTATTTCTGTCCACTCCTCTTTTTACAAACCACGTTAATGAATTATTACCAATAGCCAAAATTCCAGCCAGATGTTTAATCCATCTTATAAAAAGAACTTGATAAAGATATTTTTTTATTAATCCAAAAAATCCGTAATCGTCAATTGACTCCATCATGACCCAGTGTATAAGACGGCGTTTACGAATTATTTTTTGTGCAATTCCTACAAGTCCGTTCCCACGTAAGCCTTGACTTAAGTGAATAGAATTATCCGGTGCATTTAAAGCTTGCTGGATAAAATCAGCCTTATTAACAGCTATTATCAACCTAGCTTTTCTTAGTTTAGGTTTTGCCCATCCAAGTTTAATACGATCATCAGATAATATTTGATTTGCTACATAATTTACTTCGAAACCACGGTCTGCTAAGGCCGCTGCAAGATAAGCCATATGAGGTGTAACCATTTGTTGCCAAAACCAGATTGAAATTTTATTTTTAATCATTAAATATTTTCTAATTAATTCATTTTATTAATTTATAATCTGTGAGAAAAGATGTTAGTACTATAAGATATAGCATTCCAAAACCATTGGGTGAAAAAAGTCCTGCCTCTCCTAGATTAAATAATAAGAAAGTTAAGATTACCAGCATTGAGCTAAAACTATTATTTGTTGCTACTTTTAGTAATACAAAAACCCATATAAGAAAAATAATTAAACCAAAAAATCCAATTTCCTCAAAAATAGCAATAGGTAATACACCTTTTTCAATTGGAGCTGAAATAGGTATGCCTTGAAAGTATTTAATATTCATTAATATTGGATCAGATGCTAAACCAAATCCAATTCCTATAATAGGATTTTCTTTGATATTTAATAACATTGGATCAATAAGAACACTCCTAGACTTAAAATAAGTTTTTCCAATGTTATCAAATTCATTAGATATAGTGGGCACATGATCATTTTCAGAAATATAAACTTCAAGATTATTATATACTGAAGATTTATTAATAAAACTCATTGAAGCTTCATATATTTGGATAACAAATGTAAATGTTAAAATTAATAAAGATAAAGAAAATAATATTAAAAATTTATTTAAAGAAATATTAAATTTTAATTTAATTTTCTTAAAATTTAAAATAAATAATAAAAATATTGAGATAACTAAGGATAAAAATAAGGCTAAACCAGCTGTTCTACTTCCTGAAATAAAAATTGAAAAAATACAAATACATATGCATAAAAAAATAAATAACTTATTATTATTTTTATTAAAAAATTCACCAATAAATATTGCACATACCCCAGCCGCAGTAAGCCCAAATGCTTGTGGATGGTTTAATATTCCCTGAAAATAATGTAAATTTCTTTTATTGCCTATTCCTCTCAGATTATAAATTTCTTCATAAATATATAGTGATAAACTTACAAAAATTATTATTAAAAGAAAATATTTCATCCATTTTTTTGTCTCCACGGATTCTGAATAACTCATTCCTGTCCATGCTAAAAGCAAAGTAGTTATATAAATTGTCCAATTTAATGCTTTCAAAATTGATAATTGAGGAATTTTACTAAAAAAAATTGAGTGAATAATTATGAATAAGCCCAATCCGATAGTAAGTAAAGTAAGTCTATCAATTTTAGCAAAATTTGCTCTTAACAAAATAGAAATAAAACAACTTAATATTATTAAATATCTACCTAAACCTTCAAACTCAGTATAGGGCACAATTTCATAATTCATAAAAGTTAAAAACCATGAAAAAATTAGTGCTTCGATAATTTGACGTCTACCAATCAAAGCATAGCAGGCTAGCAAAATAAAACTTAATTCAGCCGTGGATGGAATTAGTCTTAATGTAATTACAAGTATAAAAAAAAATATGTGGCTTATAATTTTTGGAATTTTTAAATTTGACTTTGATATTATTAGTGCCATAGAAAAAGTTTTAATCGATAAAACAAATTAAATATTCCACCCCTTTTTATATACCACCATGATCGTCTTACACGAAAGTAAATTCTTTTTAATTTACCAATAAGAGTGTATTTATCTTTATATTCATATATTTTAGCCATCAATTTGTGCTCATTAATTGCATTAGTAGGTATTTTAAGTTTTGTTTTTTGACCATCATACATTCTAAAAGCACCTAAAACTTTTGGAACACGAATAAATGAATGCTCTCCTTCATTAATACCAAACTCAAGTATTAATTGATAATCCATTGTATAATAAAGATTAATATTAAAGCCTGAAAACCTTTTATGAACATCTGATTTCCAAAACATCGATTGTGCATTTAAATGAAAACCCTCATATTTAAAGTGATTAAGGTTAAAATCAAATGCATGCATATAATCAATAGTTGAATCATCTTTATCAATACACAAATAGTCTCCAAATATAATTTTTTTATTTGGATTTTTACATAAAACTGAAGATGCATACTCAAATGCACCTGGTAGATACAAATCGTCTGAATTTAAAAATCCAAAAATTGTTCCTGTGCATTTCTTAAATCCTTTATTTAAAGCATCACTTTGACCCTGATCTTTTTCAGAAGTCCAATATGTTATAAATTTTTCGTATTTTCTTATTATTTCTAAAGTTCCATCTGTTGAACCACCATCTATAATGATTAATTCAATATTTGGATAATTTTGATTTAAAATAGATAGTATGCTTCGTTCAATAAATTCAGCCTTATTTAGGCTGGGCATCACAATAGAAATTTTTTGTAAATTTTTATCTTCTTTAAAAACATTATTATTATTAAGTTTAGAATAAAAATTTTTATCAAAAAAGTAATCTTGCATATTATTTATCTAGCATCTTGTTTGCTATTGATTTTTTTAATTTATATATATTTTAATTATAAACTATAGATTACATTTTAAAAAAAATATTAATATTTTTCCCAAAAATTTTAGTAGAAACAAATTATTCATCAAATTTATAAAGTATATTTTATATATCATTATTCCTAAGGAAAACTGCATCCACCTGCAGTGTTCTGCCATCGCTTTTATCAGAAAATGCTTTTTGAAAAGACCATAAAACGAAACCCTCTTTTTGGAATCTTTCAATCATTTCTTTCCACAAATGTTGGCCTTCGTATAATGGAATAAGGGATAATTCACAAAGGATACCTTTTGAATTTTTTAAAGTATTTATTGCACCATTAAGAACTTGCCATTCATACCCTTGAGTATCAATTTTTATAAAATAATTAGAAGACTGATCTACATAAAATTCAGCAACAGAGTCTAATGTGATAAGAGGTGACTTTTCAACACCAATATAAACTGAGTCATTTTCTGCATCACTATGAGTACTGAGCATGGGTAGAATTGATGATGATACAGAATTTTTAGAAATATTTAAGTTAACAAATCCATTATGTTCACCTAAAGCTGCTTTTTCATGTACAATCCAATTATTATCTTTAATAGCATTATCCAAAAGTTTTTTTCGGGCAGTTGTTAGAGGCTCAAAACTAATAATTTTACCTTTGTATCCTTTTTTCCTAATATCTAGCGCAAACTGTCCAGTATTTGCTCCTATATCAAATATTATATCAGTTTTAATCTTTTTTATTGCTTTATATACTTGTGTTGTAGGATCAAATTGAGGTTGGTAGCGTCGTAATTCTAGCCCAAACAAATTAAAAAAATTTTTTATTAATTGTTTCATAGTGTTTAATAGTGGAAATTTATCACAATCTAAATTTGAAATATACCTATCAATTTTTAATCTATTTAATTCAAATAATTAATCACCACTAATTTTTGATAAAAGTTTTTTAATAGCATATTTAGGGTTTCTTAAAATAAATCTTATTCTAAAAAAAATAATATTCTGCATAAAAGTAAAATATCTTCCATATTTCAGTGTATAGTAATATTTATCAACTTCGTTACGAGCTTTTTCAAATGATTTATTTTTATTAGTATTAGAGTGAGCTTCTATAGTAATTGAATTTTTGTGTGATCTAAAATAAGCAAGAGGTTTATTAATATAACCAAATTTTGTATACCTTAACATACATAATAAAATCATGAATCTATCTGGGCCGACACCTTTATAGTTGTGTTTAGAAAAAGGCAAACCTCCATTATAAATAGCATCAATTACATCTTTTTTTCTTATGATAAATGAAGTGGGTGAAAATAATTGTTTTAACAAAAAAAATTCATATTTATTGATCTTATATATTCCTTCATCGCTTAAAAAATCATTATAAAATATTTTTTCAATTCTTTTTGTATTTTCATTATAAATTTTTGCTTGAGAAAATATAAATCCTACAGAATTATCATTAAAATATTTAACACATTCTTCAATATAATTTGGTGCTAACCAATCGTCATCAAATAATATATTTATAAATTCTCCTTTTGCTTCCATTACACCTTCTAATAAACAATAATGTAATCCATAATCTTTTATTCTCTTGATATACTTAATTTTTCCCTCAAATTCCTTTACCATCTGATCAGTTTGGTCAGTTCCTCCATGATTGCAAACTATTATTTCATGACTAATAGTTTGATCTAAACAAGAAATAATTGCTTTTTTCAAAAAAATTTCTCTATTAAATGTAGGTATAACTGTTGAAATTTTAATTAATTTTGTCATTTTCTGATTACTGAATTTAATTTTTTAGTATCAGCAACTGAATATGTTTTTTTGTAGGTATTTGTTTTTATTGTAATTCTTCTTTTTGAAAATTTTTTGACAAAATTTTTTATTTCTATACCTTTACCTGTAGCAATATTTATAATTCCTAATGTTTTTCTTTTATATAGTTTAAGAATTATTTCAATTGTATCATCTGCTTTTTGAATATCTATTACACTATGAGCATTAATCACATAAATGTTTTTTTTATTCGGAATCTCTTTTAGTTTTTTTTTGATCGCAGGGTATAAATAATCTTTTGATTGAGAATTACTATAAAAACTAAAAATACGTCCAGCACAATAGGGTACGTTGTTATTATCACAATAATTTTGTGTTAGTTTTTCTCCCATCCATTTTGTATATCCATACAACGTTTTCGGTGAAATATCGTCGGTTTCTTTATGTGGTTTTTTTTTGTCTCTATAAACGTGAGATGTTGATGCATAAAAAAACCATGGTTTTTTTTTTAAATTAATAATTGATTCTAATAAATTCTTCGTACCAATTATATTTACAGAGCAAGCTTTTAAGGGATTTTCATTGCATATTCTTACAGAGGCGATTGATGCGAGATGAAATATTGCATCAAATTTATTAGTGCTTACCCACTGTTTTACTTTTATTACATTACGAATATCATTATTAAAATTTATTACCTTATAATTTCTTCTTCTTAGTTTTTTATTAAGAATCGAACCTAAAACGCCTGTACCACCTGTAATCCCAATTCTAATTGACTTATTGCTTAATTTATTTGACAATTTTATATCTACCTTTATTTAATCTAAATATTTTTAGTTATATAAATCAAATCATATCTTTCAATCATAATTCAAGAATTTTTATCATTAAAGTCTGAATTTATTTAATTTAATTAAAACTAAACAAAAATTATTAAATTATTATACGATATTTGATTTTTTAAACGCTTTAAATTTACGATAAAGATATCGAAGAAGTCTAACAGGAAAAACTATCCAACTATGTGGAAAACGCAAATTCTTACCACCATAATGATGATCAAAAGTCCACCTATCAGCCTCATAATCTACATTTATAGAACTTGGATGTTTTATAGTTCCAATTTCTTTAGTTGGTATATTGGCAGCTTTATTACTTTTATCTTTTGTATGAGTTGAATTTATACCAAAACCAATATTGCTCACCAAATTAACATTTGGAGTAACTGTAATTCCATCATTAAACCATGCGCTACCCATCCATGAATAATCCCAGGTATCAATTTTGTTTTTGTAAACCTTATCAAAAATTTTAGTCCAAAATTTTCTTTCTACTTTATCAGGTGTATGTTTATTCCAATAATTTGATCTACTCCATTTTGGCCAAAAGGTCAGATCATTTTGGTACTTGTTCCACGCTCTTCTCCATGAGGCCCATCCCCAGCAATGGTTAAATTTTGAGAAATAATATGATCCATCTCCTCTTTTCTGCTCGTCTTGAAAATTAACTCCAGTTATACAAATAATTCTATCTTGTTTTGCGTAATGATTTAAAAGATTCTCACAATAATGAAAAAAATCTAAATGTGGAAGGCAATCATCCTCTAAAATAATACCTTGCTCTTCGTTTTTAAAAAACCAAGTTATTCCCTCACTAACAGCCGTTTTGCATCCAAGATTTTTGTCTCTAAATAACGTCTTTACCTCACATGGCCAATCTACTTTAGTAGCAATTTTTCTTACATCAGCAATTTTTTCTTCCTCTCCCTTTTTCCCTATTCTAGCACCATCTGCAGCAACATATAGCCTGGGTGGTTTAACTTTTCTTATCATTTGAAAAACTTTTTCTGTACTGTCTGGTCTATTAAACACAAGAAATAATATAGCTATTTTTATTCTTTGATTTTTATAAATATTATCCATAAAAAAATTAACTTGTATAAATTAAAAAAAATTTTATATAAAAATTTATAGATTATAATTTTTATATCCTTATATTAAATTTTAATTAAATTATCTCTAAAAAAAACTGTATTAACCTGTTTTGAAAAAATTACGTAATTATTTTCTATCATGTATTGAAAAATATAATTTTTTTCAAGGTCATGATAACTACTTTCTAATATTTCAACTAATACAAATTCTGGTCTATATTTATTCCAATTGTTTGACTTTAAAACGTCTAAATCTAGACCTTCTACATCTACATTTAGAAAATCGATTTTGTTTTTTGATAAATATATATCTAAAATTTTATATAAAGGCTTTACATTAACCTTGGTTATTTGTTTTATAAAATAATTTTCCTCATCTAAATCTCTTTTCTCTGATAATTCCTTTGAAGCACTATTTAAAGCGCTATCATTAAAAATATAATAGTTAATTTCTTGCTCTTTTTGGGATACTCCTATTTCAAGATTAATATCTCTTGATCTTATCTTATTAAATTGATTCATACTTCCAGGTGTTGCATCAATATTTATCCCCTTCCATCCCTTAAGATACAAAGCGTAAGTGTTTGAAAATCTTTTTGGATGATGAGCTCCAACATCAACATAAAAACCATTAGTTTTGTTACCAAATATTCTTTTTAAAACTAAATCTTCACCTTCTTGAGAATAAGAAATATTTCTCCAAGGGTCCCATACTATAAAAGCTACTATTCTTTTTACAAAATTTTGAGCAATATTGATAAATAACTTTGGTAATAATTTTTTAATTATCTTCTTAATCATAAAAGGCTTTTAAAATTAACTCAAAAAATATCATGTTTTGCAAGGTAATAATCTGAAATTCTGCTTAATCCATCAGAAAGTAATGGAAAATTATTACTATTACGAATTTTTTTTTGTAATGGTGTTAAAGCTGGAAGAGGAAGTGTGATCATTTGCTCTAATTCTTTAGCAGAGTGTAAAATATCTTCATTTGATGCCATATAACCTAAGTTAAACTTTTCAGAATTAAGTTGACCAAAATTTTGACCAAAAGTACAAAGATATTTGTGCTGAATTTTTGGATCAATTAATTTTCCATTTAATGATAAAATTGTAGGCAACAAAATTGTACGACGAGAAAATTGTTGAATTCCATGATAGGAGTTTATAATTAAAATTGGTTTATCTAAGGTTTCAGCAATATTACAAAATCCTGATCCCGAAGAAATAACCAGCGTAGAATATCCTACAAGCAAATAATCATTGAAAGGTGAAGCATACTTTGAATTTGCATAATTTATTATATTATTATCAAGGAAAATTTGGGGACATATTTCTCTACCAGCAAAAACAATATCATAACCCTTAAGTTTAAAATAATTTATTGTATCTAAATATGTTTTTGGATTTAAAATTTTAAATGTTGAATTCGATATTTCAGTTTTAATTTGAATTACTATAAATTTATTTTTTATATTTAGTTTTTCCAAAATTTGTTTTTTTTTATTCTCAAAATTATTTAACTTATCTTTAAAAGGGAAGAATTCTTGACTTTTAGAAGCCATTTTGGCACGTTTTTTGGATTTATTATTAAATATAATTCGATTCGATAAAATCTTATCACTAAAAATATAATTATCAGAGCTAAGAGATGCATCTATAGAAATTGAGGGACATTTTATTGCTATAAAAGTAAGTAATAATCTTTTTACTCCTCCAAAAAGTATTTTAAAATTTTTATCTTCAAATACAACTTTAGTATCTGACAAAATTTCTTTTCTAGATGAAACAAATAATATTACTGAGTCTTTATATTTTTTATCTAAATTTTGGATTCTTTTAAGTTCATTTATTTCGCGAAAAATGTGACCAATTGAAAAATTACAATTATTATTTACACTGATAAAAATTTTTTTTTTTATAAAAATTTTGCCAACTATATTAAGTGGTATTGAAAAATAGTTAACAGTTTTTCTATATTTGTAAAAAAATTCAGATGGTGGATCAACAATACATCTACTTTTTCTAAAACTACTTGAGAGCAAAAATTTAAGAAAATGTATCAAAGCTCTTAAATAAAAAATATTTAATTCTCTATGCCTATTAAGAATTTTCTTTAAGAAGTTTATCAATTTATGAACCTTTCAAAAGTTTTTATGAATTTAACATTTAATTTCTTTAATATTTTTAAAGTATTTTTTTAATTTTCTTGGCAGTATTTGATTGTTAAATAAAGCTAATTGATTTGAGAGAATACATGATATTACAGATAATGTAGAATTAGAGAGAATAATTACATCATTTTTAATCATATCTTCCAATACTTTGGATCCATTAGAATTAGCTGGGTGCAACTTTAAATTATAATCATTGAGCCTACCATTTAATTCTGCAAGAGTTTTTGTATTTGGTTGGTCAGAATATATATTTATTATATTAATTTTAGATTTAATTTTAGTTATAATTTTAATTTGACTGTTAATATCTGGTGACGCATTAAATGTACTTGAGGATTTTTTATTAAGAAAAAAATCTCCTCTTCTTAAATGTAATCCTACAGATATATTTTTATTTTTATCTTTAATAATATTCAATTTATTATTTTTTTTAATCTGATAATTAAAATTTAAAAAGGAGGTAATATTTTTTTTTATATAACTTAAATTTAATTTTGAAATTTTTCGGAAAGATTTATTATCTTCATTAATTATATTTGTGTTTAAAAAAATATTTTTTTTATGAAAAAAACTATTATCGAAAGTTTTAAAAAGAAGTTTAAAGTGTAAAAATCTTTTTATGTGATTTAAATTATAATTGAATTCAAAAGATGATCTAAGATACCAATATTTAATATCTTTAATAATAGGTATTATTCTAA
Source organism: uncultured Pelagibacteraceae bacterium (assembly GCA_902604795.1). Classification (GTDB taxonomy): domain Bacteria; phylum Pseudomonadota; class Alphaproteobacteria; order Pelagibacterales; family Pelagibacteraceae; genus Pelagibacter. Next base: position 13,339 of record CACKZV010000010.1, on the reverse strand, counting down.
TTGGATAAAATGGTAAAATTTTTAAATTTTTATTATAGATTTTTAAATGAAGGGCATATAAGTAAGTGAAAATTAAGTTTCCAACACCTAATTGCGTATATTGTAAAAATGGCAAATCATATCCATCGCTAATTGTAAGAATTATATTTTTTTTATCATTATATATTTTTTTTTTAGATTTATTATTAAATATTTTATTTGAAAAATATAAATAATTTTTACTAGCCATTTTTGTAACAATCTTTAATTATAAAAAAAATTTATTTTACACTATATTATTCTAATTATTGGCACTTGCTATTTTGCTAAAATTTGTATTAGAATTAATTAATTCATCAAAACTACCTTGTTCTTTTAATTCTCCATTTTGTAACACAAAAATTTTATCGCAACTTTTCACAGTATTTAAACGATGTGCTATCAAAATTTTAGTTATATTTTTTTTTATATTATTTAGTGTTTCCATAACTGCTCGCTCAGTTAGATTATCAAGTGCACTGGTTCCTTCATCTAAAATTAATAATTGTGGATTATGATATAATGCTCTGGCAATACCAATACGCTGACGTTGACCTCCTGATAATCTTACACCTTTTTCTCCAATTTTAGTTTGATATTTTTTAGGTAAATCATTTACTACAAAGTTATGTAAGTTAGCAATTTTTGATGCATTCTCAATAGCTTCTGAGTTAATGTCCTTATTCTCTACACCTAAAGCTATATTTGATGCTATCGTATCGTCTGCAAGAAATATTTCTTGAGGAACATAACCAATAGTTCTTTGCCAAGATTTATCATTTGTTTCAGTAATAACTTCATTGTCAATTTCGAGTGTTCCAAAGGTTGGTTTAAGTAACCCTAATATAATATCAACTAAAGTAGTTTTTCCGCTGCCAGTTGCGCCTACTATTCCAATTGTTTTATTGGCAGGTATACTTAATGATATATTATTTATCACATTTTTAGATGAATTTGGATATTGATAATAAACATTTTTTAAGAAAATTTCTTTTTCTAATTTAAGATTTTTCGATTGTTTTAAATTTACATATTTGAGATTTGTAAGGTCTTTATAAATTAAATCAAGTGCTGGACCAGCAAAACGTAGCTGAGCAAAACCAATATAAATTCCTTGAATGGCTGGCATTAGTCTATAACCAGCAAATGCATACAGTGCAATGAATGGCAGGACACTTGCTAACTTACCTGTTTGTAACATTAAATATAATATTAATAATAACATTCCACCAAATGCTATTAACTCTAGTGCGAAATGTGGTATTTGACTTATGACTTGAGCAGATGCATTCTGTTTAGCATAACTTTTAGCTGGATCTGAAAATCGTTTAACATAATTTTTTTCAAGTCCTCCAATTTTTACCTCTTTAGATGCACCGAATGCCTCACTTACAGCAGTAAATCTAAGCTGATTAGCTATAACTCTTTCTTTGCCTATTCTGCTCAGAAATTTGCGAATAAATTTATAAGTAAGTACATAAATTATTCCTAGTGTTAAACAAACAATTAAAGCAAGTTTAGGATCACTAAGTATTAACAAAGCAATAAGAGCAGCTGCTACAAGACCTTGAGATACAATAATTAAGAGAGGTCTTAAGCCATTTTCAATAATTAAACTAACCTCTGAAAGAATAGACTTTCCTAGATCTGCACTATGTCTGTCTAAAAACCAACTATATGGTTGGTGTAAATAGGTTTCTATAAGTCGTTTACTAACAGTATACTCACGCATCTGAGTAAAAAGCAATAAAGTGTAAGTAGTAATTGCTTTAAAAATTAAAGAAATGAGTAAAGCTATAAATGATAAAACTCCTAAAGCAAAAATAAATTGTTTATTAGTTTCAACTCCAAATATGCTGGCAATTTGAAATAAATTTTTTAGTATTATATTAGTATCAACAAGGGACGGATTTGTGAGTATAGCAATAAAAGGTAATATTGATGCGACACCTACCATATCTAAAAGCGCCATCACAATTACCATCAATAACAAATAGATTAATTTAACACGTTCTGACGGTGACAGTAAAAATAAAATTTTATTAATCGTTTGCATCAGGATTTTAAAAAATCTTTATACACTCTGGTCAAGCCATCTTTTAGTGATACCTTAGGTTTCCACCCAAGATTATTTAAACGCTTACTGTCTATTAGTTTTCTTGGACTTCCATCTGGTTTAGTTTTATCAAATTTTATTTTTCCTTTATAACCCACAACTGATTTAATAGTTTTAGCCAGCTCTTTAATTGTAAGATCTTGACCACTTCCAGCATTTATGTGACTGTTAATTTTACTTGTCTGTTTTTGATAAGTTGACTTATCTAAATTCATAATATGTATACAAGCACTGGCCATATCATCAACGTACATAAATTCACGCTTGGGATTTCCTGTTCCCCATACTGTGGTGCTTTTTGCCTTCTTAATTTTTGCCTCATGAAAACGACGAATTAAGGAAGGTATAACATGTCCAATTTCTTGATTAAAATTGTCACCAGGTCCATAAAGATTTGTTGGCATAACACTTCTAAAGTCTATTCCGTGACTTTTTCCGTATTGACGGTTGTAACTTTCACAAAATTTTATTCCAGCAATCTTAGCGATTGCATAAGGTTCATTCGTTGGTTCTAATTTTCCTGTTAATAATTCTTCCTCTTTCATTGGCTGTTTAGCGTACTTAGGGTATATACAACTTGAACCTAAAAATAAAAGTTGTTTTATACCACTCAAAAAAGCACCATGAATTATATTTGTTTGTATCATTAAATTGTTATAAATAAATTCTGCGGGAAAGGTATTATTGGCATATATACCTCCAACTTTTGCTGCAGCCAAATATATTTGCTCAATTTTCTTATTTTTTAAAAATTTAAATACGTCTAATTGGTTTACTAAATCTAATTTACTCTTTTCTACAGTAATAATTTTAATATTTTTTTTCTTCTGTAGTAATCTGACTAAGGCAGACCCAACCATTCCATTATGACCTGCTACAAATATTCTTGTTTTTGTCATTTATAGTTAACCCTAATATGAAAATTTCATTTTTTAATAAGATTATCTTTTTTAGCTAATTCAAGGTCATCAAGAGTCATTTCTTTCACCATGTCTTCAAAAGAAATTTTTGGAGACCATTTTAGTTTTTTTCTTGCATTAGTAGGATCTCCTAATAAAGTTTCAACCTCAGTTGGTCTGAAATATCTTGGATCTACGTTAATTACATCTTCCCCATTTATTATGCCGACTTCACTTAGATTTTTGCCTCTCCATTCAATCTGAAAATCCAAATTTTTAGCAACTAAATTTACAAAATCTTTTATTGAATGTTGTTTACCAGTTGCAATGACAAAATCTTCTGGTTGATTTTGTTGTAACATCAACCATTGCGCTTCAACATAATCTTTTGCGTGTCCCCAATCTCTCCTCGCATTAAGATTTCCTAAGAATAGTTTTTTTTGTAATCCCAGCTTTATTCTTGCTAATCCTCTTGTAATCTTTCTTGTAACAAATGTTTCTCCTCGAACGGGTGATTCATGGTTAAATAAAATTCCATTACAAGCGAAAATTCCATAAGCTTCTTTGTAGTTTACTGTTATCCAATAAGCATACAACTTCGCGACTCCATATGGACTACGTGGATAAAAAGGAGTATTTTCATTCTGAGGAGTTTCTTTTACATTTCCATATAATTCAGATGTTGAGGCTTGGTAAAACTTAGTTCTCTTTTCAAGTTTTAATATTCTTATGGCTTCTAAAATTCTCAACGCTCCTAAAGCGTCTGAGTTAGCAGTATATTCAGGCTCTTCAAAAGAAACTCCTACATGACTTTGAGCTGCTAAATTATAAATTTCATCAGGCTGAATATCTTGAATAATTCTGATTATAGATGTCGAGTCTGTTAAATCACCATGATGTAAGATAAATTTTCTATTAGTTTCATATGGTTCTTGGTATAAGTGATCAATTCTATCAGTATTAATTAAAGATGTTCTTCTCTTTAACCCATGAACTTCATAATTTTTATTTATTAAAAACTCTGCTAAATATGAGCCATCCTGTCCTGTAATACCAGTTATTAAAGCTTTTTTCATAAATTATCAATTAACATCATATACAAATATTTCACAATTATATTTAATCTCTAACATAGTTAAATAAAGATTTTAATAATTTCCTACAACAAACATAAAAATTATACTAATTTCAGAGCTTATACTATAGTGAGCTTTAATCTAGCATCAATAGTTTACTGAAATTTTACTGATTGAATAATAAAATATCAGTTAATCAATACCAAAAAGAATAATTGAAAATAATTCTTAAAACCCTTAAAGGTGATTAAGCTTATTAAAACAGCTTAAATTTGCTAGTGTATAATAGTTAATAAAAAAATATTTTGTTATTCAATTTGAAAATAGAATGAAAAAAAATAAAGTTTTAGGTTTTAGCAATCATAGTAGGAAACATAAATACAAATATCTATTATTAGAAAATGGTTTTTCAAAAAATGATCTTGATGTTGGCAGCAGAATTTTAAAATCTGGAAATATTACAATGAATAAAGAAACACGAAGATTTGAGCAAGTATTTGCAAAAAAGTTAAATGTCAAATATGCTGTAATGACAAATTCTGGATCATCATCAAATTTGCTTTCTACTTTCGCAGCTTGTAATCCATTGAGAAAAAATAGATTTAAAAGAGGTGATGAAGCATTAGTTCCAGCTTTATGCTGGCCTACATCATTATGGCCATTATATCAAGCAGGTTTAAAAATTAATTTCGTTGACATCAATCCTACAACATTAAATATAAATGCAGATGAATTAATCTCAAAAATAAACAAAAAAACCAAAGTTATTACATTAGTGAATGTTTTAGGAATATCATCTGATAATAAAAAAATCAAAAACTATGCTAAGAAAAAAAATATTATAATTATTGAGGATAATTGTGAAGGACTAGGCGCAAAATTAAATAATAAATATCTTGGTACTTTTGGAGATTTTGGAACGTTTTCCTTTTTTTATTCACATCAAATTACTTCAGGTGAAGGTGGCATGGTAGTGTGCCACAATAAAGAGGACTATGAATTACTGATTTCTCTAAGGTCTCATGGTTGGTCGCGTTCAAATAATAAAAGCCAATATATTAAAATAGCAAAACGATATCCTAAACTTGATCCTAGATATATATTTTTGAATCAAGGATTTAATTTAAGACCGACAGATATTCAGGCCGCTATAGGTTTAAATCAATTTAAAAGATTAAATAGTTTTATTAAAATAAGAAAATATAATAGACAAAAAATTATAACTAGCTTGAAGCAAGATATTAGATGGAAAAACCAATTTCAATTTGTTGAAATACCCAACAATATCAATCCAAGTTTTATGGGTTTGCCAATTCTCTTAAATAAAAAAATGAATAAAGAAATGAAAATGAAACTCTTATCATACTTAGAATTAAAAGGCATTGAAACAAGACCAATTTTGACTGGAAATTTTTTAAACCAACCAAGCATAAAAATATTTGGTTTAAATAAGAAAAAATTAAAATTTAAAAGAGCGCAATTAGTAGAAGATTTGGGTTTTTTAATTGGTTTACATACAAAAAAAATTAAACAAAAGTATTTAAATTTAATAAAAAATTCTCTTTTCCAAATAGACAATATTTATAATCAAAATAAATAATTAAAACTTTGCTTTAGATATTAAATCAACTATCGATAGAAGCCATGTGTGATGTATCATTTCAATAAAGTTATAGTTTTTGCTATCCAACCATAAATTAACGTCTCCTATCTTTTTAACTTTATTTGTTTTTTGAAAGCCAGTTAAAGTTATAACTTGACAGCCAATTTTTTTAGCAAACTTTGCACCATTTATTATATTTTTAGACTCTCCACTGCTACTTATGCAGATCAAGAGATCTTTTTTGTCTGCAAAAAATTGCAAAGCTTCTTTTACCCAATTTTCATATCCGTAATCATTTGCAAGACAGGTGAGTAAATCTGCTTCATTAAAATTTATTGCTCTTATTTTGCACATTTTAGTCAAATCAACACTTACATGACTAGCCAATGCTGCGCTACCACCATTTCCGACTAAAATAACTTTTCCTTTATTTTTTTTTGTTTTTAAAAGTAAATTTATAATTTTAAAAAAATCTTTTTTGTTATAATCAATTAAGAGTTTGGAGAATTTTTTTAAATATTTCTCTGTATAATTGTTTTTCATTTAACTAAATTATAATTTATTATTGGGTATTTATAGACATATTTGACAAATATTATAGAAATTAATAGCTTTTAAAATTCTGTTTTCTATAATTCTTTAATAAAATTTTATTTTAAAATAAACTCTAAGCTTCTCTCTATTTCTAACCTGTTAGCTGAATAGTTATTTCCAATGTTATTTACCACATTTGAAGCTACTAAAGACGCAATCAATAAAGAGATGGAAGGATCAATTTTATTTTTTAATAGTATACTCAAAATCGCTATCATAGAGTCTCCTGCTCCTATTTTGTCAACAGGTTTTGAATTAAAAGAAGGACATGAATATTTCCTTAAATTCTTGTCAAATAGGACTGCTCCTTCTATACCTCTAGTCACTACTAAAAATTTTAATTTATTTTTTTTGATTATTTTTTTAGCAATTGTATCAATATTATTTTTTTTATCTCTGACTTCACTTCTTAATTCTCCTTCATTAATACACAAAAGGTCAAAATTTTTTAAATGTTCTAATGTATGAAATGACGAAACATTCGAGTTTTTTTGTGCCATTGCACATATAAATTTTTTCGAGTTTCTTATTTTATTTAATGAAATTTTATCAAAAAAATTATTTGTGTAATCAGCAAGTATAATGATGTCATGATGATTAATAGATAAATTTAACTTATGAGTTAATAGCTTATAAAATCTTTTATCATCTAAATTGGGTATTTTATAAGAACCAAAAAGTTTATATTTAGTTAAAGTATCAACAAATCTAGTCTTAGTGCATGAAATGTAATTTTTATATGGATGGATTTTCAAGTGTTTAATATTTTTTTTTAGTTTATTTTTTAACAAATTTTTAATTATTGGTTCGTTTCCTAAATCAGAAATTAAAGTAATATTTTCCACAAAATCAGATAAATGGTTTGCGATTATAGAGGATCCTCCAATGTACATTTCAGTGTTTTGCCTGTTAAATACTAAATGAGGTTCCTTTCCAGATTTTCCTAAAACATTTCCAAAAATATATTCATCAACAATCAAATCTCCAACGACCAAAACTTTATCTTTTCTAATTTTTTTAAAAGATTTTAAAATTGAGTTAAAACTGTGAAATTTTTTTATTTTTTCCAAAAATTTATTTTGATCATCATTTAATGCCAAGCCCAGCTTATTTATAATTTTTGATGAACTCATTTCTTTCTCATTCGTGTAAATAATTTTACCTTTATTTTTTTTTACTGCATCAATTTCTTTAAAAATTTTTTTTGTTTTATCTAAATAATTATTTTTATAGTCATTTCCCTTAAAGTAAAAATCTGGCTTTATTAAATTAATACTATCAATTGCACTTTTGCCATTTGCAATAAATGCTTCATCAACAAATCTTAAATTCTTTATAATATTTATTCTTTCATTGTTAGAATGAATTGGCCTATTTGGTCCTTTTTTAATGTGTTCATCTGAAGTAATTGAAACGAATAAATAATCACATTCTTTTTTTGCAGCTTGAAAATGTAAAAGATGACCGTGATGCAGAAGATCAAAAACACCATGACATAATCCAATCGTTTTATTTTTAATTCTCAAGTGGCGAATTTTACTTTGAAATTTTAAAGTTTTTTTCATTAAAAAAATTTACATTAATATGCTATGGATTTAATTTTTAAACCATTTTAATAATTTAAAAAGTAATTTTTTTGTAATTATGGATAAAATTTTAATTATAGGTAGTAATTCATTTGCAGGTTCAAACTTTATTGATTTTATTTTAAACAAAAAAGTTAAAGTTTTCGGAGTTTCAAGAAAGAATGAAATTAATAAGGAATATTTGAAATATAAATTTAATAAAAATCGTAAAAATTTCAAATTTCATAAAATAGATTTAAATATAAAAAAAGATTTAGAAAAATTGATCAATATTGTTAAAAAAGAAAAAATTAGGTATGTAATTAATTTTGCAGCACAAAGTATGGTAGCAGAAAGTTGGATTAAGCCTCAAGATTGGTATCAAACTAATGTAGTTTCTAATTCAATTTTAATAAAAAAACTTATAAAACTAAAAATAAAGAAATACATTAATTTTAGTACCCCCGAGGTATACGGAAATACAAAAACTTTAAAAAAGGAAACAAATGTATTTAACCCCACAACTCCTTATGCTATTTCAAGATCATGTCAAGATTTGAATCTATTAGCATATTATAATACCTATAATTTTCCTGTTGTGATTACTAGAACAGCAAATATATATGGTCCTTACCAACAAAGTTATAGAATTATACCTAAAATTATTATTTCTATCATGACTAATAAAAAGATACCAATTCATGGTAAAGGTAATACTTTAAGATCATTTGTTTATATGCCTGATGTTTCTATTGCGTTATACAAAATTCTAAAAGATAAAAATAATATTGGAGAAACATTTCATATCTCAACTAAAAAATTCATAAATATTTTAGATTTAGTAAAGTTAGTAAAAAAGATTATGAAAGTAAAAAGGGAAATTATCTATCATGTAAAGGAAAGAGATGGAAAAGATTTTAAATATATTTTAAATTCAAATAAATTGAGAAAATTTTATTCTTGGTCAGAAGAAACAAGCTTAAATAATGGAATTATTAATACTATCAAATGGGTAGAGAAAAATATTGATTACTTTAAAAAAGACACTCTGAAATATATACACAAAAAATGAATATTTTAATCTTAGGTGGTGGTGGATATGTTGGGACACCTTTAACTACAAAATTACTTGAGAATAAAAATTATAATGTAACAGTCGTGGATACGTTTTGGTTTGGAAATTTTTTAGAAAAAAATAAAAGGTTAAAAATAATTAAAGGTGATATAAGAAATTCAAAATCTAATTGGTTTAGTGAGATTGATTGTGTAATTCACTTAGCAAATATAGCTAATGACCCTGCAGTTGATTTAAATCCAAATCTTTCATGGGATGTAAATGTAATTTCTTCAATTAAAATAATTAAATTTGCAATACAAAACAAAGTAAAGAAATTTATTTATGCAAGTTCAGGAAGTGTATATGGAGTAAAAAAAGAAAAAAATGTGACAGAGAACTTAGATTTAGTTCCAATATCTATTTACAATAAAACAAAAATGGTAGCTGAAAGAGTATTTATGAGCTTTAAAGATAAAATAAACGTAAATTGTATAAGACCGGCCACAGTTTGTGGATTATCACCAAGAATGAGATTTGATGTTTCAGTAAATTTACTTACGTTACAAGCACTTAAGAAAAAAAAAATTACAGTCTTTGGAGGAAATCAAATTAGACCTAATATTCATATCAAAGATTTAATTAGAATATATGAATTTTTTATAAAAAAAAAAATTCATTCAGGTTTCTATAATGCTGGTTTTGAAAATCTAAAAATAATTGAAATTGCTAAGATAATCCAAAATAAAACTAAAGCTAAAATAAAAATTGTAAGATCTAATGATCCAAGATCATATAGGCAAGACTCCTCAAAATTAATAAAATTAGGTTTCAAAACTAAATTTGGTGTAAAACATGCCATTGATGAATTAATTGATTTAAATAAAAGAAATAAAATAAAAGTAAATATGTCCAATTATACAGTTAAATGGATGAAAAAATTAAAGGTAAAATAAAACCAAAATATAATATTTACCTATTCTTAAAATCTTATTATTGCTCTATTAATTTTTCCACTCAATACCTCTTTAAAAGCCTTATTAATATTTTTTAATTGAAAAAAAGATATTTTTGCAAAAGAGGAAAAAATATTTTTTTTTTCAAAATAGTTAAATATTTTATTTATGTCTTTATCTAGATGACAACCTCCACCCCAGCTTCCATAGATTTTTTTTCCACTTATAAGTTCATGAGGATTTAAACAGATTTTTTTTAAATACTCAGGGTGTGATGCAAAAATTAATTTTCCATTTTTTTTTATAATATCAAAACCTTTTTCTATCATAGCAGTTGTTCCTGACGTTTCTATACAAAAATCAAATTTGTTTTTGTATTGATTAATATTTTTATCATTAAGAATTTTAATATTAAATTTTTTTAAAAATTTTTTTTTACTTTTATTTTTTTCGATAATGCTTATATCGTAATTTTTTTTCATTAAAGCTAATAATGTTGCCATGCCAATACCTCCAACTCCAATTAAACATATTTTATGTTTCTTTTTAATTTCTTTAAGTTCATTTATAACTATTCCTGCTCCAGTTGGAATTGCACATCCATATAAGACTGCCTCAATTTCAGACATAAGTTTTGGTTTTAAAAAAACTCTGTTTTCAGATACTATTGCATAGGAGGAAAAAGTAGATATTGGCCCAAAATTAACATCCAAGTTATCTTTGTTTTTTAATTTGAATCCACCATAATCTAACCCTTCGCCTTTTATCCAGCTCAAAATAACATTATCTTTAGTTGAAACCTTTTTAACTTTTTTACCAATTTTAATTACTTTGCCAACAGCTTCATGTCCAAATGCGTGTGGTAAAAAATTATCTTTGCCTCTCTTACCTAAAAACTCCATTATCTGTGATCCACAAATACCTGTATATTTAATTTTAACTAAAACTTGGTCATCTCTTAATACACTTGGAATATTAAATTCTTGAATTTTAATTTCTTTTTTTTTGAATAAAATTGCTGCTTGTAACATCAAAATGGACCTTTAAACCACTCTCCTGGGACATCATGATATAAAGAGTTAGAGTCTTTAATTTCTATATTTTTTATTTTTATTTTAAAAATTGATAAAATTTTCTTTAATATGTCATGACTGTGGTGATAATAAAATTTTGTTAATCCATAACTTGTAGGTTCGGGAATATCAGGAATAGTAATTCTAACGGGTTGATGTTTTAAATTTTTAAAACAGTACTGATTTACCATTGATACGATTTCAGATGAAATTGAATTACTTTCAAAACCAGTATCTAAAATTACGACTTTTCCAGTTTTTTTTACAGAGTTGATAATAGTTTTTCTATCTAACGGTTTACAACAAATTAAATCAATATGTTCAAAATTTATGTTGTAATATTCTAATTTTTTATAAATATTTTTAATCTCAGGTGTCATGTATGATGTAGAAATAATTGTTATATCTTTACCTTTTTTTAAAATCTTGGATTTTTCTAAGCTTATAAAATAATTCTTACTAGGTACATTTCCTATGGAATTATGTAACCATCGGTGTTCTAAAAAAATTACCGGATTTGGGTCTCTCAAAGATGAAGCGAGTAATCCTTTTGCATCGTATGGAGTTGTTGGTATTACAACTTTTAAACCTGGAAAATGACTAAAAACAGATTGTAAATTTTGAGAGTGTGTTGGTCCTTGACCCCACCCTCTGCCGACTATTAATCTTATTGTTACATTTACAATACCAGAATTACCATCATACATATAGTTCCATTTTGATATTGAGTTAATTAATTGATCAAAAGCTAACAAGAAAAAATCTGCTCTTTGATGTGTCATTAAGACTGGATAACCACCCAAAGACAAGCCTAGACCAATTCCAGTCAATGCATTTTCTGAAGTTGGGACTTCAAAAACTCTTTGAGGTCCAAATTTTTCAACTAATCCTTTAGTAGATCCAAAAATTCTTTTTGGATCATTTATTCCCATTCCAAATGATATTAATTTCTTATTATTAATCATCTGAAGATTGATGCACTCATTTATAGCTTGTACAAATGTTATATTATTATTTCTTTTTGTATACATTGCTTGCTAAATTTCTTTTTAGTGGAAAGTTTGATTTTTCTGCAAATAGAAAAGATTCATCTATAATTTTGTAAACTTTTTTTTCAATTTTTTTTATTAAATTTTTTTGTTGATTATTTTTTTCTAATTTTTTTTTTAGGTTTAAATAAGGATCTTTTTTTTTCCATTTTAGTAATTCTTTTTTTGGCCTATAGTCTAAGTTATCATCATTAAATGGACCACAATGTTCAAGATACCTATATGTAGAAAATTCAATAAAACATGGCTCAGATTTTCGTCTAGATTTTTCTAATATTTTTTCTAATTTTTTAAAGTAAGAAAAAGGGTTTGATCCATCAAAAAAATATGACCTTAATCCATGAGCTTTTACCATTTTATAGATTTTTCGATTCCTTGGTTGCCTTGATTTAAGGGAAGTATAAACAGAATATAGATTATTTTCACAAATAAATACAACTGGCAAATTTTTTAAAACAGAAAAATTAATAGATTCAAAAAACACTCCAGTTTCTACAGCTGCATCACCTAAATATATTACTGATAAGTTTTTTGATTTTTTTAATTTTATTGCAAGTCCTAAACCAACACCTATTGGTATACTATTTCCCACAATTGAAGATGAACCCATAAATCCTTTACTTTTGTCAACTAAATGCATTGATCCACCTTTGCCGCCTGAACAACCTGTTGATTTACCATAAATTTCAGCAATCATTTTTTTTATACTGCCACCTTTTGAGATAAAATGAGCATGAGCTCTATGAGTGCTGACTGCATAGTCTTTAGGATTAAGAATCAAAGAAAGTGCAGCTGGAACTCCTTCTTGTCCAATTGATAAATGAACTGGGCACCTCATTTTTCCTTTTTCATATCTACGAGATATTTCTGACTCGACATGTCTTATAAGGCTACATGTTTCAAAGATTTTTAGTTTTTGATTAAGGGATAAACCAGTAGTAGTCGCCATTATAACCTATTTTTTTAAATGTTTCTTTCCAGTCAATAACAGACATTATAGTTTTAGCTGTAAGATTCCACATAAACATTCTATTTTTTTCTTCATCAGTATTATATGCGTCTACTGTTATAAATGAATTAGCTTTCGAAACACGTGAAATTTCTTTAATTGAGGTTAAACAATCATCCAGCTCTAAATTATGAATTGTGTTTATTGAAATAACTAAATCAAAATAATTATCCTCAAATTCTAATTTTTTTGCATTACCAACCTGTAAATAATTTTTCACTTCTTCATGAGAGTTTTCAATTGCGTATTTTGATATATCTATTCCAAAAATTTGCATTTGAGGAAATTGTCTTTTAAAGTCATATAGCATGTAACCTTTTGCACAAC
>CACKZV010000009.1 GCA_902604795.1 uncultured Pelagibacteraceae bacterium | reverse complement strand
AGGTTTTTTTGGAGTTGTTTTAATTGTTCAGCCAGGAAGTGACATATTTAGTTTTTACTCAATATTTCCAATTCTAACTGCGATAGCTTGGGCATTAAGTGTGATAATTTTAAAATTTATACCTGATGGTCACTCAACAGCAAAAATTCAATTATATACTTTAATATTTAATGTAATTGGTGGTGTTGTTCTGTTTTTATTGACCACTGGACATGCAGAAATAAAAAATACTCAAGATTTTTTTCTTATGACATTGACTGGTATTCTTGGAGGTACTGCAGCAATACTTTTTATCTATTCTTACAGATTAATCTCTGCAAGTAAGATGGCTTCGTTTGAATATTTTGGCATTCCTTCATCATTTGTTTTGGGCTGGTTATTTTTTAATGAAGCTCCTTGGGAACAATTATTTCCAGGAGTTTTCGTAATTGTGTTTGCTGGAATGATTATAATTTGGAGAGATAAAGTAAAACAAAAAAAAACTAAGGTGAGTAGAGAAATTAACTAGCAGATTTCATTGATTTCATAACTATTGCTCTATCAATTTCACCAATAAGCTCACCTGTCTCACTATTAACCACTGGAAATTTCTGATCTGTATCTACAAGCTTATCAATTAAAGTTTCTATTTTTGAATTGTGAGGAATATTATTTGATCCGTTTTCAAACATTTTTTTTGTATCGTCACAACATTCTTCCCTCATTACTTTGCTTGCACTAAGGACTTTGTATTTTGGTACATCTTCGCAAAAATCTTTTACATATTGATCTTTGGGGTTAGCAACTATTTCCTCTGGTGTCCCTACTTGAGAAACTTCTCCATCTTTCATAATTGCAATATGATCACCCATTTTAATTGCCTCTAAGAAATCATGAGTAATAAATACCATAGTCTTCTGTAACTTTTCTTGAATCTTTAATAGTTCATCCTGCATTTCTCTTCTAATTAATGGATCTAATGCTGAAAAGGGTTCATCAAAAATTAAAATTTCTGGATCTACAGCTAATGCACGAGCTAAACCCACCCTTTGTTGCATTCCTCCTGATAGTTCTCTTGGATAATTATTGTGCCAACCTTCTAAACCAACCATTTTTAAAACTTCCATTGATTTTTCTACTCTATCATTTTTTTTATTTCCTCTAATCTCTAAACCATATCCAATATTCTCCACAACTGTTCTATGTGGAAATAAACCAAAATGTTGAAAAACCATGCTCATTTTATTTCTTCTTAAATCTAATAATTCTTTTCCGCTCATTTTCGTTACGTCAACATCATCCATTTTTACTGTTCCAGACGTTGGTTCAATTAATCTTGAAATACATCTAACTAAGGTTGATTTTCCGCTTCCCGATAAACCCATTACAACAAATGTCTCACCTTTCTCAATTGAAAAGCTAACATCTTTTACTGCAACCACATGTCCGGTTTTTTCTTGAACTTCTTTTATTGATAAACTTTTATCTAAATCTTTAATTATTCTTTGTTCGTCAGAACCAAATAATTTCCAAACATTTGAACACGTTATTTTTGGTTGATTATTCATATTTTGTTATTTTAATAACACAAAAATAGACAATATTTTTCTTTAAAAGTAAAATTATTTATTTTAAATTTTAGATAATATGTCTTCTGAAGTAGCAAGTATCCAAGGAAAGCCAAATTCATCAAAAAATATTATTACATATTCTGTAATCTTAATAACATTTTTAGTTGCACTGTGGTTATCTTTTCAAAGCGATGGTCCTTCAAAAATGCCAAAGGTCGTCACTGATCAATTTACATTTACAGCATGGGTTAATGAAGGTGAAGATTATTTAAAGAAAAATTATAGATGGATTACCAAAATAATAGCCAGTTATATTAAAAATGTATATTACTTTGTTGAAGATTTCCTTATCGACTCACCTTGGCTATTAATTGCAGCATTAATATTTTTGCCTTGCTTAATTGCAGGTGGATTAAGATTAGGATTGTACTCTTTATTTGTCATTTATTTTTGGGGTGCAACAGGAATGTGGGAACCATCTCTGCAAACGGTAGCATTGATGGGTTTATCGGTTTTACTATGTGTCGTAGTTGGAGTGACTCTAGGTGTGCTTTGTTCACAAAGTGACAGGTTTGAAAATTTTATGAAGCCTATTTTAGATACAATGCAAGTAATGCCTGCGTTTGTTTATCTTTTTCCAGCTCTTTTCTTTTTTGGAATTGGAGGAGCGCCAGCAATATTAGCCACTATGATTTACTCAATGCCTCCAATAATAAGATTAACAAATACTGGTATAAGACAAGTTTCAGCAGAAACAATTGAGTCTGCTACCTCATTTGGATCAAGTAAGTTACAACTACTATTTAAAATTAAAATTCCACTCTCGCTACCAAGTATAATGATGGGAATTAATCAGGTGATAATGATGGCTTTAGCACTTGTAGTTTTGGCATGTTTCATTGGAGCTGAAGGAATTGGTGGTCAAGTATGGCAAGCAATTAGAAGACTTGATGTTGGGTGGGCAATGGAAGGAGGACTTTGTATTCTTTTCATGGCAATAATGTTTGATAGATTTAGTATGTCATTTAGCAAAACAAAACAAATACTTCCATCGAATGTTCAAAAATTTTATTTACTCCCACAATCTTGGGAAAAATTTGCAATAGTAAGAATTATAGAAAAGCCTTTAGAATTTTTAGCTGGTTTAATTAATTTTGTTTGTACAAATTTAACAAAATTTATTGCGTATGTATTTGAATTTTGTGTTTCTTTAGCAAATAAAGAAACAGCAAGAGATATTGGTGAAATAATTTCTAGAAGATATTATATAATACCTTCTTTTTTACTTGTTCTGACTATTTCATTCGTTGACTCTTATATGGTAAGTATAGGATCATTTCCTGAAGAGTGGAGATTGTCAATTAGGCAGCCGATTTCTAGTAGTGTAGAATCTTTAACTGTTAATCCTAGTTTTATTGCATTTACAAAAGCTCTTAGGGGATTTGTATATCTTAAACTCTTAAGACCACTTGATATATTCTTAACTCATGTGCCATGGTGGTATACATTAGGGGTATTTGCAGCAATTGGATATTTTACTGTCGGTATTAGATTTGCAATTATTACAGCAATATTATTACTTTTCATTGGTGCTTGTGGGATATGGCCACAATCAATGATAACACTATCATCTGTTTTAGTGTCTGTAGCTTTATGCTTTATAATTGGAGTTCCTCTTGGAATAATTGCCTCTTATAATGAGAGATTTAGAAATGTTCAAAACGTGGTTTTGGATGCCATGCAGACTTTACCTTACTTCTGTTATTTAATTCCTGTTTTAATGTTTTTTGGAGGAGGAATAGTATCTGCAGTACTTGCAACAGTTATATACTCTATACCACCCATCATTCGATTAACATCTTTAGGTTTAACTCAAGTATCTGGGACTTACTCAGAGGTTTCACGTTCATTTGGTGGTACTTTATTGCAAACTCTAAATAAAATTAAATTTCCATTAGCTATTCCAAGTTTAGTTATTGGATTTAATCAAACAGTAATTATGGCTTTCGCAATGCAGATTGTTACACCTTTAATTGGTGGAAAAGGATTAGGTTTGGAAGTATTTAATGGATTAGCAAGATCTGATACCGGTAGAGGGTTGGCAGCAGGTATAGGAATTGTATTATTAGCAATAATTATAGACAGAATTTCACTTGCTTGGACTAAAAAACAGAGAGAAGCTCTAGGTTTATAAGTCAAGTAAAAGCATCATTATTCACAGTTTACAAACTAGTAATTTTTGTTTTAGAATAAGACTTTAATTAATTAAAAGAGAGGAAATAAATGAGGTTATCAAAAACAATATCAGCTCTATTTTTATCTTTCGTAATTTTACTTGCTAGTCTTACTCAGGCAAATGCAAAAAGATTACATGCTGCTATTGCTGACTGGACAGGTGGAATAATCACTTGTGAAGTTGCAGTAGCAATTCTTGAAAGAGAAATGGGCTATAAAATTAAACAAACAGTTTTCCCGTCTGGTACTGGATTATGGGAAGCAATTGCAGCTGGAGAACTTGATTTCGCTTGCGAGAGTTGGCCAAGTTATGCAGAGGCAGACGATGTAATGTTTAATGAAGATTTAATTTATGACGGCAAAGTAGTAAAGTCTTATAAAGGAGATGGAACAGTTGATCTTTTAGGAACTACTGGAATCATCGGTATGTCAGATTACTGGATACCTAGATATGCTGCAGAAGAAATGGGCATTAAAACTTGGAGAGACCTAAACAAACATAAAGCTAAATTTGCAACTATTGAAACAGGCGGTAAAGGAAGATTAATTGGATGTCCTGTAGCTGGTTGGAACTGTCATGACCAAAAAAGACTTGATCTTTTAGGAATTGATTTCCAAGCAGATGAGCTAGGTACTGAAGCGGCTGCAATTGCAGAAGCAAAAGCTGCTTACATGAGAAAAGAGCCGTTCTTGTTATACTTATGGTCACCACACTGGTTCTTTGGTGAGTTTGACATGGTAGGAGTTCAACTTCCTGAATACAAAACTTGTGCAGGAGACACATTTACTGAAGCAAACAACTGGAAAACTTGCGGTACAGATGGATGGCCAGCAACTGGTTGGGATAAAGATTACACTATGAATTATGGAAATCCTGACACATTTGCTAAACCAGAACATGCTAAAGCAAAAGCTTTTTTTGAAAGAATGAAATTAGAAAACTTAGACCAAGCTAAGATGCTTGTTGAAGTTGACATCAAAAAAAGAGACGTTAAAGAAGTTGTAAATGAGTGGTTAGACAACAATCCAGATAAATGGAAAAGTTGGTTACCTAACTAATAATTAAACTTCAAAAAAATAATTAAGGGCTTTGTGGAAACAGAGCCCTTTTTTTTTACATGCATATAATACATAGAGGAATTGTAAATAAGAGTTACAAAGAAAACTGCTTAGAGTCTTTTCGAGCATCATTTAAAAAAAGATTTGGGATTGAAACAGATATTCATTCAACCAAAGATAAAAAGTTTGTATGCTTTCATGATTTTACTTTAAAGAGAATTTTTAAAATAAGCAAAAGTATCAAAAATATTAATTATGAAGATCTAAAAAAAATTAAAAATAAAAACTTTCAAATACCACCATTAAAAGAGGTTCTAAAAATTTCAAAAAAAAAATTTCCTATCTTTATTGAAATAAAGCCATTATTTAATAAAGAACTTTTGTCTAATTTGATTAAAGAAACTAGAAGTTTTAAAAAATGTACTTTTATCTCTTTTAAGCATGAAAATATCTATAATCTTCTTAAACTTAACTCAAAACTATCAGTAGGTTTATCTTTTTCCAACAAATCTAGCATAAAATCTATTTTAAAAAGTAGCCTAAACAAAAAAATAAAATATCTAATATTAGATAAAAAGTTTTTAAATAGTCGAAGAATACAAATAATTAATAAAGAGAAATATTATTACACGATTAAAAACAAAAAGGAATTTTTGAAATATGAAAAGGATAACAATCTTATATTTGAAAACTTATGATTTATATTTTTTAAGATATTCCAATCTTCCAAGTATTTCATCTCTATCTAAATAATATCCTTGAAGATGACGATGACCTGAATTTGGGTCAAAAGCAGTTCTGCCGTGTAAAACACGCCTATTATTAAAAGAAAATATGTCTCCAGGTCCTAATCTAAATTTAATCTGAAACTTATCATCGTGTAGAAGATTTCCAAATCTATGGTGGGCTTTATAAACTTTATCCATTTTATCTGGATGACAATCTAAAGCATCCATCGTTGCAACACTAAATCTAATATCATGAAAATCTTTATCTTTTGTTAAACTAATTGCGGGTGCATGATAGCTTCTGTGAGATTCTTGAGTATAATCTTTATCTCTAAATTTAAGAGGCACAGAAACCAGTGTCTCAAATATATCTTTTTCATTTTGTCTTAGATAATCGGCTACAGCAAACCCATCGATTGCTGAAGAGTCTCCACCATTTGCATCATTTACTAAACAATGCAAAAACTGATAACCAGGTGGTAATTCAAACCAAGGTAAATCCATATGATTTCTTAAAGCATGCGCCGTGTATGCAGAATTATTTGGTTTTGGAATATTTATTACCTCAAAAGGGGTTTTAAAAAATGTTTCTCTGACATGGCTTATTCGATGAAGAATTTTAAAGCCTGATTTTTTTTCTGTTGGTGAGTTTTTAACTATGGCAATACCTTTATGATGTAATAGTTCAAGCCATTTTATTAAACCTTCATCAGAGTCAATTACTTCATCATGCTCAATGCATATACTTTCAAAATTATTTTTTAAGTTATTATCCCAAAGTTGATACGGAGATATATATTTTTGTTTATTTTTGATTGTATAGCAATTTTCTCTTAACCATTTTGGGTCATAATAACTTATGTGTTCTCCCTCACTCCACTCAATTTCTAATTTACCATCATCATTAAGAGAGTATTTTTTAGGATTTATATCTTTAGAAACTTCTAAAATATTAAACATTCTATGTCGTGAATCTTTGTCATGCGCGGTTGGACAATTATCTCTTAGCCACATATAATTGAATTTACTCTCCTCCCCATCATTCCAAATAATTTGAAGGTAAGTGCTATTTTTTGAGATTTTAGAAATTGAATTCATGATAAATAATTATATAAAATGGTAAAAATTTCAATTCAATTAATGGTTGAAAGCTTTTTATTTATTTAATTGTAGGTTTGCTTTGATGCATTAAAAGAATTAGACTTTTAAAAAATGTCAAAAATTGAAATCAATAATGTATATAAAATTTTTGGACCTAAACCATCCAGTGTTCTTAAAATGGTTCAAGAGGGTGCTACAAAAGAGGATGTTTTAGAGCAAACTGGGCACACAGTTGGATTAGATAATGTGTCATTAAAAATTGAGGAAGGAGAAACCTTTGTGTGCATGGGTTTATCTGGATCTGGTAAATCTACGCTAATAAGACATTTAAATAGATTGATAGAACCTACTTCTGGGGAAATTTTAGTTGAAGGCAAGGATGTTACCACTCTCAATAAAGAGCAACTAATTGAATTTAGAAGGCAAAAAATGAGTATGGTATTTCAAAGGTTTGGCTTATTCCCGCATAAGACAGTTTTACAAAACGTTGGTTACGGACTTGAAATGCAAGGCGTGGAAATTGAAAAAAGAAATGCTACTGCAATGGAGAAAATTGAGTCTGTAGGTTTGTCTGGATTTGAAAATCAATATCCAGCTCAACTATCTGGGGGAATGCAGCAACGAGTAGGACTTGCAAGAGCTTTAGCCACTGATACTGACATTATGCTTATGGACGAAGCTTTTTCAGCATTAGATCCATTGATAAGAAGTGACATGCAAAAACAATTGATAGATCTCCAAGCAGAATTAAAAAAAACCATAGTGTTTATTACTCATGATCTTGATGAGTCACTTCGATTAGGGGATCATATTGGAATTTTAAATGCTGGAAAACTTGTGCAAGTAGGAACGCCAGTAGAAATTATAATGAACCCGGCAGATGAATATGTTGAGGCATTTGTAAAAGATGTAAACAGAACAAAAGTTATAAAAGCAAAAATTATAATGAAACCTATTAATCAATCAGATGGTATAGATAAATCAAACCTGATTAAAGTTGAAGAAGATCAATTTATCGAGGAATTTCTACCTCAAGTTGTTTGTAGTAATTCCAATTGCGAAGTTGTCGATAAACAAGGAAACGCTAAAGGTTATATCTCAAATAAAGAATTACAAGAATCGCTGAGAAGCTCATAATTTATATTGTGCAGTTATGGAAAAAAACTTAAGCAAAATTGTTGATTTAGAAAAATATCCTATTCACGACTTACAATCTCACAAAATAAAAAAAATAATTGAAAAATGTAAAGCAGAATTAGAAAATGATAGTTGTTCAGTAATTCCAAACTTTATTTTACCAAATTCTTTAGCAGTTATGAGAAAAGAATTAGAGCAACAGCTAGATGAAGTTTATATGTCTAAAGAAAGTATCAATGCATATCTTTATGCAAAAGATGACCCCTCTCTTCCTAAGGATCATCCAAAAAGAATTTTTATGAACAGATACAATGGATATCTAAACTCTGATTGTTTTGCAAAAAATTCCGAAATGAAATTTCTTTACGAAACTGAAGAGCTACTTAAATTCGTGTCCGCTTGTCTAGGAATTTCTCCAATTTATAGATGGGCTGATCCCTTAGCTTGTCATGCTTATAATGTAATGGAGCCTGATGGTATATTGCCTTGGCATTTTGATAGTTGCGAATTTACTTTAAGTCTTATGATACAAAAACCAGAGCAAGGTGGGATATTTGAGTATTGTCCAAATATAAGAGAACCAGGAAATGAAAGATTTGATGAAGTAAAACAAGTGTTAGATGGAGATCGTTCAAAAGTTAAACAACTTGAACTAAAACCTGGTGATTTACAAATATTTAAAGGACGATTTACTATGCATAGAGTAACCAAAATAATAGGAAAAACCTCACGTTACATGTGTATACCAGCATATGTATTAGATCCATGGAGAGTAAATACACCTGAACATTCTAAAGCAATTTATGGAAAGGTGTTGCCCATACATATAGAAAGAAATAAAGTTAGATCTGACGGTTTAGCCGATTAAATAAAATAATGTCATATAATTTTAAAAGTAAAAAGATAATTATTTCTGCTGGTGCTACAGGAATTGGTTGGGCGACAGCAAAAGAGTGTCTTGAAAAAGGTGCAAAAGTATTTTTGTGTGACATAGATCAAAAATCAATAAATAAATTAAAAAAACATCCATTAAATAATAAAAGATTGTTTAGTTTTCATTGTGATGCTTCAAATGAAAACGATGTGACTAATTTTTTTAAAGAAATTAAAAAAAAAACACAAAAAATTGATGCTTTAATTAATAATGTTGGAGTAGCAGGTCCAACTGGAACTATGGAAAAACTTAAGACAAAAGATTGGGAACAAACATTAAAAATAAATGTAATTAGTCATTTTATTTTTTCAAAATTAGCAATTCCAATGTTAAAAAAAAATAAAGGTGGTTCTGTAGTTAATCTATCTTCTACTGCAGGTATATTTGGTTTTCCATTAAGATCTCCGTATTCAGCAAGTAAATGGGCAGTTGTGGGAATGACAAAAACCTTAGCAATGGAATTAGGAAAATTTAAAATTAGAGTTAATGCGATTTGTCCTGGAACTGTAAAAGGAGACAGGATGGGTAGAGTAATCAGAGATAAAGCAAAATTTTTAAAAATTTCTAAAAAAGCTGTTGAAAGTGAGTTCGTTTCTATGACATCTCTAAACACTTGGGTTTATGAAAAAGATATTGGGAATATGTGTTGCTATTTAATTTCAGATGAGTCTTCTAGAATTTCAGGACAAGTTGTTGGTGTTGATGGAAACACTTTAAGAATGCATTAAGTTTTTATAAACTTTCAATAAATCCTAATAAGTTATTTGTTATTTGCTCAGGAGCCTCTATCAAAAAAGAGTGTTTTACATTTGGTATTATAACCAATTTAGAAATTTCAATCTCATTTGACATTCTTTCATTGTGAGAAGGTGTACAACCTCCATCATTTTCTCCTGTCATAAATAAACATGGCTTCTTAATTTCTTTTAACCATGAAATCATCTCAGTTTCTGCATATATTTTAAATACGTTGATAAAAACATCTTTATCAGTATCTATAACCTGATTTAATCTTCTTGATACAAGATCAGGATTTTTTTCTATGAAGTCATCTGTAAACCACCTCGTGGTTAAATTTTTTAAAGTTTGTTCAACACCTTTATTTTTTAAATCAGAAATAACATTCCACACTTTTTGTTTATCTTCTTCCGATCTTCCTGCCACCGTGGATAATAAACCTACTGAAATTACTCTTTCGGGAAATTTTCTTGCATAAGCAGGAGCAATCATACCTCCTAAAGAATGCCCCATAAAATGGGCTTTTTCTATACCTGTTCTTTCTCTAACTCTCTCAAGATCTAAAACAAGATCATCTAGATTAAAATCTTTATTACTTACGGGTGATTTTCCGTGGCCTCTTAAATCATAAGTTACAACTGTGAACTTATCTTTGAGTTTTGGAGCTATGAACCTCCATGCATCCTCTGCTCCTCCTACTCCATGGGTAAAAAAAATTGCAGGTCCTGATCCTGTTACTGAAAAATTACAATCTATGATACTCATAGATATTTATGCTACTTGAATGTTTGATTTTTTAAAATATGGAATTACATTTTCACCAATTCTATGCATCGACTCTATTAAATCTTTTTGTGATTGACCAAAACTTGAACTAAGAATAATTTCGTCAACTCCAGCCTCGGCATAGACACTTAACTTATCAATCATCTCATTCAGAGGACAGATCAAAAGATTTTCTTTTAATTCGTCTAAAGTTTGTTTTCTAGGCAAAGCTTCAATATTTCCTTCATTTACTTTACCAGGACCAGTAAACATATTATCAAATCGTTTGTAATATTCGTAAGCAAGTTTTGTTTTTTCTCTAGCTTCATTTTCATCTTTCGCTAAATAAGCCATACGTTGCATAGAAAGTTTTAGCAGTTTGCCCTCTTCCCCTAACTTTGTACAACCTTCTTTAAACGCATTCACTCTACTTAATAAAAGATCTTTAGTACCTGACAATACTGTTGATTGAACATGAAATCCCCTTGATGCTGCATCTTTAATACTTTCTAAATTCATGGCAGCTATCATCATTTGTACAGGATTACTTATTGGTCGAGGCATAATAGTGATTGGTTCAAAATCATAGAATTTACCTTTATATGAAACCTCTTTGTTTTTTAACAATAATTGTAATACCTCGAGCGACTCTATAAATTTTTCTTTTGATTTTTCTATGGGAGTTCCTAATCTTTGCATCTCCCAAGCAAAAGCACCTCTTCCAACGCCTAAAATTAATCTGCCATCAGTTAAAATATCTGCGGTTGCGACGTCACCAGCATATGTTCTCATATCGTGAAGAGGCAAAACAACTATTCCAGTTGTTATTTTAATATTTTTTGTGATAGATGCAATTTTTACAGCCATCTGCAAAGGTGATGGCATCATAAGTAAATTTATTAAATGATGTTCAGGAATTGATACTGTTGCATAACCAAGTTTCTCTGCAACAACACATTCTTCCAACATATTTTTAAAATGTTGTTTTGAACCAACATTTGTATCCGGCATGTAGCTAGTTAAGAAGTGGTTAAAGTCCATATGTTTAATTTACCATTTTAATTTTTCTTAAGATATCTATTTTCTAATTTTATTTTCATATTTTTTTCTAAATAGTTGTAAATTGACTAAATACTCGTCTCTTATATTTGACAGTTGATTAATTGATTTTCCTCTAGATTGTTTTTTGGTACCTGAAATCAACCTTTCTGAGAGTTTTTTTGATAATTTTGGCGCTTTAAGCTTGGTCCATGGAAGTTTTAATGCTGGCCCAAACTGTTCTAACATATGCTTCATCCCAGCCTTTCCACCCGCTAAATGGAAGGTTAAAAATGTTCCCATTAAAGAATATCTTAAACCGGGACCATCCTCTATGGCTCTATCTAAATCCTCAGTTGTAGCATATCCATTATTAATAATATGTAACGCCTCTCTCCATAAGGCTTCTTGAAGTCTATCAGATAAATAACCAGGTAATTCTTTTTTTAGAACTATCGGATTCATTGAAATTGACTTATAAAATTTATTCGCAACTTTTAAAGATTTCTCACTAGTTTTTTTACCAGGAACTATTTCTACCAAAGGTAACAAATATACAGGATTGAATGGATGGCCAATAATACCTCTCTGAATATTTTTACATTTTGAAAAAATCTTTGATGGCAACAATCCTGAAGAACTTGATGAAATTAAAACATTTTTTTTGCAACTTTTAGAAATTTCCCTCATTAAAACAGTTTTTAAATTATAATTTTCTGGTGCACATTCTTGAATAAAATCAGCATCTTTAACTGCTTCTTCTAAAGATAGATAAAATTTTAAATTATTTAAATTTATTTTTTTTTTGTTAAAAAGTTTTTTTACATATGGAAGTGCTCTTTTTATTTCGTTAATCAAAATTTTTTTTTGCTTAAGATTTTTGTCGTAAGCATAAACGATTTTATTATGAGCTAAAAATCTTATAATCCACCCTATTCCGATTACACCTGTTCCAACTACAGCAACTTTTTTAATTTTTAACATTACTTGTGTTTAACAAGCTTAAGTTTTGTCCTAGTTTCCTCTGCTGTCATTATTGATGCTCCAAGATCTGTAACTATCCTTATTGCTTTCTCTACTAATTGAGCATTTGTTGCTAGTTTGCCCTTTGATAAATATAAGTTATCCTCCAAACCTACTCTTGGGTTTCCTCCCATTACAACTGTTTGAGCTACAAATGGCATTTCGTTTTTTGAAATTGCAAAACCTGACCACACTCCTTCTTTAGGCATTATGTCTTTCATGGCTTGCATTGCTAATGGGGTAGCGGGAGCTCCCCAAGGAATACCTAAACACATTTGAAACATTGGTGGATCATCAAGTAAGCCTTCTTTGTACAATTGCGATCCAAACCACATATTTCCTAAATCAAATGCCTCTATTTCTGGCTTAACTTTAATCTCTTGTAATTTTTTTGCAGCCTTTCTTAAATCATTTGGTGTATTAACTGTAATAACTGATCCATCTCCAAAATTTAATGTACCGGCATCTAAAGTACAAATTTCAGGTAAAAATTGTTCTGCATTAGCTATTCTTTCCATTACATTTGCCATATCGGTCATTGGACCGAATTCTAGAGGATTTTTACCTTGACCAATGTCTAAATCTCCACCCATCCCAGTTGTTAAATTTAAAATAATATCTGTTTCACTTGACCTAATTCTATCTACTACTTCTTTATATAATTCTAGTCTTCTGCTTGGCGTTCCGTCTTCTTCTCTTACATGAATATGAGCAATTGCAGCACCTGCCTTTGCTGCTTCTATTGCGGATTTAGCTATTTGCTCTGGAGTTTTTGGTAAATCAGGATGTTTGCTTGCGGTATCTCCAGATCCAGTAACTGCGCATGAGATAAAAACGTTATTGTTCATAATTTATTTTTCAACTATATTTTAAAATCATATAAATGGAAATATCTGAATTACAGAAAGAATTAGCTGCTACTTTTAGATGGACAGCAAGACTAAATATGCACGAGGGTGTTGCAAACCATTTTAGTGCATGCGTCCCTAACTCATCTGATTTTTATGTAAATAAGGCAGGCATTCATTTTAGTAATATGAAGGCAAGTGATTTAATCTTGGTAACAAAAGAAAATAAGGAAGAACTAAAGAATAAACCAGACATAATTGATCCAACAGCTCTATATATACATAGCGTGATACATGAAAAAGCACCACATGCAAGATGCATTTTTCATGTTCACTCAAAATTTGCAACTGCCCTCTCTACTCTAAAAGATCCTGTTATGAAACCTATCGATCAAAATACAATGATGTTTTACAATAGAGTATCTGCATTCAAAGAATTTGGAGGTCTAGGACTGGAGGAAGAAGCAATAAAAATGGCAAATGCTTTAGGAAACAAACAACACATGTTGCTTGCAAATCATGGAATTTTAACCACGGGAAGAACTGTGGCTGAAGGTTTTAACTCTCTTTATTATTTTGAGAGAGCAGCAGAGACGTATCTTACAGCTTTATCAACAAACCAGGAACTTAATGTTGTAAGCCATGAAATTGCAGAAAAAACTGCAGAGGAGCATGAAAATTTTCCCACAGATTTTGCAAATTTATTTTTATCTCAAATTAGGATAATTTTAGATAAAGAAGAGCCAGATTATAAAAATTAAGATGGACTTAGATAAATTAAAAGTAAGAAGAAGTTTTATATTTACACCAGGGCTTCACCCTGAAATGTTTCCGAAAGCGATTGCATCAGGGGCTGATATGGTTTGTATTGAATTAGAAGATGGGATAGCAATAAATGACAAAGAACAAGCACGAAAAAATACTATAGAAGCTCTTAAAACACTCGAAGTTAAAAATGATGTAGAATTAGTTGTAAGGTTTAATAATCAAAGAACTAAATTTGGTCTTTTAGATCTAGAAGCTTTTATCTCAAGTAAAGTAAATCTAAAGGCTATTATGTTACCAAAAGTTAAAACACCAGATGAAATAACATTTATAGACGATCTACTAACAGACTGTAATTTAGATACCGATCTTCATGTTATTATGGAAACAAATGAAGCTTTAGAAAATATTTATAATATTGCTCATGCTAGCAAGAGAATAGTAGCTTTATACTTTGGTGGTGTTGATATGGCTGCAGAGCTTAGAGTTGAAAATAAATGGGAAAATCTAGTTCACGCAAGATCAAAGTTGGTTCATGCAGGTGCAAGTGTCGGTGTAGACGTTATAGATGTGCCTTATTTAGATCTAGAAAACATGGATGGAATGAGAAAAGAGGCTGAACAAGTAAGAAATCTAGGATTTACTGGAAAAGGCTCAATTCATCCCAAACAAATTCAAATTTTAAATGAGGTATTTACACCACCAAAAGATGAAATTACTAAGGCAAAAAAAATATTAGAAGAATTTAATAACTCAAATACAGGTTTAGTAGTTATAGATGGTAAGCTAATTGAAAAACCCGTTCTAAGAGAAATGAAAAGAAAAATACTAATAGCTGAAAAAATTAATAAGGGTTAAAAATGTCGTTTCATCTTGCCACAAGAAAAATTATCAAAGAGTGGACAGATTATAATGAACATATGAATATGGCTTATTATATCTTAATCTTTGATCAAGCGTGGGAAACGATGCTTAATAAATTTCAAATGGGTGGTGAAAATGCAAAATCAAATCTGAGAAGTACTATGGTTGTTGAAACTAGAACTACTTACAATAATGAGGTTAAAGAAAATCAAGAAGTAGAGGTATATTGCACTCATTTTGACCATGATAATAAAAGATTACATTTAAAATGTGAGATGTATGAAAAAGAAACTAAAACTCTTGCTGCTACAATGGAAAGTTTATCCCTTTATATTGACTTGGGGAAAAGAAAGGTCACAGAATTTGAGGAAGATAAGCTAAAAATAATGGGTGAATTTATTAATGAAAATAAATCAAGTTTTAAGTCTGAAAACTTAGAATTATCTGGTAGATTAAAAAAATAGATTATGGAAATAAAATTAGTTTCAGGTGCATTAGGAGCAGAAGTAAAAGGCATAGATTTAAAAGATAGTTCTTTAGCAAATTGGAAAAAAATAAATAATTTATTATTAGAACACAAGGCTTTATTCTTTAGAGATCAAGATATTACATCGGAAGAACAGATAAATTTAGCAAAACATTTTGGTCCATTAGAAAGACATATTTATGTTAAAGGAAGAAAAGATTATCCTGAAATACTAAGAATAATTAAAGCTCCAGAAGAAAAAAGACAATGGGGTGAAACTTGGCATACTGACGTAAGTTATAATCCAAAACCAACAAAAGTAATTATATTAAGATCAATTAAAGTTCCTCCAGTTGGTGGAGATACAATGTTTTCTAATATGGAAATTGCTTACGATACATTAAGTGATGAAATTAAAGATAAGGTTAAGGACAAAAAAGCCATTCATAGTTCTTTAGGTGCGGCAGCATTTGTTGAAGCATATAAGGAAATGGAAGGGAATGGTAATCTAGATGAATATTCAAATTCCCATCCAGTAGTTAGAACTCATCCTGAAACAGGAAAAAAAATTTTGTATGTAAATTCAATGTATACAAAAAGAATTTTAGATTTAGATGAAAATGAAAGTTCAGATATTTTAAATGAAATATTTTTACATCAAGAAAGACTTGATTTTACATGCAGGTTTAAATGGACTGAAAATGCTGTAGCAATTTGGGACAATAGAAGCACCCTTCACCAAGGTCTGACTGATTTTTTTCCTGGCAGAGGATTGGGCCATGAAAGAGTTATGGACAGGATTGCAGTAGAGGGCGATAATCCAAATTAAATGCAA
The DNA here is from genome assembly GCA_902604795.1 of uncultured Pelagibacteraceae bacterium. GTDB lineage: Bacteria > Pseudomonadota > Alphaproteobacteria > Pelagibacterales > Pelagibacteraceae > Pelagibacter. Next base: position 26,436 of record CACKZV010000009.1, on the reverse strand, counting down.
GCTTTCGATTATCTCATAGTTGGTGCCGGTTCAGCTGGATGTGTAGTAGCAAATAGGCTATCTGAGAATCCTAACAATTCTGTAGCCATTTTTGAGGCAGGTGGATCTAGTGATATTTGGAAGGTTAAAATGCCATTAGCTCTTCTATATACGATGCATGATCCCAAATATAATTGGAAATATTATTCAGAACCTGAGCCATATTTGAACAATAGACGTGTTTTTTGCCCAAGAGGAAAGATGATTGGAGGATGCTCATCTCATAATGGAATGGTCTTTGTAAGAGGAAATAGAGATGACTATACAAGATGGGAAAACTTTGGTTTGGATGATTGGTCCTATGATAAAGTTCTTCCTTATTTTAAGAAGATTGAAACTTGGTCTGAAGGTGAAAATCAATACAGAGGATCATTGGGTCCACTTCCGATAAATTTATCTAAAAATTCAAATCCACTATTTAAAGCATTTATTGATGCTGCAGCTGAAGCAGGTCACAAAACAAATATAGATATGAATGGTGAAGAACAAGAGGGTTTTGGTATGTTTGATACAACAATGCATCAAGGTGAGAGAGCTGGAGTTGCCAAGTATTATTTAAACCCTGTTAAAAATAGAAAAAATTTAAATATTTTAAAAAACTCATTTGTTGAAAAGATACTATTTGAAGGAAAAAAAGCAGTTGGTCTTCAAGTAAAAATAAATAACAAAGTTGAAAAGATTTATGCAAATAAAGAAGTAGTTTTGAGTGGAGGATCTATAAATTCTCCACAATTATTAATGTTATCTGGTATAGGTGACGAAACTCATCTTAGAGATAATGGTATTAAAGTTATTCATCACTCAAAGGGGGTTGGAAAAAATTTACAAGATCATCTTGAAACTTACATACAGCAGAAATGTAAAACTCCTAATACACTTTACACATATACAAAATTAATACCTAAAATTTTAGCAGGTATGCAATGGTTTATGTTTAAATCTGGACCTTGCTCAAAATCATTTTTGGAGGCTGGTGGTTTTGCAAAATCATCGCCAGAAAGAAAAGTTGCTAACATTCAATTTCATTTTTTTCCATCATTTGTGATAAATCATGGCCTAGAAGATCCTGACTCACATGGTTACCAATTACATGCAAGTCCAAATCATCCAAAAAGTAGAGGTGAAATAACACTTAATTCCTCAGACCCGTATGATTATCCTAAAATATTATTTAACTATTTAAAAGAAGAAGAAGATCTTAAACAAACAAGAGAATGTATTCATGTTGCAAGAAAAATTCTATCACAGCCAGCTTTAGCAGAGCATGCTGGTGATGAAGTTGGGCCAGGTTTTGATGCACAGTCAGATGATGAATTAAATGAATATGTTAGATCTAAAGCAGATACTGCTTATCATCCTTGTGGAACATGCAAAATGGGAGTTGATGGTATGGCAGTAGTAGACCAGGATTTGAAAGTAAATGGGATTGGAAATTTAAGAGTAATTGATGCATCAGTGATACCTGAAATTCCAAGTGCAAATCTAAATGCTCCTACACTAATGATTGCTGAAAAAGGTTCAGAGGCAATTTTAAATAATTAATATTATTATTACTACTGATTTGATATAGGTGTCTCATGGATACAAACCAAAATACCAGAGGTATTTTTTTTATAATGACTGGTATGGCTTTTTTTTCAATACAAGATTCTCTAATTAAGTTTATTTTTGAGGATATTGCTTTATTCGAGCTTTACTTTGGAAGAACCCTTATACAATCAGTATTTTTGCTATCCTTTGTTTTAATAACTAAAAAAACAATATCTTTAAAAACACATTACCCATTATTAACACTAATAAGAGTTATATGTTTTTTCTTTGGTTTTAGTTTTTTTTATATTTCACTGACCTTTATGACACTTGCTATGACAAGTGCACTATTTTTCTCCTGCCCGTTCTTTATGTCTATGTTTGCTAAATTTTTCTTAAAAGAAAAAATTGGAATTAGAAGATGGAGTGCAATAGTAGTTGGATTTATTGGTGTATTGATTGTTTTAAATCCATCTTTAGATGATTTTAATTTCTTTAAATTAGCACCTGTAGCATGTGCTCTTTGTTATTCAATCTCGATGACTATAACAAAATATACATCTGATAAAGATACTATCTATACTCAAATGACATGGCTTTATATTTTTGCATTATTTGCAAGTTTGGTAATATTTTTTGTTAGTGGTGATGGAAAATTTAATACTTTTACAGATCCAACTTTGCAATTTATTGTGAGAGAATGGTTTACTAATCCAGGGGGGGCTTGGCCTTATGTTTTAATTATGGGAATCGTTGCATCGATTTCGTTTTTTTGTGTATTTACTGCTTATAGTATTGCCTCACCATCGGTTGTTTCATTATTTGAGTATTCATACATAGTGTTTGCAATGGTAGCTGGTTACATATTATTTGAAACAATTCCAGTACCAAGAACTTTTCTTGGAGCAACAATAATTATTGGTGCTGGTGCGTATATTTATTTTAGAGAAAAAGTACGCGGACAAATGATTGCTACAGATACACCAACAAATAGATGATAAGAAAAAACTATATTCCAACAATCAATATTAATCCTATTCTAAAAAAAAACTTCAATTCAAAAGCAACATTAAAAATAATAAGAGAAATTGAAAAAGCCTGTGTCGAAGTTGGTTTTTTTCAAATAATTGGTCATGGAATTAAATTCAAACAAATAAATAAAGTATGCAAAATTGGAGAAAATTTTTTTAAATCAAATAAAAACAACAAATTTAAGTTAGCTCCAAAGAAATGGAATAAAAAGAACAAAAATATTTATCGAGGATATTTTCCAAATGATGTTAATGGAAAAGAAGGATTAGACTTAGGTGATTTGAAAGTGACAAAGGGTTTTTCCAAAAAAACTAAAACTCAATACATCGAGCATTTGAGCATAGAAAAATCATTTAACAAACAATCTATCAAAAAACTATCTGATTATTATGAAAATTTATTTAATCTTAGCGAAACTCTTTTTAAAAGTATTATAAAGATTTATAAAAAAGACACTAATTTATCTAAAAAAGTTTTTTCAAGACTTAAAACACTCAGTACTTTAAGATTTAATTATTACTCTAATCAATCTAAACCAGTCGAAATATCTAAAGAAGATGGGGTAGCACTTGGATGTGAAACGCATGTTGATAGTGGTATTTTCACAGTTTTATATCAAAACAAAAAAGGTGGCTTGCAAGTTCAAAACCGAAAAACAAAAAAATGGTATAATGTCCCTTTCAATAAAAATGCCTTGGTAGTGAATACAGGTAGAGCGCTAGAATATTTAAGCAAAGGCAAGTTTAAAGCAACTAATCATAGGGTATTATGGAACAAGCAAAAAAGGCTTTCAGTACCTTTCTTTTTTGAACCCTCATATGACTTTAAAATGAATCTTTCATTTCTTAATAATAAGAAATTAGCAAAAAGTGGTATCAGATATGATAAATTTCTTAATAAATCCCTTAAAAAATTCGTTGAATATCAAAGGTAAGAATAATAATATTATTACATAAAGCGATACATAACTCGTCGTAAAATCATATACGAAAGTGGGATCGGTCGTCTTTAAATTAATTTTTAAAGGAGGCTTAATGAAGTTTGGTTATTTTTGTAATACTACAAATTGGACACACAAACCGTATCATAAATTATTAGATGAAACTAAACAGATCACCGAATATTGTGATCAAAACAATTGGAATTCAATTTGGTTTACTGAACACCATTTTAACCATGAAGGAATGGAGTCGTGTACCAATCCCCTAATGCTAGGAGCAGATGCTGCAGCAAGAACAAAAAATATAAGAATAGGACAAGCAGCAAATGTAATAACTTTTCATAATCCTATAAGATTAGCAGAAGATATTGCTACACTTGATCAACTTTCAAAAGGAAGAGTAGAAGTTGGTGTTGCTAGAGGAGTTTATGGAAGAGAGGCAATTAATTTAAACAAAGAGGCAGATTTAAAAGATCAGGCAAAAAATTTTAGATTATTTGCTGAAACATTAGAAATTTTAAAAAAAGCATGGTCAGAAAAATTTTTTAATCATGATGGAGAATTTTATACTTACCCTTCACCAAATTATGTTTGGCAGCATGACATGAGCCCGCCAAGTGAAGAATTTATGAATATGGAAGATAACACAATGAAAAAAATTAGTGTTCTTCCAAAACCTTATCAAAATCCACACCCTCCAATACATCAAGTTGTTGATGGTATAAGATCTATAGAGTGGGCTGCAGAAAATAACATAAATGTAATTATGTGGATACCTACAGTTAAAGCATTGAAAATAAGATTTGAAGCTTACAAAAATAAAAGATCGGAAGTTACTAAAAAAAATGTTCCTTTAGGTGAAGGTGTTACTCTCGTTAGAGATATGTTTGTTGCTGATACTATGGAAGAGGCTAAAGAAAAAGCAGGACAACATATGGTAAATTATATGAAATGGGTTTGTCATTGGAGAGGTCTTGGTAATCATATGGATCCCGGTGAAGAACTTCCAGAAACAAAGGGTAAATTAGATCTTCTTAATTACGAGTTTTTACATAAGCGAAATATGTTATTTGGTACTCCTGAATATGTAACAGATAAGATTAAAGAACTTCAATCAGAGCTTAATCTTCAAAATCTTCAAGTCTGGTCTAACTTTCCGGGTGTTAAACATGAAGATTGCATGAAAAGTATTAAACTATTCACTGAAAAAGTAATGCCTAACTTTAAAGATGATCTAGATACTGAAGTTAAAAAAGTATCGTGATTAAGTCCAAGAATACCTTGACCGGTGGTCAAGCGGCAGTGAAATCTCTAAAAAAAGAAAAAGTTAAACATGTCTTTGGTTTAATTGGTTCAGCTACAATGGAAATGTTTGATGCGTTGTATCATGAAAAAAAAATTAAATTTATCGGTGTAAGAGACGAAAGAACTGGAACGCATATGGCAGATGGATATGCACGAGCTTCTAATCAACCAGGTGTAATAATTGCTGGTCAAAACGGTCCCGGAGCAACTAATCTCGTTACAGGCATAGCGCAAGCAAAAGCAGCATTTTCTCCTGTGGTATCTATTGCAGGTTTATATTCTACTAAAGACAAGATGGAAGATGCCTTTCAAGGACTTGACCAACAATCGCTTTTTGATCCTATAACAAAAAAAACTTGGACAGTAAAAAAGGCAAGTCATATACCAGTGGCTTTTAGAGATGCTTTTAATCTTGCAATGTCGCCTCGAAGAGGACCAGTTTGTATAAATCTTCCAAGAAATGTTCTTTCTGATACTGCAAAGTTTAAGATTAATGAAAATAAAAAATCCTATAAAACTGAAAGTGACTTAAAAAGTAAAAAGAATTCAATTGACAGAACTGTAAAACTTATTCTCAACTCAAAAAAAACTGTGATTGTTGCTGGAGGAGGAATAAAATATAATTCAAAATTTAAGTCTGTAACAAAGCTTGCTGAATTTTTAAATATTCCAATTGTAACTGCAGCAGGACATGGAGATGCAATTCCATTCAGTCATAAGTTAAATGCAGGACAAATGGGGCCTAGAGGAAATATTGTTGCATCAAGATTAGTCAAAGAAGCAGAGCTAATTATTGCAATTGGTACAAGACTTGGTTTCAATTCCACTTTCTATTCGTATGACAATATAAATAAAAACGCGAAAATTGTACAAATTGAGTTAGAAAAAACAATGATAGGAAGATACTTTCCAGTTAATGTGGGTATTCATGGGGATGCTGCTCTGGTGACAGATCAAATTTTAGCTGAATTAAGAAAACAAAAGAAAATTTTCAATTACAAAGAGTGGACAAATAGTTTTTTGTTAGAGAGATCAAAATTTCTTATAAATAGAGATAATATAAAGTCAAAAAATTTTCCAATCCAACCAAACGGTCTATTCAAAGAATTAAGAAAAATACTACCGAAAAATACTGCAATAACACTCGATGCTGGCACACTCTGCCTTCAAGCAACAGATGCTTTAGAATATTACAATCCTCCTGCGCTTTTCACTCCCCTTGATTTTGGTTTAGTAGGCTTCTCATTTGCATGTGGCTTAGGCATAAAGGTTGCAAAACCTAATAAAACTGTCGTTAGTTTAATGGGTGATGGTGGTTTCGGAATGACTATTTCAGAATTAAGTACAGCTGTGGAACATGGAATAAACACAATTACAATAGTGATGAACAACAAAAGTTGGGGAGCAGAAAAAGCTTATCAAAAAGATTTTTATGGTGAAAGATATCTAGGAGCTGACATTCAAAGCCCTCCCTTTGATGAAGTTGCTAAACTGTATGGTGCTAAGGGAATTAAAGTTAAAAAATTATCAGAAGTTAATGAAGCAGTAAAAAGTGCATTAAAAGTAAATAAACCAGTTGTTATAGATGTTGATGTAGATCCAAAAGCGTTATACAGTTTTAGGAGAGATAGCTTTACACATAGAATTAAAAAATGAAATTAGAATTACGTAAGTTTACTAAATTTGTAGATAAAACTTTTATTGAAGGTGGAAAAGAAGCTAAAGAACCAGTTGTGATGGTTTCTGTTGCTGCAGTTTTTAAAAATCCATGGGATGGAAAAGGTTTTGTAGAAGACTTAAAGCCCATTATTTTAGATCTAGCTCCTAAACTCGGAGATTTATTGGTTCCTGAACTTATAAAAGAAATAGGCTCTCCTGATAAAATATTAGCATATGGCAAAGCAGGTGTAGTTGGACTGAATGGAGAAATAGAGCATGCATCAGCATTTATTCATACATTAAGATTTGGTAATAAATTCAGAGACGCTGTTGGAGGAACTTCTTATTTAAGTTTTACGAATACAAGAGGTCCAGCTGGATCCAAAATATCTATCCCAATGATGCACAAAACCGACTCTGGTTTAAGACCATATTATCTTACACATGAGTTTACAATTCATGATGCTCCATTTGATGATGAAATCGTTATTGCAATTGGTGGCGCTTCGACAGGTAGAGCTCACGCAAGAACAGGCGATAGGTACCAAGATATGAAGGAGATGGGCATTGAACCAAAATAATAATGATCAATGCAACAGATTCTAAAGGTACATTTTATAAACTAAATCAAAAAGAAGGAATTCCAATTGTATTTATTCATGGTGTGGGTCTTGATCATAATATATGGGATCCACAAATTAATGAATTTGATAATACGGTTTTAATTTACGATATCCTTGGACACGGTAGAACTCCTTTAAATAAAGAGAAAATAAGTTTTGATGATTTTTCAGATCAAATTATTGATCTTATTGATGAATTAAGATTTGATAAAATTCACCTTGTTGGATTTTCAATAGGCTCATTGATTGCAAGAAACTTTGCAACGAGATTTAGTAATAGATTGAAATCCCTAACATTGTTGTGCTCAATATTTAATAGATCTGATAATGAACAGAAGATAGTAAATGAAAGGTTTGAACAGACAAAAAAAGATAAAAAACTGACAAAAGACGCACTCCAAAGATGGTTTAATAAGGATTTTATTGAGAAAAATCCTCAAATTTTAGATAAAATTTTCTCAATTCTTAGAAAGAATAATATGGATAACTTTATTAAAGTTTACTCATTGTTTGTAAATCACGAAGATAACGAAAAATTTGAAAATATTAATGTCAAAACACTTGTGATGACTGGAGAAGGTGATGTAGGCTCAACTCCAGAAATGTCTAATAATCTAAGTAAGAAAATTAAAAACTCTGAAGTAAAAATAATACCTGTAGGTAAACATCTATGTAGCATTGAATGCTCATATGATGTAAATAATGCAATTAAAGATCATATACAAAATGCCTGAATTAAAAAAATACAAAATGTTTATAGGGGGACAATGGGTTGACTCAGATAGTAAAAAGACTTTTGAAACTTTAAACCCAGAGGATAATAGGCCATGGGCAGTTGTTCCTGAGGCAAGTGCTTCTGATGTAGATAAAGCAGTTCAAGCAGCTCAAAAAGCCTTTGAAGGAGATTGGCCTAAAATATTACCGCGTGAAAGAGCAAAGTTTCTAAGAGCTATTGGTAATAAGCTTAGAGACAATGCGGAATTGCTTGGAAAAATTGAAACTATAGATACAGGAAAACTTTTTAGAGAAACAAATAAGCAGGCAAATTACATTGCAGAGTACTATGATTATTATGCTGGTATGGCAGACAAGGTCGAGGGTACAGTTCTACCAATAGATAAACCAAATATTCAAGCTATAACCTCAAGAATACCTATTGGTGTTATTGCTGCGATTGTTCCATGGAATTCTCAAATGTTTTTAACTGCAACAAAACTTGCACCTGCTTTAGCTATGGGAAACACGGTAGTTATTAAATCTTCTGAACTTGCGCCAGCTGTAATGTTTGAATTTGCAAAATTGATAGAGGAAACAGGTATTCCTAAAGGAGTAGTAAATGTTATCACAGGATTTGGAGACCCATGTGGAAAAGCTTTAACTACACATAATTTAGTTGAAAAAGTTGCTTTTACTGGAGGGCCCGAAACTGCAAGACATATTATTAGAAATTCTGCAGAAAATTTATCAGAAGTAAGCTTAGAACTTGGAGGAAAAAGTCCTGTTGCAGTATTTGATGATGCTCATCAAGAAAATGCTATTAATGGAATTACCGCAGGAATATTTGGAGCTAGCGGACAGAGTTGTATTGCAGGTTCAAGGCTATATCTTCAAAAAGGAATTTACGATGAGTTCCTTGATAAACTTACAAAAAGAGCTGAAAAAATAAAAATTGGTGCTCCCATGGATCCAGACACAGAAATGGGACCTTTGAGTAATTATAAACAGTTAGAAATTATTGAAAAAAACATAAAAAAAACCACTGAACAGGGTGGAAAAATAAAATGTGGTGGTGAAAGGCATCCATTTTCAAATGAGGGATACTATTTTCCTCCTACAATAATTGAATGTGATAATCATAATCTTCCAACCGCAGAAAATGAGCTTTTTGGACCAGTTTTATCAGTTATGAAATTTGATACAGAAAAAGAGGTAATAGAGAAAATGAACGATAATCAATACGGATTATCTTCAGGAGTTTATACTAGTGACTTTTCGAGAGGCCTAAGAGTTTCTAACGCAATAAGAGCAGGTATAACGTTTGTAAATACTTATCGATTAATTTCTCCTTCAGCACCTTTTGGTGGAATTAAAGATAGTGGATATGGAAAGGAAGCGGGAATGGACTCAATTAAAGATTATACTAGAGTTAAGACAACTTGGTATTACACATCTGATGAACCAACTTTAGATCCTTTCTCTATAAGATAATTTTTGTCTGCAAAACATACTTTACTTATTTTATTTGTTGTATTTTTATTAGGAAGTGCATATCCAACTGGTAAGCTTGGATTAAACGACACTATTCCACCAATTCTTTTTGGCTCATTAAGAATGGCTGTTGTTTTTATTTGTTTAATTCCATTTTTTAAAATTCAAATAATAGATAAAAAATATATTATTCCTTTAATTGGTTTTTCATTATGTTTTGGTGTTGCAGTGAATATGTTTTTGTATTTATCTATAAATGCATCAAGTATACTTGCACCAATTACAATTGGTGCTCAACTTTCAATTCCCTTTGGGATTATATTAAGCTCAATATTTTTAAATGAAAAAATAAGTTATAAAAAATGGATATTAATTATGATATCTTTTTTTGGTGTTGTTATACTTGCTTTTGACCCAAAAGTAGTCGAGGAAATAATAGGGTCTCTTCTTATTTGTGGTATGGCTTTTTTCTACGGACTATCCCAAGTATTTTCTAGATATTTAAAAGAATTAGATGTTAAATTTACAAATACTATAATGAGCTTTACAGGGTTTGTAATTTTAATAATATTATCTGCAATATTTGAAGGTAATACTTTCCAAACAATAAAAAATATCAGTTTAGAGAGTTGGTTTACAGTTTTATATGCTGGAGCAATTATTTCTTTACTAGGACACTTAATGATGTTCTATCTTTATAAATTTTATCCTTTAGATAGGGTATTACCATTCTATGCTTTGTTCCCTGTATTTGGTTTAATTCTCACATTTTTTATTTTTGGAGAGATTCCATCTTTAATAACTGTAATAGGAGGAATAATTGTCATAACTTCTGTGTTTTTTACTCAAAAAATGAGATAATTTTCTCATTGAAAATTAAAACTAATAGGATTTAATTTTATTTATATAAATTGTTAACAATTAGAGGGAATATATGAAAAAACTAGTATTAGCGATGTTCGTATTTGTTTCTTGCTTTGCATCCAAAGCATATTCAGATGGACATGGCATAAAAATGGGTATTATTTTAGGATTCACAGGTCCTATTGAGTCCCTAACTCCAGCTATGGCTGCATCTGCAGAGCTTGCATTTAAAGAAGCTTCAGACTCTGGCTCATTACTTGGAGGAAAGAAAATTTCTGTTGAAAGAGCAGACTCAACTTGTGTTGATTCAGCTGCTGCTACAGCTGCTGCTGAAGGTTTAATATCTGGTGGTGTAGTAGCAATTATGGGTGCCGATTGTTCTGGTGTTACTGGAGCAATAGCAACTAATGTTGCTGTTCCGAATGGTGTTGTTATGATTTCACCATCAGCTACTTCTCCAGGATTAACTGATCTTAAAGATAACGGATACTTCTTTAGAACTGCTCCATCTGACGCAAGAGGTGGTCAAGTATTAGCAGATATTACTAAAGACAGAAAAGTAAAAAGTATTGCAGTAACACATACTAATAACGACTACGGTAAAGGTTTAGCAGATGTATATGTTGCAGCTGTTAAAGCTCACGGAATAAACGTAACAGTTGTTACAGCTCACGAAGAAGGTAAAGGTGATTATGGTGCTGAAGTTGCTACATTGGCAGCAGCAGGTGGCGATGCTTTAGCTGTGTTAGGTTACTTAGACCAAGCTGGTGGAAGTATCATTGATGGTTCATTAGACTCAGGTGCGTTTGACGTATTTGTTCTATCTGATGGAATGATTGGTGACTCTTTAACTGACAGATTTGGAAATGATCTTAACAAATCATTTGGATCTTTGCCAGGATCAATGGGTAAAGGTGCTACAATATTTAAAGGTGTAGCTGGTGGAGCAGGAATCGATTCATCTGGACCTTATACTTCTGAGTCTTATGATGCTGCAGCTTTGATTGTACTTGCAATGCAAGCTGGTGGAAAAGCTGATAGAGCTACTGTTCAAGCAAATGTAATGTCTGTTGCAAATGCTCCAGGAGAAAAAATTTATCCAGGAGAATTAAAAAAAGCATTAGATTTACTTGCTAGTGGTAAAGCAGTTAACTATGAGGGAGCATCTAGTGTTGAATTAACTGATGTAGGAGAAGCATCAGGTGCCTTTATTGAAAAAGAAATTAAAGGTGGAAAATTTAAAGATAAAAAACAAAGATAAAATTTGTTAAATTAAACCTCAGCGGCTAAATCTGACCGCTGAGGTTTTTATTTTATAATGCTCAAGAAAACATATAGCGATAGCAAAGACATAAATAATATTATGGAATAATTGATTATTTTCCATAGCTTTTCGCTACCCACATAACTTGATAAGTATTTAGAAAAATATCCTAAACTAAAGAAAAAGATGATTGATGATAACGATGCTCCAATCCCGAATAAGTATTTCTGACTTAATAAAAAATTTTTTGAAAAATTCCCTAAAAAAAATACTGTGTCTGAATAAACATGTGGATTAAGGTAAGTAAAACCTAAAGTTTTAAAAATTATATTAACTAAATTTTCCTTATTTTGATTGTGATAAATTGAAATTTTCTTGTTTACTATTTTTACTTTTTTCCAAATGAAATTTATTAAGAATAAAAGTAATAAAATATTAAGAATTAATTCAATTGATTGTGAGAAAAAATTTTCAAAATATTGAAATAAGAATATTCCTAAAAAAATTAAGAGAAAATCAGACAATGCACATATTAAACAAACTATAAATATAAATTGTTTTTTAAGACCTTGTTCAATTACAAAAATATTTTGAGCTCCCAAGGCTAAGATCAAACTTAATCCAGTTAAAAAGCCTAAAATTAAAAAACTCACTTAAAAAATTACTGTTTAATAATCTTTTCAGGAATTAATCCTTGAGGTCTAAATCTCATAATGAAAAGTAATCCTATTCCAACTAATAAAAACCTAAAATAAGGTGCGCTGTTAATCAGGTGAACTTTAATTTCATTTGTTTCTGGTAAATGTGCTGTGAATAAATTGATGAAGAAAAGAGCAATTGGAGCTGCCTCTACCCATAAGAACCATACAACAAATCCACCAAGAATTGCTCCAAAGTTGTTACCAGTTCCTCCAACAATAACCATTACCCAAATAACAAAAGTATATCTCATCGGTCTATAACTTCCTGGAGTAAACAAACCATCATTTGTTACCATCATTGCTCCTGCTATACCTACAATTGCTGAGCCAAGGATGAAAATGAATAAATGTTGTTTTACAACATTCTTTCCCATAGCGCTAGCTGCTTCTTCATTATCTCTTATTGCACGCATCATTCTACCCCACGGAGAATAAAGAGATTTTTGAGTTATGATTAACAAAATAATTACTACAATTAAAAATAATCCAGCAAAGCATAGTTTAACATAAACCGAAGATGCATCTATTACTAATTGATTTAACAAATCCTGCCTTTCAGTTAATGAACTTACTAATTCTAATTTTTTTGAATGAAATTTTTCGACTAAATTAATAAACCAAGATGAAGTTTGTAAGTCTATTTCGTAAGGTGCTGGCCTTTTTAATCCAATTACATTTTTTACACCTCTTGCTAACCAATCTTCATGTTTAATTATTGATACAACAATCTCAGCAATTAATAATGTAGCTATAGCTAAATAATCTGCTCTTAATCCTAGAGCAACTTTACCAACAATAAACGCTAAACCAGCTGCAAATAATCCCCCAACGATCCATGAAAATAAAACTGGCATTCCAAGCCCACCAAGAAAACCTGTCTTTGCTGGATCTACTGCCTCTATTTGTTCTATAGCAGGACCTGAAATAATTTTAATTAATATTAATCCAATAATAATAACACCAGCTACATAATAATTTCTTTTATTTGATTTTTGTATATTTTTTAAAATATATCTTACTGATAAAATCATTAAGATTATTAAACCTAAGCATGCTAACATATTTATACCTCCGGCACCCCAAGCCTCTGGGACTGGAGCTACAGACACCAAAACAACTGCTAAACCTCCGAGCGCGGTATAACCCATAATTCCAAAGTTGATAAGTCCAGCATAACCCCACTGTATGTTAGCACCCATTGTCATCACTGCTGAGATCATACAATAATTAAATATTGTAAGAGCAATTGACCATGATTGAAATATTCCAACTAAAATAATTAGTAGCATCATTATTGAGTATGCAATTATTATGTTATAATAATTTCTCATATCCTTTTACCCTCAAATATTCCTGATGGTCTAAATATTAATACAATTACTAATATAGAAAATGAAATTGCAAACTTGTAATCAGTTGATAATAGTTGCATTAGTGAATTGGGTTCAAGTGGTTCTGGTAATAGATAAACTAAAACCCGTTTATAAGCATAAGTTACAAAAATTTCAGCAAATGCAATAACATATCCACCAAAAAAAGCCCCGTATGGATTTCCTATTCCCCCAACTATAGCTGCAGCAAATATAGGCAGCATATTATTAAAATATACAAATGGTCTATAACTCTTATCTAAACCATACAAAATCCCTCCAATTGTGGCTAATATACCTGCAATAATCCATGTTATAAGTACAACTTTTTTTGGATCTATTCCTGATAGAAGGGCTAAATCCTCATTATCAGAGTATGCTCTCATACTTGTTCCAGTTTTGGTTTTATTTAAAAACCAAAACATAATTGCAACAACAATTATTGTTACAACAATTGTTATCATTTGAGTTGATTTGATTGTTAAGCCTTCAGCAAGTCCTGTCATTTCTTTAAATTCAGATGCTTTAATTATAAATTTTTCACCATCTAAAAATCTTCTATCTGTTGGACCAATAATTATTCTAATAATTGCTTGTGTTACAAACATCACTCCAACACTTACCATTGCTAGTTGAACAGGAGGACTTTTTTTTATTCTATAGTAATTAAAAACTGTCTTATCAATCAATAACATGTAAAGTATCATCATTATAATTGCGAATGGAATTGTAAGTAATGCAGTTGGTAAAAACCCAAAATTTATTCCAATAGATTGAAAATAATAAGTTAGAAGTACTGCAAACATTGTACCAAAAGACATCATGTCTCCTGTTGCAAAGTTCGCAAATCGTAAAATCCCATAAATCAAAGTTACAAATATTGCTCCAAGAGCTAATTGTGAACCATATGTTAAAGCTGGGATAATCGTATAATTAAGTAATACAATTACTGCATTTAATAAATCCATATTATGCTCCTAAAAAAGACCTTCGTACTTCTGGATCATTTAATAATTCATTTCCAGAACCTTCAAATTTATTTTCACCAGTCACTAATACGTAACCTCTATCAGAAATACTAAGCGCTTGTTTTGCATTTTGCTCAACCATTATAATTCCTACTTTGGTCTCTTTAACTCTTAGAATATGTTCAAACAATTCATCCATTACGATTGGTGAAACCCCAGCAGTTGGTTCATCTAACATTAGTACTGATGGTTTTATCATTAAGGCTCTACCTAAAGCTACCTGCTGTCTTTGACCACCTGATAATTGTCCAACTATTTGATCTTTCTTTTCTTTTAATATTGGAAAAAGATCATAAATTTCATCAATAACCTTATTAATTTCATCAGTTCTTAAAAAAGCGCCTACTTCCAAATTTTCCTTAACAGTAAGTTCTGCAAATACGTTTCTAGTTTGGGGGACAAACGAAATTCCTTTTTTTACTCGTTCCTGTGGAGATAAATTTGAGATATCCTCACCATCAATAATAATATTTCCAGACTTTAGTTTTAATAGTCCAAGCATTGCTTTCATAGCTGTAGATTTTCCAGCACCATTAGGACCTAATATTGCAACTATCTCACCTTTATCCACATTTATACTGCAAGAACTTATGATGTCAGGACCATCTCCATAGCCACCAGTCATGTTATTTCCCTCAAAAAAGGCCATTTTTTTTTATTTTTTCCTTCCCAAATAACTATCAATCACTTTATCATTTTTTATTACTTCATCTGATGTTCCCTCAAACAAAACAGATCCTTCTGACATAACAATAACTGGGTCACACATTCTACTAATAAAATCCATATCGTGCTCAATCATGCAAAAAGTGTAGTTTTTTTCCTTGTTTAATCTAAGTATGGCTGTTCCTAAATCTTTTAATAAGGTTCTATTCACCCCTGCTCCTACTTCATCTAACAGTACAAGTTTAGCATCGACCATCATTGTTCTTCCAAGTTCAAGTAGTTTTTTTTGACCACCCGACAAATTTCCAGCTCTCTCATTAGCTAAATGTTTTAAATTTAAAAATTCAGTTACTTCATAAGCTTTTTTTCTAATTTCATCTTCTTCTTGCTTTATTAAGTTGGGTTTTAAAAGTGCATTTAAAAGAATTTCCCCTGACTGATTTCCAGGGACCATCATTAAATTTTCTAGTACTGTCATATTTGAGAACTCGTGAGCTATTTGAAAAGTTCTTAATAAACCTTTTGAGAATAATTCGTGAGATGGTACGTCAGTTATATTTTCATTATTGAATAAAACATTTCCTTCAGAAGATTTTAAGTTACCAGCAATTAGATTAAACAAAGTTGTCTTACCTGAACCATTTGGACCAATAATTCCTGTAATAGAACCCTCTTTTATTTTTAATGAGCAGTTTGAAACTGCAGCTAACCCACCAAAATATTTTGATAAATTTTCAATTTGCAGAATGTTAGACATAAGCTACTGTAGGATTATATTTTATTAAGTCTTTTAAGAATACTGTTTAAGGTTTTTTCAGTTGATTTATAAAAACCTAATTTTCTAAGTTCGTTAACTCCTTGTTCGTTAAGCCCTTTGGGAGTTTGGGATTCTTTTACTAAATATTTTAGATCTTTTTTTGAATTTACAACTGCATCTTCCGATAAAGCAAGGAACAAAGATGTAATGTATTTTTGAGCGTTTTCCTTTTTCACACCTTTTTTTACTAACCAATTAGCCATAGTATTTAAAAGTTCATAGAATGGGGCCATCATACCTGATGTGGACCAGAAATTTTTTGAAAGGTTCTCATTTTTGATTTCAACTGTAGTACCTAATTTGTTAAAAAAACTTTTTATTTTTTTATTTGGAGGGAAAATTGGAACAGGACCTTTTTTTATAGATATTGGAGGTAAAGGAATTGCTCTCACTATTGTTGCCTTAGCTTTAATCATTTTTTTTAATTGCGGTAATGTAATAGTTGATATGAAACTTATTACTGTTTGATTAGATTTAAATTTAAGTTTTTTTATAAGATTTTGACCTACTGTTGGAGTAACAGCTAAAAATATCCAATTGCAAGAGTTTACAATTTCATCATTTGACTTTGCTATTTTAACCTTTTTGTTATATTTGGCCAATTTTCTAGCAGTTGCTAGGTTTCTTGGGGAGACTAATATTTCATTAAACTTAATCCTAGATGAACAAATTCCTGTGACAACAGAATGAGTAATTTTACCTGTTCCTATAAAACCGAGTTTCATAGTTTAATTACTATACTTAATTATTAAAAAAGGAACCTCTAATTCTTAATAATTCTCTTGATAAATTTTTATTTTCAATAAATGGCTTTCTTCCATGAAGCCAAAAATAATTATTTGCTACAACTGCACTGCCAACTGGTAAGGAAGTTACAATTTTATTTTTGCTACCCTCGAGTGCATCAGATAATTTCTGCAAAAATAGTCCTTGCTCCATATTTTTAGGTTCTGGAAATTGATCTATATACGAAATAATTGGTTTACCGTTTTCATCCTTTGAAAATACAGGGTGTTCAACTTTATAGTCAATATTTTTACTTTTAGGTGATCCCCAAGTAAAATTTTGTAAACCAATTTTGTCTTCTGAAAGTTCAGGTAAATGTTCCCAATCATCCAAATGCAGTAAAGCAGTTTCTCCACCAGCTACATTTTCTTCTTCGAGTTTAGACATTAAAATCCAATCTGTTGTTTCTCGAACATAAGTTCCATCTGTATGCAAATCCATATTTGTGTAAGCTTTTCTAAGATATGAATCACTATTATCTTCATGTTTTACATGAAATCTTGCATAATATTTACCTGCCATGGAGTCATGGTTTGGATTGCCAATTAAATGAGTAATGGCTGTTGAAAGTTTTACCAGAAAAGTTTGATCAATTTTAGATGAAATTTTTTTTGGGCCAATAATAAAACAACCTGTATCTCTATCTTTTATTATTTCATTAATGAAGTTACTTAATTTATTAGATGCTGTCTCATCTAAACTTTTAGCAATAGTGAATCTTGTAAATGGTTTATACTCAAGAGCTGTAATATTAAATTTTTTAAACGGAAATGCTAATCTATCTATAATTTCATCTTCAATTTTAATATTTATTATTCTATTAGATTTTTCGTGATACGAAATTTCAAATCCATTTATTTTTAAAAGATCTTTCATAAAATTACTTGTTGCAAACACCTATCGAGTCTGGACCACATATTTCACCATTAGTCCATGTAGCACCTATTAAATTAGCACCCTCAAAATTTGCGTTTAATATATTTGATGAAGTAAAATTTGCCTCCATCAAATTGGAATTTTGAAAATTTACATCAATAAGTGTAGCTCCCATAAAATCTGCTCTTGTAAGATTTGCACTAGAAAAATTTGACAGTTCAAAGTTTGCACCAGTTAATGTTGACTCATACAAGTTGGCTCTAATAAATGAAGATTCTGAAAATGTACCAAAAGCTAAGTTTGAATTCATCATTATACTTTTATCAAGATTTACTTGAATAAAACTTGCAAATGAAAGATTAGAATTTGGAAGATAGCTTCCTTGTAAATCTTGTCCATCCGAAAACTTGCACTGTGTATAATCTACACCATCAGTTATTGGATCATCACATCCTGCTTTTACTTGAGTACTAAAAACTAAAAAAAATATAATAAAAATGAGCTTTTTCATACCGCAAAACTATTTAATGTAGCCAAAATTATAGCAGATAATACAGTTGGATAAACTAAATTTCTCTTTGTTACATAAAAAATTAATATTGATAACAATATTACTGTTATCCTTAAAATATAATGCACATCAGAGAGATCGCCTGAGGGAAAAATTAGCATTCTTGAAATTAAAGCTGCAAGTGTTGAATATGCAACACAATTAAACCATTTATAAATTTTAGAAGTTTCAACAATTTTTTCTGAGGTAAAAGCACCGAGAAATCTTGATATATATGTTGCAAAAGAAGTTACTAAAATTATTAAAATAATATTAGTTGCCATATTTTTCTCCTATTAGATAAGCTACTGTTCCAGCGACTACTCCTCCTATTAAAACACTCCACTCAGGAGATATAAAATAAAAAATTGGTCCCAGAATTGCTCCTAAAAGTATTGCTGATGAAAGTTGAATTGTTTTCATTACACCTATCATTGCACACATAAAATAAATTGGATTTACAATTGTTAAACCAATTATCATATCTTTATTTAAAAAATCGGCAGCATAATATCCTAATACTGTTGAAAAAATGGCAATCAACCAAGTTGCAGTCCCGATGCCAATCCAAAAATCAATTCTATAATTTTTCTCTATTTCCTCATAATTACTCTTTAAAATTAACCATGAAGAAACAGCAACAAAGTGACAAGATAAATAATATTTCCAGCGTGGTTGACTTTCGTGTTTTAGTAAAGGCATTATCGAGACAGTCATTGGATATAGTCTAGAATTTACCAGCCATACTGCTAAAAAAATATTTATTAAAGAAGCTCCAATCAACATTGATTCTGCCATAACCAATGATCCTGGCAAAGCGTAAGTTAAAAATGTAGATAAGATACTTTCTTGAATTGTAAACCCTAAATTTTTTAGTAATGCTCCTATTGCAATAAAGCTAGCTCCAAGTGCAATTGCTGGACTGTCAAATTTTCTAGAACAGAGAACTCCTTTTAAAAAATATTTTGGGTTAATCATTAACCACCCAGGAAAAGACGGCCAACATCTGGATTATTTAAAAGATCATCACCTTTACCTGCAATAGCTGTCTCGCCTGAAACTAAGACATAACCTATGTCTGCAAACTCTAAACCTTTCTTTGCATTTTGTTCAACTAATATGATTGTTTTTTTTTCATTTTTCTGAAGATCGTCTAAAATCTCAAAAACCATTTGAATATATCTAGGCTCAAGTCCTATTGATGGTTCATCAACAAGCAAAATTGATGGTTTCATTACTAGAGCTCTAGAAATTTCCAAAAGTCTTCTTTCACCTCCAGATAACACTTTTGCTGGTTGATTTCTTCTATTTCTTAATCTTTCATACTTTTGTAGAACTCTCTCAGCCTCTTCAAAAGACTCCTCGGTTTTATCTTTAATATATCCTCCCATTAGAAGGTTTTCTTCTACTGTCATATCCGGAAAAACTGAATTATCTTGGAGAATATAAGCTATTCCCTCTGATTTAAGTTTTTCAGCAGGAGTTAGATTAGTTATTTCTTTGCCGTCAATTTCTATCTTTCCTGTAAATATATTTGTAAAACCATAAATTGAGTGGAGTATTGTAGATTTTCCCGCTCCATTTGGCCCTATTAAACAAAGAGATTGGGCTTTGCTAACAAATAAATCAAAATTGTGAAGTATCTCCATTTTCCCGTATCCAGCAGATAAACCTTTAATAGTTAAATGCACATTTTCTGCAGATAGTTTTTGTAAATCTTCTGCAACGGGAGCCTTTCCTAAAACTTCATACTGATTTGCCATTATTGTGCTCCTAGATATGCATCTATTACGCGCTTATCATTTTTAATTTCGTCTGGTGTACCATTTGCTAGCATTTTACCATGTGCTAAACAGAATATACTTTCAGCAAGTTGCATGATCACTCTCATATTATGTTCAATAACAAGAAGTGTAATTCCAAATTCTTGATTGACTTTAATTAGTCTGTCTATGATCCCATTGATCAAAGTAGGATTAATTCCTGCAGTTGGTTCATCTAGTAAAAGCATTTCAGGCTCATTCATTAATGCCATTGCAAGCTCTAATAATTTCTGTTGACCAAATGATAAATCTCCAGCTCTTAATTTTCTTTTTTGATATAATCCTACAAAATTTAATAAATTTTCAGCTTTATCTGTAAGATCTTGGGGTATTTGAGAAAATATTGAAATTAAACTTTCATCACTCGCTTTATGGCTTATGAGCATATTATCTACACAGTTTAATTTTCCATATATTCTTGTTTGTTGAAACGTTCTAAGCAAACCAAGTTTAGCAATTATAGGAACGGGTAATTCAGAAACTTCTTTACCATTGAATTTTATAGAGCCTTGATCAATTGGGTATGTTCCAACTATAGAATTAAATAATGTTGTTTTGCCAGATCCATTTGGACCTATTAAACCAACAATTTTCCCTTTTTCAACAGACATAGAAATATCAACATTAGCTTTTACACCTCCAAAAGACTTACTAACATTATTTACTTCTAAAATACTCACTTGAGCTGAACCTGTGCCTTCCGGTCTGCTTCGTCCACAACTTCTCCAAACCTCTCAGGATATTTTTCTCTTAACCATCCCATAATTCCTTCTGGGAAATAAATTACAATTACTACAATTAGAACTCCAAGGGCAACATACTGCCATCCAAGGAAGAATGTCCAAAAACCTTCTTTAAATATATGAAATAATGTTGCACCAATTACAGGTCCCCATAAAGTTCCTTTACCACCTAATATAGCCATCAAAACCATAAATACTCCCATTTCTCTTCCATCAAATGCTACATCTGTGGAGTCAATATAACCAACTAATCCCCCCATAATTCCTCCAGCTAATCCACAAAAGAATGCTGATATCATCCAACCGATAATTTTATATTTCATAGTTTGGATTCCCATTGCCTCAGCTTTATCCTCATTGTCCCTAATTGCATTCAGAACTAATTTAAATCGTGTTGAGTAAATTGCTTTAACTGCAAGAAATGTAAATATTAAAACTATAAAACTACAAAAATAGAAAAACTCTCCTCTTGCCTCTAACCTATCAACATTTGGAAATGGAGGAGTTGTGAATCCTTGTCCAGCTCCAATTATTTCTATTCCACCAGAAATTTCTCCAGCTGCAACTCCTAATCCTAAAGTGCAAATTGCAAAATAATGTCCTCTCAAACCTAAAATTGAATAACCAATTAAACCAGCAACAATTGCTGGAACTATAGCTGCAACCGCTAAACCAAATGCAAATCCTTGGAAAAATTGTGCGGGAGTATGAACAAATGTCTTTTCTCCTCCTCCTTCTGTCCATTCTCCCAGTGGAAAAAACATTCCAACCTGTACTGAAGCACACAAATACATTCCCAAACCATAGAAAAGAATATTTCCAAAAGTGTTATAACCCATTTCCCCACCTTGCACATTCCAAGTGATTGCAAGAATAATTAAGATACAAAGAATTGATAACTGAACCTTAAATGCAGGAAATACAAATGGTGCTGCTAATCCAAATATTAGAATTGCTAAATAAATAATTAAATTATTTTTGATCATATAAGTTTTTTATTTTATCTCTAAATAATTGATTAACTGTAAAATAGTGTCCATTCTCCTCATGAATAGTTGATCCACTATCATGAAACTCGTCTAGATGTTTTTTAAATTTGTCAATATCTACCTCGATATTATTTCCTTGGTCATCAGTAATCTTAACTTTCCTCATTTTAAATATTCTCTTTTTCTTGAAAGTTTAAATCTTCTGTAAACTAAAATTAAAACTAACAGTAAGAACACAGAACCAATTCTAAATTCTGTTCCTAAAATATAATCTGCAAACTCCTCAAATACACCTAAACCCATACCTGACATTGCAACACCAGGCAGATTTCCTAAGCCTGCAACAATAACAATCATGAAAGATCTAATTGTGTAAGGAAGTCCCATGTATGGGTGTATTGTGAATGTTATTGAAATTAAAGCACCAGCAACACCACACAATGCAGCATTAATTCCAAAAGTTGCAGCATAAACTTTCTCAGTATCTACACCTAAAATCTTGGCTGCTCTTGCGTTTTGAGCTGTAGCTCTAATAGCCCGTCCAAGCTTAGATTTTTTCATATAAACTACTAATCCGATAGCAAAAACAATACTTATAAATGCTGAGAATATTTTCGAATTCGGCAATGTTACTGAGTTATCAAATAACATTGTTGTTCCATATCCTGAATTTGCAAGAACGACATCCGCACCAAATGCAAAGTTCATTAATTGCATGAATAATATGCTTATTCCAAAAGTTGCTAAAATCGAAATGAATAAATCTCTATCAACTACTTTATTTATCACTAATTTATAAATTACTACTCCAACAAAATACATTATTATTGGTGAAACTATTACTCCCCATGCGGGATGAATTCCATATAGATACATAAAGTATGCAATGTATCCTCCTAATATAACTAAATCACCTTGCGCAATATTAATTATATTCATAACTCCCCATTGGAGAGCCATTCCATAAGCGATTAACGCAAATAAAATTCCAAGTAACAAACCATCTAGTACAGCTTGTAAAGTTAACATTGGAACTTGGAAAATTAAAAAATCCATAAACTCTAAATGCTATATAAAAAAAAGCCCCCTATTGCTAGGGGGCTAACGTTATTTTTTATTATCTTTCAGACCACTTAGGAATTGGGTGAATTAATTCTGCTGAAGCCCATTTTAATGGAGCGACAACTTTATTTTCACATTTTCCTGCATCGTCACACATAACTTGGAATAATACCATTGGTTTATCAACGTTCTGACCACCTTCTGCAAATTTGATATTTCCATAGAATGTTTGCATATTAGTATCTGCAAGTGCATCTCTGACTTTCTTTTGATCAAAAGAATTTGCTCTTTCAAATGCATCTTTGAAAACTAATAAAGCAGCTGATGATTCTGCTGATTGATATGGTGGATCATAACCAAATAATTTCTCAAAGTCTGCAGCATATGTCATACCATCTTTGAAGAAATCATCTTTATAAGTTAATGTTTTGTGCCATTGAGATGCACATAAAGCATACTGTGAGTTCTTTCCGTGTTGCTTAGATAATTTAGCAGCATCACAGTGTGTCATTGCAAGCATAGGTACATCAACTTTCATTTCAGCAATTTGCCTGATAGCAGTTAAAGCACCTTTTGTGTGTCCAGATACAACTAAAACATCTGGTTTAACAGCTTTAACTTTTGCTAAAGTTGCAGCCATGTCGTTTAGCTCTTTTGGAAGTTTATCATCGATTATAATTTTAGATCCAGTTCTCTCTGCAGCATCTAAAATACCTAATCTAACGTCTTGTGAGAATGCATCTTGCTCAAAAGCTTGTGCTATTCTTACACCTTTTCCACCGTTTAACTCCACAGCTGTTTCAATCGCAACATCTAAATATAAGTTCGCTGGTGCAAGCACTGCAAATAAATATTTATAACCTTTTGTAAACAAAGATCTTGATGCACCATTAGCCTCAACCATTGGAACACCGTACTTCTCTGTAACAGGTGCAATTGCTTTCGTTAAACCTGAACTATAAGGTCCAAGCATAAACTCAACACCATCTTGTGAAATTAATCTTTCTGCAAGTTGCGCTGCTCTTTTAGGATTTGACTCATCATCATAATAGATAATATCAAACTTGTAAGTTTTTCCTCCAACTTTAATACCACCCATGTCGTTAATTCTATCAACGGCCATATTGTAACCATTTTGAGTATGAACTCCATTAGATGAATATTTTCCAGTTAAAGAAATTGCAGCACCTAAAATAATTTTATCTCCAACAACTTTTGCTAAAGAAACAACTGAAGTTGAGAATAAAATTGCTATTGCAGAAACAAATGTAATTATAATGTTTTTAATTTTCATTTATCTCCTCTTTATTATTAATTAATTAATTTAAACCTTATTAAACTAAGAAATTAATTTTTTTGCAAGTATCAGTAGTATCGCATTAACGACTAATATTGTTGCATAAATGCAATTATTGCAGCAATTACAATTAAAACGCACGCAGAAATTGTGTTTATAATCTTTGCGTTAGCTTTAACCCAGGTAATCATTTTATTTGCTAGAATTGCGTATCCGATTAAAGATAAAAAATCTAAAATTACATATGTGGTTATTAAAATAATAAATTGAGCCACATAATTAGAATTAAAATCAATAAATTGTGGAAAAATAAAAGGAAAAAACATCCAAGCTTTAGGACTTGTTCCAGCAACTAAAAAACCATCTTTATAAAAAGATAAAAAAGTTTTTTCTGATTTTTTATCAGAGTTTATACTTTTTGGTCGAGATTTATAAATATCATAAGCAAGATATAGAATATAAATTATTCCTATCCACTTAATTGTATTAAGCAACTTAGGGTTATCAGAAATAAATGAGCCAATAACAAATATAACAAGAGTTGCTTGAATAATATTTGCAGTAACATCTCCTAATGCTGTCCATACACATTTCTTTACTCCATAATTCATTGAATATGAAATGATTACAATCCTTGGTGTTCCAGGAGTAATAAACAAAAAGAGAATAATTTGTAGAAAAAGGAAATAGTTTAATGGGAGCATTTTAGGATAGTCCTAAAAAACCGGGAGCTAAAGATGGCTAGATAGGACTATCTAAAAGTGATAATATCATAGGCATTAAAATTTGCATTAAAATTTATTTAAAGTTTTGCTGAAAAATCTATGAAAAAAAGTCACAGGCCTACAACCAAAGTCAAAAATCCTGAGCCAAAACCAGGAAGTCCAGACTGGGTTATCTGGGCAGCTTGGGCTGACAGAATAACATTTGAGGAGATAGAAAAAAAAACAGGCAAAACTGAGTCTGATGTAATTAAGATAATGAGAAGAAGTCTTAAACCTTCATCTTTTAGGTTATGGAGAAAAAGAGTAAATTCACAAAGTATTAAACATAGAAAAAAATTTGAATATTCAAGAAAACAAATAAGAGTAAAAATTAAGAAAAATGAAATTCTTAACTGGTAAATTATAAAAATATAATTATATCTTTAGTATGAAAAATATTACCATGTATTCAGGCCCAATGTGTGCTTTTTGTGATGCAGCAAAAAGGTTACTGAATAGAAATAATCTTGAATACAAAGTTATTGATGTATCTACAGGTCCAGAGCTTAGAGATGAAATGATACAAAAAGCTAATGGAAGAAGAACAATACCTCAAATTTTTTTTAATGATGAACATATTGGTGGTTACCAAGAGTTAAGAGATCTTGAAAAAAATGGTCAATTAGAAGCATCTTTAAAGTAAATTAATTCCAATCAACTAAACCTAATTGTTTTTTAGCTAGTTCACTTAAATCATTAATTGTAACTCTATCTTTATAATTTACTTCATAATCTTCAGCAGCAAAATCAGGTGGACTTTTACCTTCAATAAATTTTTTTGATTGTTTTTTTACGTAATCAATATTTTTTTTACAATATGGAGTTGCACCTACATAAATAACATTTGAAAAAGTTTTACCCATATGTTTTTCCTCAACAGCATGCACAACGTCAGGGTGCCACCAAATAGTATCTCCAGGATACATTTTGGGAATTGAAATTAAACCTTCTAATAATAAGCTATGATATTTTTCATTTATTGATAAAGCTTTTCCTGCTTTTGAACCACATAACTCGTTTTCAGGCACATCATCTAGCAAAGCTCTTGTTAAAACATATGCCATTCCTTTAGCAATAGGAATTAATTGTAAAGTTCCATCATTTGGACCTTGTTCTGTTAAGGCTGTCCATCCTTGGAATGTTCTAAATACATGCGCTACAGCAGGTGACTCAAATTCAATTGTTTCATCTCTATATTTAGCATCAAACGGATTATAATTTTCGAAATTATCTGAAAAAATATCATTATAAATTTTTTGATATGCATTATCAGTCCATCTTTCAATCGATCCAGCGTCACAATGTGGTGATAGCCCCAATGTATCGTCTCCTGGTTCTCTTCTTCTTACTCGATCTGCGTATACAAGTTCTTTATTTGGATCAAAAACGCTCTTATCCTTATACTTATAGTTCCAAAGATTATTTAGCCATTTTTTAACCTTTTCCATTTCTTGAGAGTGTCTAATTTCTGATTGCGCTTTAGACCAATACAATCCAAAA
>CACKZV010000008.1 GCA_902604795.1 uncultured Pelagibacteraceae bacterium | reverse complement strand
CTACTTCTTTAAGATTATGACCAGCGCTAAAACCTTTACCGGAACCTTCTAATACTATTACCCTAGTATCATTATCTTTATCTAACCGAATAAATGTATTTAAAAGATCTCTTAAAGTTTTAAATGATAGAGAATTGTAGGTTTTAGGATCATTAATTACCACATTTGTAATTCCCTTACCTAATTTTCTTGTTTTTACATTCATATTTAAGTTTATAATTATTTTAATTCTCCATCTTCACGCATTTTAGCTCTAATTTTTGTGGCTGAAATTTTCTGTATTTCTTCAGATAATACTATCTCCTCAATTTTATAGCCCACTCCTCTTCCGTAACAAATATTTGTAATGTTTGGGACCATCATTATTTTGAATCTTCCTTCAAACTCTGGATTTAATTTATCTTCAATATTTTTTTTTACAGTTTCAAAGTCGAATGGATTATCATCAACTCCTTGTACATCTCTTATTTGAATACACACTTGACCAGTTTTTTTTATGATCTCTCTAAATAATGTATAGTGACCCTCATGAAAAGGTTGCCATCTTCCAAGCATTTGTGCTGTTGGTTTTTTATTATCCCATTCATAACTCATTATGATATCTCCTTAATTATTTTATCAGTCCAAACCTTAGCATTTTGAGTAGTTACATGAAAATCAAATTTTTCAGGTTTGACAAACATCTGATTAGTGTCTTCAAACCTTCCTTCTTTGATCGTATCTACCCAAATCACAAAATCTGCTGGAAATAATTTTCTTGCCTCAGGTGTTGGGCAAATAAAATCCGCCACAACGTAATTTCCTTGATTTTTAAGTTTCAAAGCAAAGTCTGCCATTCTTTTAGCTTGTCTTTTTCTACCCTCTTCAGAAAAATCCCAATCATTTGCTGCTTTTCTAACTTCGTCAGCATTCAGTCTTTTTGCCTTAAGTTTTGGAGCAAGCTCATCTGCTAATGTTGTTTTGCCAGCACCAGGCAAACCCATAATTAAAATTATTTTCATTAAATTTTTTCTAATGGGTGATGAGACATTAATTCTAATCCATTTTCACCAACTAAATATTGCTGTTCTAATTTCACTCCTTCATTTCCTCCGACTTCTCCAATATAACTTTCTAAAGTAATTGTCATATTTTTTTGAAATGTACCACCTCTTTCTCCTCCATCTGTTGGATATCTAATTGCAGGCCATTCATCACATAAGCCTATGCCATGAAGCATAACAGAGTATCTATTTCCATAATATTTACTAGGAAGTATCCATGCTTTTTCTGTAAACTCTTTAAACGTTTCCCCAGCTTTAATTAATCTTGAATTATAATCTATTTGCTCAACAGCTGTTTGATATAATTTCTTTTGATTTTCGTTGAATTTATTTCCACAAACAAATGCTCTTGAAATATCAGCACAATATCCATACGGGCCAACCATATCTGTATCAAAAGACACTATTTCACCATCTTGTATAATTTTATTACTACTTTCCTGCATCCAAGGATTAGTTCTAGCGCCCGAAGATAAAATTCTACATTCTATCCATTCTCCACCATTTTCAATGTTTGTTTTATGTAAAATAGACCATAACTCATTCTCTGTAATTCCTGATTTCAAGTAATCTCTCATTTTAATTATTCCAATATCAGCAACATCTAAAGCTGCACGCATACATTTAATTTCTTCAGGGGATTTAATTACCCTAGCCTGTTCAAGAATTTTTTTTGCCTCTAAAACTTTAATACCTTTTTTATTAAGTTCATTTACAGCTGGACCATTGATAACATCAATTGCAATTTTTTTACTTTTAAAATATGTATTAGATAAATCATTAACTTCATTAACCCATTTTTTTAGTTGTAATTCTGATTGGTCTCCATTGCTAAAGTAATCCCAAGTAATTGCTGGTCTTATTTCATCTATTAAATCAAGACCTTTAGATAGTATTTCACAATTAAAATATTCATATAATATTGTAGGACCATCAACAGGAATAAAACAATACCTTGTGAGATTATGCATATTATAAACACTCATATTTACGGTATCTAATGCATACCTTACATTTACTGGATCAAATAAAATACATGCTTCAATATTATTTTTCTTTAATTCATTTCTTACTCTGTCAAGTCTATAAGATCTAAGTTTATCAAAATCTATTTCATCTTCTCTTAATCTTTTTTTTGAAATGTATTTCTTAATGGGTTGGGTTTCTGAAAGAATTTTTCTGTTAAACTTCATTCCTATAACATCTGTACACCAACTCCTGTCTTTGGATAGGTGTATAAATTATAGTTTGCGCAAAGCTCATCTCCAGGCTTCAAATCTTTAATTGAAACCATAAAAAAATATTTTGCGTCTGGTTTCTCTCTTAAATTATAATACATGTTTTCTAGGTTATCATCGTTCTCATTAAACTTCTTTGCTTTTGCGGTAGGATCAATTGGATCACCAAATTTTAATGTAGGTAAAATATTAGATACCATTCTTTGAACTGTGGGATTATCAGAATGATTATAAAAACCACCTAATGGAGTTCTTATATATTTATTTTCAAACTGCTCATCTCTTATGTGAGTGATGCCAATAAAAGTATTAGCTTTAATTTCTTTAGTTGCGAATAATCCTAAGCCTTCAATTGGAGAACTCTTAACTGTTAATTCGTCTGGCAAAGGTCTATACATATTATTTTCTCTTTCTACACAAGGTTAGTTGCGATCCATTTATGAAACTGATGCGTTGGATTATCCATATCAGGAGAAAAATTTCCACCATTATATGCATGAGAGTTGCGGCCTAATTGCATTCTTTGAATTATATTTACGTCTTCTTTTTGAATACTTTCCCACAATTTAAGATTTTGTTTTCTTAGTGGTTTAAATTCTAGAGCTTTTGAGGCTTTTTCATCTACATAATAGATTTCCATATGTTCTAAAGTTTTTTTATGATTAATAGGTTCTAACCAATACGCGTAGAAATGGTCTTTGTGTATACCTAGCATAACATTAGGAAATAAAGCTACATATTCTGCAATATTTTCTTTGTCTTTGGGCCAGTTCGGAAAACAGGGAAATTTTTTCTTTCCTTTAAATTTTGGATTATAAACAACTGTACCTTGCCCTGCAAAACGATTTGGTAATCCTTGAATATGATAATGATCTTCTAATTTTGAATAAGTATTTAGACCTGGATGAACCCACGGCAAATGATAACTTTCACAGTAATTTTCAATTGCAAATTTCCAATTACATTTTGCATTCAATTTAAAATAACCAAAATCACTTGCATGATTAATTAATTTTCTATCTTTTATTTTCCAAAATTTAGACCATCTATCACTTAATGGTTTAATATATTTTTTAAATGGTATTTCATTATTGCTAATATTAACAAAAATTAAATCTAACCAAACACATGATCTTATTTCTTTTAGATTGTTCTTATTTTTTTTAAATTTTACGCTACTATGTTTGTTCATCCCACCTATATGAGGTGTTGCGATTAGCTCTCCATCTGATGTGTATGACCATGAATGATAAGGACATCTAATAACGTTTCTAATATTACCTTTTTTGTTTACTAACTTTACTCCTCTATGACTACAGACGTTATGAAAAACTTTTATCTGATTTTTTTTATTCCTGACTAAAAATAATGGCAGTCCTAACAAATTAAATGGTTTTACATCACCGATATTTGGTAAAGAACTTGCTACTCCTATTACTGTCCATTTATTTTCAAATATTTTTTCTCTTTCTATTAAAGTATAATCTTTTCTTGTATAACATTCATTGGGAAGTCCATGTGCTTTAGAAATTGGTCTCTTAACTATATCTAATTTTTTTTTATCTATTATTTTATAAATTGCTGACATTTTATTTTGTTAACTCATATAGACCAAGCCATGCATTTACATCTTTACTAGCAATATAATCAGATTTAAAAAACTCTATTTCTTTCCATTTATTTTCATTTTTTAATTGTTTAATTTTTTTATCAAATCCATATTCCTCATATATTCCTTCATTTATGGTGAAACAAATTAAACCTTTATTTTTAGTAATTCTAATAAACTCGTCTAATGCAGGTGGTTTTACATGTCCAAAAGTAAATGTGCCCACACACATTAAAGCATCATATTGATCATCTTTTTCATTGATTGGTTTATTTAAATCAACTTTATCTAATTTTTTATAAAGATTGTTTGGAACCAAATCTAATAGTTTTTGGGATAGATCCGCACCAAAAAAATTAGTGAAACCATACTTTTTTAATTCAACACCAACCAATCCAGTTCCACATCCAGCATCATAAATATCAATATCTTTTTCTTTTTGATGTTTATTAAAAACTTCTGCTGTTTCTTTTGGACCAGTGTAATTCCAATCAACCATGTCTTGATCATATTTATTATCCTGACCCCACTCGTCATAAAAATCCATTACCTCTTTTGTTTTTTTTAGTTTGTAAATTGGAACTTTATTTCCCACATCTTTTTGTGCCATTAACCTCTCATTTTTTCTCCACTAGGATCATAAAGTGGTTCTTTGATAATTGAGCAATTGAATAAATCTCCATTAATTTCTACTTGTATTCCATCTCCGGATGATAAATGTTTTTGATCTATATATGAAAAAGCAACACTTTTATTTACAAAATGAGCAAATCCACCTGAGGTTATATATCCAATACTATTATCACCTTTCATCACAGCTTCATTGTTTGTAACATCAATATCGTTTGTTTGAATAATTAAAGGAACCAATCTATTTGAACTATTATCATCTTTAGCTTTTTCTTTGCCTATAAATTCTTTATTCCAATTAATAAAAGTATCTAATCCAGCTTCTTTGGCAGTAAAATCAGGTCGATAATCTAAAGTCCATGCACCCCAATTTTTCTCTAATCTCATAGACATTAAAGCTCTTCCACCGAAAGGTTTAATATCAAATTCTTTTCCAGCCTCTATTAACTCCTCATAAAGTTTTATTTGGAAATGTGGTGCAACATATATTTCATAACCAAGTTCACCAGTGAAGGAAATGCGGTTTATAATTGCTGGAACACCTCCAACAAACATTCTTCTTGAATCTCTAAATTTAAATTTTTCATTAGATACATCATCTCTAACTATTTTTTCTAAAACTTTTCTTGAATTAGGTCCTGCTATAGATATCCCATGAAATTCATCTGATCTATTTTTATACTCAACATTAAATTTATCTAAATGAGTTTCAAACCAACGTCTATGCATTTCTTGGGCTGCGCCTGAACCAAAAACCATAAATTCATTTTCATCAAGGCACGAAACTGTAAGATCGCCACATAATTTTCCTCTATAAGATAACATTGGAGATAATGATATTCTTCCAGGATTCGGGAGATTACCTGCCATAATATGATCTAAAAATTTTCTTGCCTCCTTTCCTTTAAATTCATGTTTTGAAAAATTAGCAACTTCAATTAAACCAACATTTTCTCTTACATTGATAACTTCTTTTGAGACATAATTATGTGATCTTGATCTTTTTATAGTTGGCTCTTCGTATGCATCTTTTTTATCATTTGCAAACCACAAAACATTTTCTAGACCAAAGCTATCTCCCATAACTGCACCTTGATCAACAAACCGGTCATAAAGTGCTGTTGTTTTTTGTTTTCTTCCTTTCGGCAAAGTTTCATTTGGAAATGTCATAATAAATCTTCTTTCATAATTTTCAGAAGATTTAATTGTTCCGTATTGAGGTGATGCATAATCTCCAAATCTTGCAACATCCATTGCCCAAACATCTATCGATGGCTCTCCATCAATTATCCATTCAGCAATACATTTTCCAACTCCTCCTCCTTGGCAGAAGCCAGCCATTACACCAACTGCTACCCAATAATTTTTCATTCCTGGAACTGGACCGATTAATGGTGATCCATCAGGACCGAAAGTAAAAGGTCCATTTACAATATTTTTAATTCCTGCTTTTTCTAAAGCTGGCATTCTTTCAAAACCTATTGCTAATCTATCTTGGATATTATCCAATTTTGGTTCTAATAATTCATGACCAAAATTCATTGGTGTTCCTTCAACCTTCCAGGGTGTTGATTTTGGTTCATAAGTTCCAAGAAGCATTCCTTTTCCTTCTTGTCTAAAATAAATATTACCCTCAAAATCTGTTCCAATAGGAATTCTTTGATCTCCCATTGCTTCAATTTCTGGAATAGTTTCAGTGATTAAATAGTGATGCTCCATAGGTTGAACTGGTAGATTAATTCCTGCAAGCTGGCCAACTTCTCTTGCCCATAAACCTCCAGCATTGATTACTATTTCAGCATTAATATTACCCTTGTCAGTTATCACATCCCAATTTCCATCCTCTTTTTGTTTTGTGTCTTTTACAACTGTATGTGTGTAATATTTTCCACCATGAACTTTTGCTGCTTTAGCAAAAGCATAAGTTACACCTGATGGATCTACTTCCCCATCAATAGGATCCCACAATGCCAAAAGGTATCTTGATGGATCAATTAAAGGATTTTTCTTTTTTACTTCTTCTAAAGAAACAAACTCTTGATCAAGACCCATATATCTTGCTTTAGACCTCTCTCTTTTTAAATAATCCGCCCAAACTTCATTTGAAGCTAAATAAAATCCACCACTTGACTTGAATCCAACAGAATGGCCAGACTCTTTTTCAATTTCTTTATATAATCCGATTGTATAAGCCATCATTCTGGAAATATTCGGATCAGATGAAATCACATGTACATTTCCAGCTGCATGCCAAGAAGATCCAGATGTAAGTTCGTTTCTTTCAAGAAGAATACAATCTTTTAAACCAAACTTTGATAAATGATAAAGAATAGAACAGCCTACTACGCCACCTCCTATGATGACTACTTTTGCATGATTTTGCATGTTAATATTTTATTTCTTTATTGACGTCTTTCAATGTCTTGTCTGTCCCATGGTGAAAATGTTTGGTCATATCTGGCATGTACTTCATGGCAATTGGTTTTTTTCCAACTGCAACAGCCATTTCTCTAACATGATGAGCTTCAGCACCACAACAAATACCAATTAAATTAATTTTTTCTTTAAGACATTCTTTTGCAAATTCAGCCATTTCAAATCTGTTGCAATACAAATTATCCAGAGCAACAGGGAATGCATTTCCACCTGGAATGCAATCACATCCATGGTCAGTCTGATTTAAAAATCCAGGTTCTTCCTCTGTCGTTCTATATGGAACAGGAAGACCTGCAACATGACAGGAAACTTTTTTTCTTATTTTTTTTAAAAGTTTTATGGTCATTTCTGGACCTCTGTAACAATTCAAACCAACAACATCTGCGCCCAGATCTTCTACTATTTTACATGCATCTTCGGCTGTATGACCGTCTCTTGTTAAATCTCCACGAGGTATAGCGTAATTTGCAACTGCAATTAATCCCTCATCTTTGATAGCTTTTAAAGCTATTTTCATTTCATCTACCCAGTTAATTGTCTCTGCAACTACAAAATCAACTCCAGCCTCTTTTGCCCAAAGTACTTGCTCCTCATACATCTTTTGACACTCTTTAAATGAGTTTTTATCATTTGGATCAAAAATATTTGTATTAGCTACATCTCCACAAACCATTAAATCCAAATCTTTAAATTCATTTGCAGCCTCCTTTGCAATTTTAAGTGCATTTTTTTGCATTGGTTCAAGCAAATGTTCTTTTCCAATAATTCTTAATTTCTCTCTATGTCCATAATAGGTAAATGCTTGAACAACATCAGAACCAGCTCTAATAAATTCTCTATGTAATTGAGTAACAACATCAGGATGTTCTAAAACTACTTCTGGAACAAATGGACCCGCAGAGAGATATCCTCTTCTTTCCATTGCAAACAAATATCCTTCAGCAAATATAACTGGACCAGTATCTAATCTTGATATCAAATTTTTTTTCATATTTTTTTAATAATTTATTTCCAAATAAACGGAGGATAAAGACAATTTTCACACAACTCAAAGTTGAAACTAGTTTGCATTTTTGTTAGCTATGTGTTCTGATGATTTATAATTAATTAATTAGGAGATAATAATGAAATTAAAAAGAATACTGCTTTCTGCATTATTTGTTTTAGGCATTACATCGTACGGTAATGTTGCAAACGCAAAATGTGGAGACATTACTATTGCTAATATGAACTGGGCTTCTGCTAATTTTATGGCTGAAGTTGATAAAATCATATTAGAAGAAGGTTATGGGTGTAACGTTGAGCTTGTGCCTGGTGCAACAATGCCAACATTTACTT
Source organism: uncultured Pelagibacteraceae bacterium (assembly GCA_902604795.1). Classification (GTDB taxonomy): domain Bacteria; phylum Pseudomonadota; class Alphaproteobacteria; order Pelagibacterales; family Pelagibacteraceae; genus Pelagibacter. The sequence continues at coordinate 34,679 of CACKZV010000008.1, read as the reverse complement.
CGATGCAAGAAAAAGGTGAGCCAGACATAGCTCCAGAATTTTGGGCAAACGCTGCAAAAGTTGAGCTAGAAGCTGCGGTAGCTGAAGGAAAACTTCACTCAATCAACAAAGCTCCAATAACTGGTTTAGGTGAAGGTTGGTGGGTACTGCCTGCGACTTTAGAAAAGCATCCAGAGCTTACAACTGCCGATGCAATTTTAGAAAGACCTGATCTATTCCCACACCCTGAAGATCCATCAAAAGGTGGGTTTCATATTTGTCCTCCAGGATGGAACTGTGAATTAAGTAATAGAAACCATTTTAGAGCATGGGGAATGGAAGCTAAAGGTTGGGCTATAGTAGAAACTGGATCTGCAGCAGGTCTTGATGGTTCAATTGCTAAAGCTGCTGAAAGAGGTGAAAACTGGTTTGGTTACTACTGGTCACCAACTGCTATAATTGGAAAATACGGAATGATAGCTGTAGATATGGGTGAGTATGCTGGTAAAGATAACTGGGATAACTGTTTATCAAAACCAGAGCAAGAGTGTGCTAATCCTTTAAAATCTTCATGGGTTAAATCTGAAGTTTATTCAGTCGCCACTGACAATTACAAAAAAACTGCTGGAAAAGAAGGTATGGATTATCTTGAGAAAAGAACATACCCGGGTCCAGTAATGAATGGAATGTTAGTTTGGATGGGAGAAAACCAAGCAGAAGGTGCAGATGCAGCAATTGAATTTTTGAAAACACAAGAGGACGTTTGGTCTAAATGGGTTTCAAGTTCAGCAGCTAAAAAAATTAAAAAAGCACTTTAATTAAATAAAATTATCGAACCCGTTGTAAAACGGGTTCGATTTTAAAACAATTTATGGACTTCTTTACTAAGATTCCTGTAATGGATAGAACAGCTCTAAGAGAGCTGAAAAAAGGAATAGATTTAAGTTTTAAAGATTTTTCAAGAGCTTATGGTGACGGCATAGAGAGTTTTTTTGATCCTCTGTTATATTTTCTGATTTGGTTGGAAAAATTATTAGTTAATAGTCCATGGCCTATCGTTATTGGAGTATTTGCTTTATTGGCTTGGATTGGGTCGAGAAGTATTAAGCTAGTCATAGGAACTGTAATTTGTTTTATAATTATAGGTTATTTTGGAATGTGGAAAAATTGTATGGCAACTGTTGCAATAATTTCCGTTTCAACATTAGTTTGTATAGTAGTTGGTATTCCAATTGGGGTATTAATGTCAAAATCAAGTAGAGCAGAAAAAGCTGTGTTACCGATATTGGATATGATGCAAACTATTCCAAGTTTCGTTTATCTCATACCTATAATAATGCTTTTAGGTATAGGAAAAGTGCCTGGATTATTAGCAGTCTGCATTTATGCTTTACCTCCAGTAGTAAGACTAACAAATCTTGGAATTAGAGAAGTAGATAAAGAAACACTTGAGGCAAGTGAGGCGTTTGGAGCAACACCAATGCAAAAGTTAAAATCTGTACAAATACCTCTGTCATTGCCAACAATATTTGCTGGAATAAACCAAACAATTATGATGGCGCTGGCTATGGTAGTGATCGCATCAATGATAGGGGTTAAAGGTCTGGGAGTGCCTATTTTACAGGCTATTTCTAATCAATACTTAGCACTTGGAATGATGAATGGGCTGGCTATAGTAGCTCTGGCCATCATCTTTGACAGAGTAACACAGCAGTATGGTCAGAGAATTCAAAAACACAGAGGTCAGAAAAAATAACCCTGACACTTTGATCTAATATTTTTCTAGACAGTTATTTTAAAATAAATAATTATCCATTAATGAATTTTTCATTAGAAATTGGACCTCACACAGATCTTGATACTTTGCCTGAAGTTAAAGATGTTTATGTTACAATGCTACCTGGAGGTGATTATAAGGATACTGCGGAAAAGTCTGGTGATTTAGTCAAGAGAGGATTTAACCCTGTACCTCATTTCCCAGCCAGATCCATAGGTAACGAAGAAGAACTTAAAGACTATATCTCTAGATGTAAAGATTTAGGTGTAAAACAGATATTGGCTATAGGTGGAAGTAGAGACCCAGTTGGAAAATTTGATAGCTCTTATCAAATATTGGAAACAGGGTTATTTGATGGAATTAAGATCGGAATAGCTGGACATCCAGAGGGTAGTCCTGATATATCCGATTCTGAATTAGAAAAAGCAATGATAGATAAAAAGCCTTACGCTGACTATATAGTTACTCAATGGTTGCTAGATTCTCAGCCTATTGTTGAATTTATTTCTAAACAAACAATACCAGTTCATGTTGGAATAACTGGGCCCATGAAAATTTCTAGCTTAATTAAGTTTGCAAATATTGTTGGAGCAAAAAATTCCATTAATTTTCTTAAATCTAATTTTAGTAAGGCATTAGATTTATTGAAACCTAAAGACCCTAATGATCTAATTGGGAAAGTTAAATCACATACTGATTATTTTCACATTTATACATTCGGCGGCTTGAAGGAAACAAACAAGTGGTTGAAGGAGAATAACTATGTCTAATGAATTTGACTATAGTAAGTTAAGACACGTAACATCAGTAGATCAATCTGATAGAAAAGTGCCTTATAATTTAAGACAAAGCGGACCAACAAAAGTTGAAATGTTAATTTCAACTCGTGTAAGAAAATCACCCTACTGGCATTTATCAATGAAAGCAGGTTGTTGGAGAGCAACTGTATATAATCGTATTTACCATCCAAGAGGATATGTAAAACCTGAGGATGGTGGTGCAATGGTAGAATATGATGCAATAGTAAATCATGTAACAATGTGGAACGTTGCTGTAGAAAGACAAATTAGAGTGAAAGGTCCAGATGCAGAAAAATTTGTTGACTATGTAATAACAAGAGATGCTACAAAAATTTCGCCAATGAGAGCAAGATATGTAATTCTTTGCAATGCTTATGGTGGAGTATTAAACGATCCTATCCTTTTAAGAATATCAAAAGATGAATTTTGGTTTAGTTTATCTGATAGTGATATTGGTCTTTATTTACAAGGCGTAAATGCTGATGAGAGATTTAACGTAGAAATTGATGAAATAGATGTAAGCCCAGTTCAGATACAAGGGCCAAAATCTAAAGCATTAATGAAAGATTTATGTGGAGATCAAGTTGATTTTGACAATATGCCATTCTATGGTTTAGCAGAAGCTAAAATCGGTGGAAGAAGTTGTGTGATATCTCAATCAGGATTTTCAGGTGAAGCTGGTTATGAAATTTATTTAAGAGAATGTACTTTATATGCTGAGGATATGTGGAATGCTGTTCTTGAAGCAGGAAAAAAACATAGTCTAATGGTTATTGCCCCTGCGCACCATAGAAGAATTCAAGCCGGAATTCTTTCTTGGGGTCAAGATATGGACAACCAACATAATCCTTTTCAATGTAATTTAGGTTATCAAGTATCATTATCTGGTAAAGGAGAATGGAACAAAAAAGCAGATTACGTAGGAAAGAAAGCTCTTGAAAAAATGAAAGCTGATTTAAAAGCAGGTCACAGACCATACAAACTTCAATTAGTTGGTCTTGAATTAGGTGGAAAACCAATTGAGGAATATGCTCCTGACTTTTGGCTAATTTCAGATGAGGGTGGTGGAGAACCGATAGGTTTTGTTACTTCACCTTGGTATCATCCTGAAAAAAAACAGAACATTGCTATGGGTTATGTGCCATTTGATGGAACATTGAACGCAAATGGATTTCCAAAAGGAAAAGTAGGATCTAAGTTCAAGGTACATTTGCCAGAGAAATATTCTGAAACTCCAGGTAAACCTGTTGATGCAGTAATAGTAGATATACCATTTAAAGAATCTTACAACGCAAATACAAGAGAAGTTGTAAAAGGTTAAATAATTTTAAGGGAGGAGTTTAGCTCCTCCCTAATTAAAATGTTCGCACAATTTTTAGAAATTTTTTTTAAATCTTTAAAATTAGATAAAAGCTTATACAGAGATAATAAATACTTTGGTGAGGCTGCAATCTATTTTGCTGGTCTTGTAATGATACTTGATGGTGTTGCGGGAGCAGTAGCAGCAAATTCAATTGTTAGAACATCAATTGGTATCTCAGGCTTGACAGCTCTTTTAACATGGTTTGTTTGGGCTATTTTTATTTTTGTAATTGGAGTAAAAATTTTTCCAGATAAAGGGAGTAAGGTTCCTTTTAAAAAGATTTTAGTAGCTGTGGGATACGCTCATGCACCAGGTTTAATTAGATTTTTTGCAGTAACACCTGACTTAGTTTTGCCAATTATTTTCCTTACTCAATTTTGGATTTTTGCATCTCTCATAATATCAACCAAACAAATTTTGAATTTGAAATCTAACTTGAAATCATTTGGAATAGTATTTTTATCTTTTCTAATAATAGCTTTTCTATCTATAACATTCATAATTAATAGAATGAATTCAATTCCGATTAGCAATATTAGCTAAAATGGAAAAACAGTTTTAGATGTTCTGCAAGATTTGCATATTTTAAAACCAGTAAGGAATAAATTTTGAGTTACACTTTCATCTTCTTTTTTACACTCTTCACAAATATCATTTAAATCTGCTTCTAAATTCTTACTTAATTCTGCATCATATTCTTTAGTCATTATCTGTTAATCCAGCTCCTGCTGTTCTTTCCCTCGATTTATCACTTTCATCGACGTAAGTTTTTAGCGATAAATTATAAATTTCAGACCAATCATCTTCAGTAAAACTGTTCTTATTATCTAAAAATTTTAAGTTAATTTTATCTGATTTTTCCAATACGTCTCCTGTTAGATAGTTTGAATAAATAGACTCGTTAAAATTAAATAAAAATTCTTTATCATCCATCTTTAAAAAAATTCTCTTACCAATAATTTCTGAAGTTCTGCTTACAAATGATAAAAATATAAGTGGAAAAGCAATCTTATTTATTTCAATTTCATTGAATTTAGATATTGAAGAAGATTGATCAAAAAAATTTAATCCAGATAATATAGGACAATAAAAAGTCTTTGGAGTATTTGAGGCGGATATTTCATCTATATTTTCAAAGTTACTGATTTTATAAATTTTGTAGTATTGGTTTAAATTTTTAAGACCTGGTAGTCCAAACATTTCTAGTAATCGAATATTTTTTCCAACCTCCTCTGATACTCCCCAAGAAAAACCAATAGCCTTAGATGCTTTTTTTGTAGTTACTTCTATTTCACTAAAGCTTCTCATTTATTTATGATTTATAAATCCATTTATCATCAAAATTTCCCAATTCTGAAGGCAAAGGTGCTCCTTGGAACATGCAAATACGCAACCATTTATCTGATCTAGGATCAAACTTTATAGCTCCAAAAAATGATAATTTTAATCTTAACATATCAATTGGAACTAGTTTGGACCCAATTGTATTGTCTTGAATTTCTGAATAAGGAAACTTTTCTGCAATAAATGCTCTTCTTACAACGTGTCTTAAATGATTATTATCTTTTAAAAATTTGCCAATTTTAGAACTATTTTTTTTTGTAAATACAGCTTCATAAAGTTTATTTATGTCTCTTGCAATTGCTAATGGCTGTTCTAAATCAGATCCTTCATCAATATATCTGTCTCCTATTCTAGGCTCTTCTTTATTTTTTGATATAAACCAAAAGTTTTGATTATTTTCGTCTTTTAAAAAATCAATTTTAAGTATTTCAGAATATTTATTTTCTAATATGTTTCTTAAATCTTCAATAGTTCTATCAACAGGAATGTTAAAATGCTCTTCCTCATCAGAACTCATTTGCGTAATCAATGGATTAACTATGTTATCATATGGTTCCATCATCATAGATACAATATATTCTATACATTCATCATTTAAATTTTCCTCTGACCAGTTGTAAATTTGATTAAATTGATATGAATTTTGAAATTTAAAATCTTCTTTCATAAATTTTATAAACTTTTTTAAATCTTCAATTAAACCTTTGATTTTTTCTTTTTGAAATTGACTATCAGTGTGCCAACTGGTTATATTCTTTAAAGATTTAATTAAGCAATTATAAAAAATATCAATCTCATTTTTTGAAACTTGCTCAATTTCTCTTATTTGTTTTAAAGCAGTTTCTCTTGCATGTATCCAATTATTCAACAAAGAAGGATGATTAACAATAAAAGGAGCCATACCAAGGCCAGTGGAATTTCCTATTCCTAAGTTCCTGCTAATTGTAGGATCTAATTCTACTGCTAGTTTTGGATTTTTATTTTTTGCAATATGATTAACCTGATCAAATGTAAATTGTCTAACGAGATAAACTAGCATCATCTCTAATCTAAAAGGTCCTCTGATTTCCTCTCTATTTTTAATTCTAAACCTGTCTGCTAAACCAAATTTTCCAGATCCATAAACTGCTGTTGTTCTATATAAATACCCAACCTTTGATAAAATTTCTTTATTAGGTTGTACTCCATTTGATAAACTGTCAACCACATGGTCGAAAACTCTTACTGACTTGTTAGCTCTAGATAACGTTAATTCCTTATACGAAAGTCTTCCCACCTCTTGTTTTGGAACATTATTGTTAAGTCTATCTATGTCTTCTTTTGATGGAATTCCATCAAATAATGTAAAAGCAGCATCCCACTTTGTGGCTATTACTCTATCTGATCTTTCGTCATCTTTAATTTCATTAGCAAAACAAATTAGAGAATATGTTCTTTTATTTTTCGTAAAAGAATAAACTGCTCTACCATGTCCTTTGTCATTTAGTTGAAATAAATCTCGGCTATATTTCCAATCTTTAAATTCAGATAAAAAAGATCTTAGAAATGATAATTTTGATTGATGAAAAGATCCCAATTTAGATAGTTTCATCAAAAATTTTGGATCTCTTAATCTTATTTCCATTAATTAATTCCTTTATAAAAATTAAACCAATTATTTCCTAAAATTCCTTCTACTTCTTGCTTATTAAAACCAACTTTTTTTAATCCACTTTCTAAATTATCAAACCCTCTAGCGTCCAGAAACCAGTCAGGTTGTTTTGGAAATCCAGGTTTTTTTTTACTTCCCTCTCCATAATTTGTACTTTTAGACCAAGTTCCATTTCTCATCCATTCAACAACACTGTCAGGTTGGTTTAAACATAGATCTGATCCAATACCAATATTTTTTACTTCCATTATTTCTGCAGTTTTAGCAACCATTTCACAAAAGCTTTCTAATTTACAATTTGTTCCATCTTTTAAATGATGAGAATATAATGATAAACCTAAGATACCTCCACTTTCAGAAAGTTTCTTTAACAAGAAATCTGATTTATTTCTTACAGCTTGATGCCAGAAAGAAGGATTAGCATGGGTAATTGCAATTGGTTTTTCACTTATTTCTATTGCATCCAAAGTACTTTTCTCTGCTGAATGAGACATGTCCACAACTATTCCAACCCTGTTCATTTCTTTAATTGCTTCTCTTCCAAAATTTGTGACTCCAGAATCATTTTTTTCATAACATCCTGTGGCTAGAAGAGATTGATTATTATAAGTAAGTTGCATAAATCTACAACCATGCTCATAAACTTTCTCTATTAAATTGATGTCATCCTCAATCGGTGAACAATTTTGAAAACCAAAAAAAATTGCTGTTTTATTGTCTGATTGAGCTTTTGTAATATCTTCAAACGTTTTTCCTAAAAATATTAAGTCTGAATTTTCTTCAAAAAATCTATCCCACTCTTTTACTTTTTGCAAAAATTCGTCATAATCTTCGTGATACACTAGAGTAACGTGTACTGCATTTAACCCAGCTTCCCTATTGATTAGAAAAATATCTCTAGACCAGTTACAATATTGAAGATTATCAATTCGATAGTTCATATTTAAAGACCATATAAGTATAATATAATTTGTCGACTAGTTTAAATTTAAAGAATATGCTAATCTAAATTAATTCAAATTTATATCATGAAAAACAAAAAATATAGTCACAAGGTATCAATTGTTATGGGAAGTAATTCTGATTACTCAACCATGAAATTTTGTGAAAAAATTCTTAAATTGCTTAAAATTAATTATGAAACAAATATAGTTTCTGCTCATAGAACTCCAGAACGTATGTTTAAATATGCAAAATCAGCTGAAAAAAATAATATTTCTGTGATAATTGCTGGAGCTGGAGGATCAGCTCATTTGCCAGGAATGATTGCGTCTCTAACAAGAATTCCAGTAGTTGGAGTGCCAATTGAAAGTAAAAAATTAAAAGGTCTAGATAGTTTACTGTCAATAGCTCAAATGCCAAAAGGTATACCGGTTGGAACTGTAGCTATAGGTACAGATGGAGCAATAAATGCCGCATTATATGCAGCTTCAATTATCTCTACCTTTGATATTGGTGTTAAAAATAATCTCAACAAGTGGCGATCTAAACAATCAAAATCTGTTAAAAAAAAACCTAAATAAATGAGCCAGCCAGTTTTAGGAATAATTGGAGGTGGTCAGCTAGGTAGTATGCTTTCTGAAGCTGCTAAAAAGATAGATATAAATACTGTAGTACTTAGTGATGATCAAGATGCACCTGCCAAAAATTTTGCAAATAAGTTCATATATGGAAAGTATAATGATACAAAAATTATAACAGAATTTGTTAATAGCGTTGATTTAGTTACCTATGAATTTGAAAATATACCCTTTGATATATTAAATGAAATAAATAAATCAAAGAGTGTTTTGCCCAAACCAGAAATAAATAGTTTAATCCAAAATAGATTAACTGAAAAAGATTTTTTAAATAAAAACAATATTAGAACAACTAACTATGCTTTAATTAAAAATAAGGATGAAATAAAAGAAAATGAAAACCTTTTGCCTGGGTTACTTAAAACTACTACTCTTGGATATGATGGTAAAGGTCAACATAAATTAAATAGTTTAATTGACATAAATGAAGATATTGATTTTACTAAAGAATATATTTTAGAAAAGTTTATTAACCTTAAAAAAGAAATTTCAATTGTCATATGTAGATTTGGCAACCAAAAATATGAAATATATGAACCGATTGAGAATGTTCATGAAGATCAAATTTTGAAACATTCAAAAATTCCTGCTGAAATTTCAGAAATAATAAAGATAAAATCTAAAGAATGGGCAAAACAAATTGTTGAGGAACTAGATTATATTGGAACCTTATGTGTTGAGTTTTTTATTGATAAAAATGAAAACTTATATGTTAATGAAATTGCACCTAGAGTTCATAATTCTGGTCATCTAACAATAAACTCACATAATGTTAGTCAATTTGAAAATCATATAAGAGCTGTTTGTGGTTTAAAAAAAATCGACACAAAAAAAATATATAATGCTCAAATGATTAATCTCATTGGTGATGACATAACAATTTATAGAAATAAAACTTTTAAAGAGAATGAGTTTTTTTATGACTATTTAAAAAAACAAGTAAAAGCAAAAAGGAAAATGGGACATCTAACAATTATTGAAAAGTAATTTTATAGAGGTTGTATTAGAGAAATATTGTTATTTGTTGGCTTGTTTACATCCTTAGAAATTTCATAAAAAGAAAGTTTTGATTTTTGCGATTGTTTTAAATAATTTGAACCTGAAATTTCAATATTCAAATATTTATTAACATCACTTTCATTTAAGATAACTGGTTGTCTGTGATGAATTTCTGTTACATTTGAACTCGCTTCCTCAGTAATCATGCAAAATTGATCCTCCTCATAAATACCTGCTATATAGATTAGCTTCTTGTCTTCTCTTAAAAAGTAATGAGGGATCTTCTCTTTTTCTATACTCTTCCATTCGTAAAATCCATCAGCTACAACAACACATCTTTGAAGTTTTATTAATTTTTTAAATGAAACCTTTTCGTCAATTGTCTCTAATCTTGCATTAATTAGAGGTTTAAAGTCTTTTTTTTTGGCCCAACTAGGAACAATTCCCCACTTTAAGTTTTCAAGAGTATTTCCATTGTTATATTTCTTTATTACAGGAAGATTTTGATAAGGATGAGCATTATAATTTTCTGAGTCTTCAACGTTGATTGCAGTTTTAACCATTTTGCTTGTTTTTGAAACTGCATTAGTAATGACATATCTTCCACACATATTTTTTCGTATTGGTTTAATTTTTTTTTAGATTATATGTTCATGCTAATGATTAAATCAATAGAAAACAACTTTGACCATCCAAAGGTAAATCATCTTTTAATAAAACACTTTATTGAATTAAGATCTGTTTCTTCTAAAGGTAGTACTCATGTTTTAGATATTCCTGGACTTAAAGACCCAAGTATAAAATTTTGGAGTTTGTGGAATAATAATCATTTAATTGGATGCGGAGCATTAAAATTTATTGGACAAAATCATGGGGAATTTAAATCGATTAGAGTATCTGATGATTTTAGAAATAAAGGTATTGGTAATAAAATAATCTCACATTTAATAATTCAAGCAAAAAAATTAGGTATTAAAAAGTTAAGTATTGAAACAGGATCTGGAAAATTCTTTTTACCTGCCAGAAAACTTTTTGAACATTTTAAATTTAGTAAATGTAAACCTTTTGCTCACTATAAAGAGGATCCTAATTCTTGTTATTACACTTTAGATTTATAATTTTATGGGAGAAGAAAATAAAAAACCCTACATACTTTATGTTGCTGAGGCAATTTATTTAGAAATATTTAAAATTAAAAAACAGAATATTGATATCTCCAATATAGACGCAATTGAAAGATTTATAGGTTCTAAAATGTATGAAAAAGTAAGCAGTGGTAAATTTCATGATGAGTGGTTTAAAAAACTAAAAGAAAACGATTTTGTTGATGAGACCTCAGGAGAAAAAATTTCTAAAGAAGTTTTAAGACTTTTGGGTTTACAAAAAGAAGCAATGATTAAGCAATTGATTAAATTTCCTGATTTATACTATGCAAAGAGTCATTTTCCCTTGGAAATATCTCAAAGAGCTACAAATCATCTTTGGAGAGTGTGCGAAAGTTATGAATTGTGGTGTAAAGAAACAAAAAATAATAGTTTAATTAAATTAAACCTATTAGATTAAGAGTTAATGAATAAAGTAGCTCAATTTATAGATACAACACTGTTTGATTTAGGAAGACAATTTAAATTGTCTTATTTGCCTCCCTTAATGATTTATGTGGCAGCAGGTATATCTGGCCTAACAGGTATAGTAGGTACTTTCTTTGTAAAAGATTATTTAAATTTATCTGCAGCATTTCTTGCAGGGTTGGGTTTCTGGGCAGGAATACCTTGGGCTTTAAAAATGCCACTAGGACATTTGGTAGATTTAATCTGGAATAAAAAGAATTACATGGTCTACGTTGGCGCCTCATTAATTGGAATAAGTTTATTAATAATGTATGGGCTAATAATTCATACAGAACAAATGTCATCTTATTTAAAAGTTGAAACTTGGTTTGTAATAAGCGTTCTTTTAGCTCCTATTGGTTATGTAGTCCAAGATGTTGTTGCTGATGCAATGACAGTTGAAGCAGTTCCTTTAATTAATGAAAATGGAGAAAAATTTACAACAGATCAAGTTAAAATTATGCATACAACGATGCAAACACTTGGAAGATTTGCAATTATAGGTGGAACAGTTTTGGTTGCCCTTGCCAATGTGATATTATTTAAAGGAGTAGACAATCTTGAACAGGCTGAAAAAATAAAATTATACGGATCAATATATCTTTACGCATTAATAATACCAATGGTTTCAATTTTAGGTGTTATTTTTGCAGTGTATTTAAAAAATAAAAAGAAAAAAATTTTAATTAGACAAGGTCTAGCTGGTGAAGAAGGTAATTTTAATCATGAAAAAACAAAAGTTAATTGGTGGATACTAGGTGGTAGTTTAATTTTTGTAATTTTTACATTGAGTGTCGGTTCATTAGGACTACCATTTGCACAAGAAATTGTTTTTTTAGGCTCTATGTTAATCATTTTATTCCTTATGAATAAACTTATTAAAGAGTTACCTGAAAAGTTAAGATTTACTATAGTTGGAACTGCTATAATTATTTTTATATTTAGAGCCATGCCTGGACCTGGACCTGGCTTATCTTGGTTTGAAATTGATGAACTTCAATTTAATGAACAATTTTTTTCAATACTGTCTTTACTAGCTTCTATACTTACATTAGTCGGAATAATAATTCTTAGACCATTTATGGCAAAAAATTCTATTGCTAAAATAATTGTTATTTTATCAATTGCTGGATCAATATTATTTTTACCAAGTGTTGGAATGTATTATGGATTTCATAACTGGACCTCCTCGCTAACAAACGGAATTGTTGATGCAAAATTTATAGCAATAATTAATACAGCATTAGAATCTCCATTGGGTCAAATATCTATGATTCCACTTTTGGCTTGGATTGCAAAAAATGCACCCTCCCATTTAAAAGCAACTTTTTTTGCAGTGTTTGCCTCATTCACTAATTTAGCTTTATCTGCAAGTGCTCTATTAACAAAATATCTCAATGAAATTTTTACAATTACAAGAGAAGTAAAAGATAAGGTTACAAACGTAATTTTAACAACAGCAGACTATTCTGAGCTAGGATTATTGTTAATAACAGTAACAATTATTACCTTAATGATACCAGTGCTATTTGTTTTATTTATTCAGAAATCTCGATTTAAAACAGAGGAATAATAACTAATTACACTTATAGCCAAATTCTAAAGAAGCATCAGTGATAGAATGATAAAGAGACTCCCCAAAACTTCTTAGAGAAAAAATTCTTACTTTTTCTGGTTCATCTTCAATCATATCAACTATAAAAGAAATTCCATTATAAGCTGAGTTAATGCTCGTATTTTTTGTTAAAATATTAAAATTAAAAGGACATCCTTTTTTTAAAACTTCTTTTACATATGGTCCTTCTAATTCTATTGTTGCTTTAGAATGAGAAAGGTCCGTAACAGCAAAATCATTTGTATTAAAAGTGCTGTAAATTTCTTTTAACAATTCTTTTTTATTTGAAATTAAAAGCCAATTATTTGGTGAATTCCATAACACTCTTACATTTTCATTTGAAACCACTGTTTGTGAGTGATTTAAAAATTTTAAATTATTAAAATTTATATCGGCGATTTTAATAGAAGAATTTCTATACTGAACTACTTGAACGATTAGTAAATTTTTTAATTCTTTAATTTTTAATAAGTCATTTTCAGATTTATTTTCAAAATTTCCAAATGATCCCTGAACATGAACATTTTGTAATGCAGAAATTACCGTCATGCCCTTACTCTCTTTCCTTCAGGATCAACATAATGAGATGAAACAATTTCCACAGGAATAGTTTTATTTTTTAAAGGTGACATAGCAAATAACTTTTGTCCTATCATATTTTTACCATCTTTAATTATCGCAAGTGAGAATGGATTATCATACTCAACACTCCAACATGATGCTGAGACATGACCTAATTTAGGATTTGGAAGTTTTGCTTTAGGGTCTTTAACAATATATGAACCTTCAGGAATACTTGTTGTTTTGTCTAATGGAACAACGCCTACTATTTTTTCTCTATCCGGTTTTATGAAAGCTGATCTGCTTAAAGATCTTTTCCCAATAAAATCTTTTTTCTTACTTACTAAACCTTCAAGTGATGCATCATGAGGAATTGTTCTACCATCAAGTTCAGAGCCAGCAACGTGACCCATTTCTATCCTTAAAGTAGATAGGGCCTCAGTTCCATATGGCTGTATTTGAAATTCTTTACCAACTTCGATAATTTTTTCCCACATGAAATTACCATAGTTTGACTCCACATTGACTTCATAAGCAAGCTCTCCTGAAAATGAAATTCTATAAATTTTTGCAGGAATACCAAATAAATCGCCTTCTTTATAACCCATAAACGGTAGACCTTCATTGGATACATCTGTATTTGGAAATAATTTTGTTAATAATTCTCTTGAATTTGGGCCTGCTATTGCAGCACCAGCCCACTGCTCAGTTGTTGAGACTACATTAACATTTAATTCTGGCCAAACTAACTGCAAATAATATTCTAAATGAGACAAAACATTTGCTGCCTGAGCTGTTGTAGTTGTCATGTGGTAGTGATTTTCGGAAATTCTTGTTGTTGTTCCATCATCCATTACAATTCCGTCTTCTCTTAACATTACTCCATATCTTGCTTTACCAACTGGTAGCTTAAGCCATGCATTAGTATAAACTCTATTTAAAAATTCTGCAGCATCCGGGCCTTTTACATCTATTTTTCCTAAAGTAGTTACATCACATACGCCTACATTTTTTCTTACATTTTTTGCCTCTCTTTTTGAGGCTTCAAATAATGTTTCATTTCCTTGCTTGTAGTATCTTGGTCTTAACCAAACTCCAGCATCAACAAATACTGCATTATTTTTCTTATGCCATTCGTGCATTGGTGATTTTCTTGTTGGTTTAGAGTGTTTGCCAACTTCTCTTCCCACAATTGCTCCTATTGAAACAGGTGTATAAGGTGGCCTAAATGTAGTGTGACCAACTTGTGGTACTACTTTATTTTCAATGTCTGACACTAATTGCAATCCATTAAGATTACTTGTTTTTCCTTGATCTGTCGCCATTCCAAGGGTTGTGTATCTTTTTACATGTTCAATTGATCTAAAACCTTCTCTTAATGCCAACTCTATATCTGATACAGCCACATCGTTTTGAAAATCTAAAAATCTTTTATATGATTTACCTTTTGGTAATGGAACACACCAAAACTTGTCATGCTCTGTAGATTTTTTCTCAACTACAGTTGGAATAGAAACTTTATTATTATTTTCTGTTATTTTGTTTGAGACTTCATATCCTTTGTCAAATGCTTCATTAATGGTTTCTTCTAAAGTAAATTTACCGTTTGCTGAACCAATTGTATTTTCTTTCTGTTTAGATTTTTTTGGAATGAATGCATCTATTTTTTCATTAAATTCAGATTTATTTCCAGATTGAGATGCTAAGTGAATTGATGGCGTCCAAAACCCTGAAACACAAATACAATCACATTCAATATTTTCTATATTTGATAAATCTTTTTTATTATCAGATATTTTTGCAATATCTGCTGATTTGACTTTTTTGTATCCCTTGGCAGCCACTACTACATGAGAAAATTTAATTTCAATTCCTAAATTTTTTGCTTCGCTAATAATGTCTGAGGATGGTTCTTTTCTAGTATCTAAAATTAATGGATTTACGCCATTTTTTTTGAATTCTACAGCGGTTTCATATCCACTATCATTATTTGTAAATATCAAAGGTTTTTTTCCGACTAAAACTCCATAAACCTTCATATATTCTTTAGCTGCTGATGATAACATTACGCCTGGGGTATCATTGTTACCAAATACTAATGGCCTTTCAATTGAGCCTGATGAAATAAGAACTTCTTTTGCTCTTATGTACCACAAACGTTGTTTAGGTAAATACTTTTGGGTTTTGGGTAAGTGATCGCTTATTCGTTCCGACATTACCAACATATTATGATCATAATAACCAAATACTTGTGATCTATTTTTTACAATCACATTTGACATTGACTTTAACTCTGTAATTATTTTCTCTGACCATTCAGCACCAGTTTGATTACCAATATTTACATCACTTGTTAACAAGCTACCTCCATACCTTGGTTTATCTTCTGCTAAAATTACACGAGCACCATTTTTTGCTGCTGCATAAGCACTGGCTAAACCTGAAGGTCCTGACCCAGTAATCAATACATCACAATATTCATATTTATGTTCATATCTTTCTTTATCATGCTTGATTGATGCCTCTCCAAAACCTGCTGCCATTCTAATAAAAGGTTCATAAATTTTATACCAAAAGCTTGGTGGCCACATAAAAGTTTTATAGTAAAACCCAGCAGGAAAAAACATTTTTAAGAAATTATTAATTGCCCCAATATCAAAGTTTACACTAGGCCAACAGTTTACACTTTTAACTTCTAAACCTTCAAAAATCTCCTGCTCAGTAGCTCTAATATTAGGATCTCTTTCATTATTTCTTTCTAACTGTAAAATTGCATAAGGTTCATCAACACCAACTCCAAAGAAACCTCTGGGTCTATGATATTTAAAACTCCTCCCAACAAGATGCACTCCATTTGCTATTAAAGCAGAAGCAATAGTATCTCCTTCATAACCAAAATATTTTTTACCATTAAATGTAAAAGAAATTTTTTTATTTCTATTTACCATTCCAATATTATTTAATCTAAAATCTTGTGACATTATTCAGTCAGTTCATCTGCTTTATAGGTTTTAAAAATTTCGTGAGTTGAAGTATCTCTTTCAACTTTAATCCATTGTCTGCAGCCAGATATATGGTGCCATAACTCTAGGTGTTTTCCTCTAGGACTTTTTCTTAAATAAACAAAATTATTCCACTCTTGGTCACTAATTTCCTTGTTAAGCTCTGGTCGTTTTACTGTTGCATCTCCGCCATAAGCAAACTCATTCTGTGATCTTGATCCACAATGTGGACAGAATATATAGAGCATTTAAGATATCCAAGTTTTGGTACCAAGACCTTTTTCATCAATTAAATCACCAGTATTGAATCTATTTAAACTGTAACCTGCGTTTAATTCATGAACTCTATCTTGTGCAATTGTATGTGCAAAAGTCCAACCTGAAGCAGGTGTAGCTTTAAATCCACCATAACACCAGCCACAATTTAAGTATAAGCCATCAATATGTGTTTTATCAATGATTGGTGAACCGTCCATTGACATATCCATAATTCCACCCCAAGTTCTAAGCATTTTCAATTTGCTTAGAAATGGAAACATTGCAATACCTTCAGTCAGTACGTGTTGGAGTGTTGGTAAATTTCCTCTTTGTGAGTAACTATTGTATCCGTCCAAGTCTCCACCCATAACCATCTCTCCTTTATCTGATTGACTACAATAAAAGTGACCTGCACCAAATGTAACTACATGGTCAAGCAAAGGTTTAACAGGTTCTGATACACATGCTTGAAGCAGATGAGTTTCAATTGGTAACTTCATATTTAACATTTCTGCTAAAATATTTGTGCTACCTGCAACACACAAACCAACTTTTTTCGCTTTGATATCTCCTTTAGAGGTTCTTACTCCAACTATTTTACCGTTAGTAACATCAAATCCTGTAACTTCACAATTTTGAATTATGTCAACACCCATTGAGTCTGCTTGTCTTGCATATCCCCAAGCTACAGCATCGTGTCTAGCAGTCCCAGCACTTGGTTGCATCAAACCTCCAAAAATTGGAAATCGTACATTGTCAGAAAAATCTGCCATTGGAATTCTTTTTTGAACCTCTTCCCTATTTAATAAAACTGCATCAATTCCATTTAATCGCATTGAATTTCCTCTTCTAGAGTAAGCATTCATTTGTGCATCTGAATGGGCAAGATTAATTATTCCTCTTGGAGAAAACATTACATTGTAATTCAAATCCTGACTCATCTTTCTCCACAAGTCCATGCCAAATTCACTGAACAAAGCATTGTCATCATGCATATAGTTTGATCTAATTATTGTAGTGTTCCTTCCAACATTACCTCCACCTATCCAGCCTTTTTCTATGATAGCTACATTTGAAATATTGTGCTCCTTAGCTAAGTAGTATGCAGTTGCTAAACCATGACCTCCGCCACCTATGATAATCACATCATATTCTTTTTTAGGAGTTGGATCTTTCCATGCTACTTCCCAATTCTGATGATCTGAGAATGCATTTTTAATAAGGCTAAAAACTGAGTATTTTTGCATTTTATAATTTTATCCAATTAAACATAAATTTTTTCTTATTTTTTATATATATATTTTTTAGATGTTTAAAATCAAACCAAAAAAGTATAGACATTTTGCACATTAAACAATTATAAATTTTAAACTAAATGTCAAAATCAGATATTGAAATAGCTAGAGAAGCAAAAATGAAACCTATCCAAGAAATTTTGGATGGAGTGGGAGTACCCGACAAAACTGAGGCATATAGTCCAATAAGCAGATATATAGCTAAAATCAAACTTGAATACTTAGAAAAATTTAAAGACAAGAAAGATGGAAAATTAATACTAGTAACAGCAATTACACCTACACCGGCAGGGGAAGGAAAGACAACAACTTCTGTAGGATTGTCAGATGGATTAAATAAAATAGGTAAAAAATCTATTGTTTGTTTAAGAGAACCAAGTCTTGGTCCCTCTTTTGGAATGAAAGGTGGGGCTGCTGGTGGTGGTTATGCTCAAGTGGTTCCTATGGAGCAAATAAATCTTCATTTTACAGGAGACTTTCATGCAATTACATCAGCACATAATCTTTTATCTGCACTAATAGATAACCACATATATTGGGGAAATAAACTAAATATAGATGTCAGAAGAATAGTTTGGAAAAGAGTTCTCGACATGAATGATAGAGCTTTAAGATCTATAAATATTAACCTTGGTGGTGTTGCTAATGGATTTCCAAGAGAAGATGGTTTTGATATTACCGTTGCATCAGAAATTATGGCAATCTTTTGTTTATCAAATGATTTGCATGATTTGGAAAAAAGAATTGGTAATATCACTGTTGCTTATACTAGAGATAGAAAACCAATACATGCAAAAGATTTAAACGCGCAGGGTCCGATGACTGTGTTGTTAAAAGACGCTATAAGACCAAACGTAACACAAACTCTGGAAAATAACCCCGCAATAATTCATGGTGGACCATTTGCAAATATTGCTCATGGATGTAATTCTGTTTTAGCAACTAAGATAGCATTAAAACTCACAGATTATGTAGTAACAGAAGCAGGGTTTGGAGCTGATCTAGGAGCAGAAAAATTCTTAGATATTAAATGTAGAAAATCAGGATTAAAACCAAGTTGCGTTGTAATTGTTGCAACTATAAGAGCTCTGAAAATGCATGGTGGAGTTAAAAAAGATGAATTAAAAAATGAAAATGTAGATGCAGTAAAAAAAGGATTGGTTAATTTAGAAAGACATATAGAAAATATTCAAAAATTTGGCTTACCTGTAACAGTAGCTATAAACCACTTTGTTTTAGATACTGATAAAGAAATTCACGAAGTTACTAAGTTTTGTGAACAAAAAGGTATTAAAGCCTCTATATCAAAGCATTGGGAAAAAGGTGGAGAAGGTGCAATTGATTTAGCAAATGATGTAGTTGAATTATGTGAAAAAGATAGTGATTTTAAATTTTTATATGATGATAAAACTTCATTATTTAAAAAAATAGAAACAATTGCCAAGGAACTTTATAGAGCAAGCGAAGTAGTTGCAGATACTAAAATAAGAGACCAATTAAAAGCTTTTGAAGAAAGAGGTTACCAATCATTACCAATTTGTATTGCAAAAACTCAATATAGTTTTTCCACTGACCCAAATCTAAAGGGAGCACCTTCGGGTCATGTATTACCAATAAGAGAAGTAAGACTATCATCAGGAGCAGAATTTATTGTTGTTGTATGCGGTGCAATAATGACAATGCCAGGATTGCCAAAAGTGCCAGCCGCAGATTCAATTCGTATTAATGAAAAAGGTGAAACAGAGGGTCTATTTTAAAAGATAATTAAGCCAGTTTTCAAGTTCACGCATTCTAATATCTTTATTTGTAATCTTATTTTCTTCTGCAATCATTCTTACATGATTATTTATCTCTTGCTCATCCACAAAAGCATTATTATTTAAAAGACGTTCTTTTCTAAAATGTATAAGGCTTATCATTTTATCGTAAGTTATTTCAGGATGATATTGAATACCCCATATATCACTTGCTGCAGAATGAAAATTTACTCCCATAACTCTATTTATAGGATTTGAGGCTAGCAATTTTGAATTTTTTGGCAATGTTGTAACTTCATCAAAATTAAAAGCAGGTGTGTTAAAAATTTTACCTTTATTTTTATATATTGGATGTTGTAATCCATCATTATTTATTTCAATATTAAGTGCTATGCCTCTGTGAGATCCATTTGTACATCTCTTTACCTGTCCTCCTGCTACTGTCACAGCAACCTGGAGTCCCCAGCAAATAGCTAATATTTTTTTAATTTTTTTTTGACACTCTCTCATAAATTCGATCTGTCTTCTTATTTCAATGGTGTCATTGTAAATATTCAGACTACTTCCACCCCATATTAGTCCATCATATTTATCGAGATCTGTTACTTTGTCAGAAATATTTTTATCTGATGAGGGATTTACAACATCTATTTCAATTTTATCAATAAAATAAGCTATGCTATCTTTTAAACTTTCGGTATGTGTTTTAATTCCACCATCAGTAAAACTCTGGTTCTCTTCTCTTAAATTTCCCTCAACTATTAAAATTTTTTTCATCAAAATAATTCTCCTGAAATACTATGCTCATACATAACTTTCATATCATTTATACTCAATTTTTTTGGGTTTGAGGATGTTGATGGATCATCAAGAGCCATCTTTGATAAATCATTTAAATTCATTTTATTTGTTTCTATTAGATCTGATAGTTTATGTGGAATATTCAATTCTTTTCTTAGCTCTAGTATCCATTCTAGAAAAGCATCAAAACTTTTATTTAAGTTAAGGTAATCACAAATAGAAATAATTCTTTCCTCAATATTTTCTTTATTAAAACTTAAAACATATGGCATAAATATTGCATTAGACAATCCGTGATGAAGATTAAATTGAGCATTAAGAGGATGACTTAGTGAATGAATGGCTCCTAAGCCTTTTTGAAATGCAGTAGATCCCATGCTGGCTGCAGCTAACAAATCAGATCTTGCATCCAAATCACTTCCATTTTTTACAGCTTTTAAAAGTGATTTTTTTATCAACTTCATACCTTCAATCGCTATTCCATCAGCCATGGGGTGAAAACCAGGAGCACAAAATGCCTCTAAATTGTGTGCTAATGCATCCATTCCTGTAGCTCCTGTTAAACGGGGAGAAAGTTCTTTAGTAAGAATTGGGTCTAATATGACAATAGATGGTAAAAATTTTGGGTGGAAAATTATTTTTTTTATTCCAGTTTTTGAATTAATTATTGCTGATGCTCTGCCAGTTTCTGACCCAGTTCCAGCAGTTGTTGGAATTGCAATTATTGGAGAGATATTTTTTTCATCTGCCCTTTTCCAATAATCACCAATATCCTCAAAATCCCAAATTGGTCTTGATTGTCCAGACATAAAAGCTATGGCTTTGCCGACGTCTAACGCACTTCCGCCCCCAATAGCTACTACACTATCGCAACTATTTTTTTTGAAAACTTCAACACCTTCATCGACATTATCTCCTGTAGGGTTTCCTGAGAAATTGGAAAAAGTAGATAATTTAAATTTCTTTTCTAAATCATTTACTAAATCTTTTATGAATTTTAAATTGATTAAGTCTTTGTCTGTTACTAATAATGGTTTTAAAGTTTTAATTTCAACACAAGCTTTTTCTAGATCCTTAGCTCTATCTTTGCCTACCCAAACAGTTGTGGGGTAATTCCAATTGTAATTAGTCATTTTTATTTTCTAGTATTAAGTCTAAAAATAATGCTGCAGTCCAAGAAAAATTTGTAGCACCAAACCCTTTACCAGTTTTGCAACTAAAGTATTCATTAAACCCTTTGTGCTTTACTAAATTAATAGTTTTTCTTTTTATTTGTTTAGCAAATTTAATATTCTTATTTTTTAATCCTTGATATATTATCCAATTACAATTAATCCAGACTGGACCTCTCCAATATCTTTTTTCTTCAAATTTTTGGTGATTTGATTTTACACTTGATAATAAATATTTTTCTTTAGAACTGTGTTTTTTTAAGTTTTTGATAATTTTGTTATTTAATACTTTATCTTTTAAATCTGCAAATAAAATAAAATAATGAGTAATTGATGGAACGTTTATTTTTTTTTTATTTTTTAAATCGATGTTGAAAAATATATTTTTTTTCTGATTATATAATTTTACAATTTTATTTTCAGATCTTAATATATAAGATTCTAATTCAGTACTTTGTAAATTAAATATATTTAATAATTTAAGAAGATCTTTATTTGCTCGTAAAAATATAGAGTTAAAACCAACATCAACTACATTGAATAACGAAGCTTTATAAAGCTTTTTTGGATTATAATTATTTTTTCTCAAATGATTTTTGATAGTTACGTATCTATCATAATCAATATCTAATGGCCTATATTCAGGATTGATAACTTTGTTATCTCCCCTTTTGTATTTCAAGTTTTTTGGGACTTTTACTTTACTCATAGGTTTATCCCACAATGGTGAATTATCGTAGCCACTTTCCCAAGGATGCAAAATTGAGACTAATCCAGTATTATTTGGGTCTCTAAATTTAATTAACCATTTGTGGTATTTTAATATTCCTTTAGCTATTTTTTTAAATTCAGCTCTATCTTTATTATTAATTCTTTTTTTATCTAAAATTAGTTTTAAAATTATTGCAAGAATTGGTGGCTGGGTAATACCAGATGAGTGTATTTTATTTCCACAAGCCCATACAGAATGGTTTGGATAATAGTTGGTATTTAAATCATGAAACAAAATATGAGGTATCATTCCATCTTTCCATTGACCTTTTATTAATGTCTTTATTTCGTCTAGAGCATATTTGAGTTTAAAATGCGAATACCCTAAAGCAATGAAACCTGAGTCCCAATTCCATTGTGCTGGGTACAATTTGTTATTGGTTGGTAATGTATAGCCTTTTTTTTTATTATTTAATAAAACTTTCTTAGCTGATTTGATAAAATCTTCCACTAACCTTTTACACTTCCTGCAGTAAGACCGCTAACTAAATATTTTTCAAAGTATACAAAAATTAATAATACCGGTATTGTTACAACTACCGACCCAGCCATAAGATATTGTCTTGGTGTTTCAGCATCACCGCTAAGATATTGTATTGCCCTTGATAAGGTAAATGAGTTCGGATTATCCAAGAACATCAAAGAAAATAAAAACTCATTCCACGCAATCATAAAGACGTATAAAGCAACTGAAGAGATTGCAGGTATGCTTAATGGTAAAATTATTTTTATAATTATGCCAAACCAATTTAATTTGTCCATGATTGCTGCTTCTTCTAGTTCTTTAGGAATACTTCTAAAATAACCTTGTAACATGTAAATTGCAACTGGCAAAGTAGTTGCTGTATAAACAATTAATAAACCACCTACCGAGTTTCTTAAACCTAGTTGACTAAAAACAGTATACAAAGGAATAACTAATACTATAGCAGGAAACATATAAATAATTAAAATTGAAGTCGACAAAAAGTTTTTTCCAAAGAAGTTTAACCTTGCTACAGCATAAGCAGCTGGTATTGCGAATAGTAAAGTAACTATCACTGTCCCAACTGAAACAAATGTACTTATTAGTATATATCTACCAAATTTGTAAGTATCAAATATCACAAAGTATGACTTAAATAATTCTTTAAAATCTTGCTTAAAATTTATACTAAAATCTAAAGGATTAATTAGCAAAGCAGCTTGAGTTTTAAAGCTTGTTATCAACATCATATAAAATGGAAATAAAATGACAAATGAGAATAAAACAATTCCAAAGAGAGTTAAAAAATCAAATATTACTATTTGTGATGAATGCTCAGATGCTAAATATTTTTGACTATATTTATTAATTTTTAATGAGAAAAATATCAATATTGCAAATATTCCAATATTATACCAAACGGGCATTACCTGAACTATGTATCCATCTACAAAGGTAAATATAAAGGCAAATAAAGTTGATTTTATTAAATAATTTAACTTTTCACCTATAATTAAATTTAAAAGACTAATAGCGATACCTAAAGTAATAATTATTTCAAAATTAAAATTTTTTAACTCAACTCCTTGCAAAGTTACTAAAATTTTCCAAATAGAGATCAAAGAAAACAAAAATATAGAGGATATTAATGCGTAGTATATTAAACTTTTAGTTTTCATCGGCCCTCTTACCTATTAATTTAAAGTAAACGAACATAAATAATAGCAGTAAAGCAACTATTACAATTGATACTGCTGACCCCATACCAATATCGGAAATAGTAAATCCTTGCTCATAAACATTTATTGGCAAAGTTCTAGTTCCAGATGCACCTCCTGTTAATAAAAAAATATCCTCGAATTTATTAAAGTTCCAAATAAACCTAATCATAAAGAGAATAGATATCACAGCTGTTATTTGTGGAAGAGTGATACTAATAAATTTTTGTAAAGGACCAGCACCATCCACTTCAGCTGCTTCATATAATTCTTTAGGCACTGCTTGAAGTCGAGCTAATATAAATAAGAAAGCTAATGGAAAGTATCTCCAAATTTCAAAAATAATTACAGTTGTTAATGCTAATCGTAATTTAAGATCAAAACCAAAAAAATTTATCGTTAAATATTTTTGACCCAATAAATTTAAGGGCTCTTGTATGACTTGAAAATTCATCAATAGATTATTTAAAGTTCCACTGTAAGGATCTAATAATAACTCCCAAGTATAGGCTAGAGCAACAACAGGGCCCACGTATGGAAAAAGTAAAACACTTCTCATAAATGTTCTTCCAAAAAACTTCTGGTTCACAAGTTGAGCAGTTAATATTCCAAATACAATCGAACCGATTGTGCCAAAAAAAGTATAGTAAAAAGTAGTTGATAATAAATCAAAAAATTCATTTTGAAAAAATACCTTTTTAAAATTCTTTAATGTAAAATTAGTATTTAATAAAATATTGTCTGATTTACCTGTTAATTTTGGTTTAATAGTTTTTAATTCTTTTTTGTTTATTTGTTTGCCATCAGAACTCTTTAATAATATTTGAAAATTTTCCTTGTGTTTAGCCTCCCAATTTCCAAAGTCACAATAAATTTTATTTGATTTAACCCTGCATCTTTCATCTAAATTTATAGGCTCAATATTCTTAGGTAATTTATCTTGAAATTTAACGTCCCTTATTTCTAAAATTAATGAACTATTTCTAAGTTTATAAATAACCTTTAATTGATCTGGATTATCTTTGATGGATTTAACAATTTTTTTTGCTCTAGGTTCAGGGATCCTTATATCTTTTAATCCAACCTCTTTAAAACTTATCCATACATTTGCAAATATTGGAAATAAGATAATTGAAAAAACAAGGAAAACTGCAGGTAATATTAATATATATGCAGTTCTTTTTTCTATTTTTGAAAGTGTATCACTCATAAAAAAAGCGGATAATACATATTATCCGCTTTTATTTAAATTTAAATTATTAGATTAAAATTGAGAGAGTTTTTGATTTATCATATCTACTGCTTGATCAATATCAATCTGTCCATCAACATAAAGTCTAGTTATTCTATTAATAAACTTGTTATTAATAATTTTAGAAGCTCTAGAAAGTTCACCTTCTTTTACACCCCATCTTTGAGCTTTATCTAATCCAGCAACGATATTATTTATAACATCCTCTGAATATAAGTCTGATAAAGGTGCTTTTCTATCAACTCCAACAGGTAATTTACTCCAAGCTTTTGTAAACGCCTCAGGATCGCTCGAGTTTCCTCTTCTTACAGGAAATTTACCTTCTGGTGCGATTGAAAGTGTCTTGGTGTAACCTTCATCCATTGAATATTTGATAAATGCACTTGCTTCTTCTGTATCAGCATCTGCTGTTATTCCAAAGTATCTTACATCAGCCCATGCAGCCCCTTTTTTATTATTAGGACCACTTAAGTTTGTAATGAAACCAGTTTTTGAAGCTAACTCCCCAGATGTTGGATCACTATTTATTGTTGGCGGAGCTGAATCTCTTAAACCAGCTAGTTCATCCATAATAAATGGAGACCAAATTATCATTGGAGTTTTTCCTGCAAAATACAATTCTCTTGATTGCTTCCAGTATAATTCTCCTGGAGGACTTGCATTTGCAATAACTTTATAAAACTCTAAAGAAGCTTTTAACTTTTTACCTTGTTTTCTTATTGCACCTTTTTTAACAACATTTACTCCATTTGCTAAAAGAACATGCTCTAAAACCTGACTCATAAAGTTTTCATCAGTTTTCGTTGCAGCAACAAAACCAAACATTCCATCTCCGGAAAGTGCTTCAACTGCCTTTGTTATATTTTCATAACTTGTTGGTGGCTCAAGTCCTGCTTTTTCAAATAAGTCTTTTCTATAAACGACCATTTGCGTCCAACCATCAACAGGCACAGCTGCTATTTTTGATCCCTTTTTAGCCATGTTTAAGGCACCTGGTGCAAAAGTTTTTTTACCAAGTTCTTTTACAACTGCATTATTTGCATCAACATCTAATATTCCAGCTTCTGCCCAAGGTAATACATACTGTAAAGTATGATAGATTACATCAGGTAGATCACCTGCTGCTGCTGCTGCAGTTGCTCTTGTTCCTAAATCTTTTTCTTCTACAGGAATAACTTCAACTTTGATGCCAGTTTTAGCCTCAAAATCTTTAGCCATTGCCTCTTGTTTAGCCATTCTAGCTGGCTGAACCTCTGTAGTCCAAAAAGTGATGTCTGCGTAACTAATATTTGAAATTAAAAATATAAGCGTGCAAACAGTTATTATTATTTTTTTAATCATTGATTCCCCTCTTTTCGTTGATTAACTAAGCAAATCTATCAGTGAGATAAATGAATGACAATAAATTAAAAAAGTCTACCTTATTCAAAAAGTCAATAAATATAATATTTTTAAATCGAAAATTTTTTATTTTTTAGAATTGCTCTAATCATTCTGAACATTAAGGGAATTTTTCTTGAATTAAATTTTTTTAAAATAAATGGCGCGATTTCTCTTACAAGTTGTTCGCCTTCTACAGTATCATTTGCCATAAACTTTTTTTTAGCACTTTTGAAAGTAAAACCTTGTCCTAAATAGTTTCCCATTTTGCTATTTCTTCCACCCGCAGCACTTACATACAGGTCTCCAACTCCTGCTAGACTTAAAACGGTTTCTTCTTTTCCTTTTAATTGTCTGGTTAAGTATTTCATTTCTGATAGTGATTTTTGAAATAGACTTGACGATTTATTCAAACTTAAACCAGAACCAATTATCATGGAATAAATATTTTTTATTGCTGAACATATTTCAATACCAATTACATCTGTAGAATATTCTATCAAATAATATTTGGTTGAAATTATTTTACCTAACAATTTTGCAAATTTAATGTTTTTGTTAGCTATAATTACACTCGTTTGACTTTTTCTCACTAATTCTTTAGCTAAACAAGGTCCTTTCAAAACTGATACATTTAATTTAGGATTATTTTTTAGAAGAGTTTGAGAAATAGTTGTAATTTTTTTATTTTTCTTTTCATATTTGAGACCTTTTGTAAGAACTAAAACTGGAGATTTTACTTCATACTTTTTTAATTCTTTGCCAACAAAATTAATGCCTGATAAACTTAATGCAATAACAATAAGATCATATTTTTCAAGAAATAATTTCTTAGAATATTTTTTAAATATTAGTTTTTTTGAAAGATTAATTTTTAAACCTGAATGAAATTTATTTTTTGATGATAAATTTTTAATAAATCTTTGGTTATATGGTTCTGTAATTAATACTTTATTATTATTATCTATACATGGAACAGAGAACGCTGATCCCATGGCTCCACCTCCAATAATTAGAATTTTTTTCATAAATATATTCACTAAAAATAAACTATTCATTAATAACAAGTAAATTTAAAGAAAAAATAGTTTTATTTTTTTGATTTTATTAATAAGATAAATTTTTAAAATTATACAATTTTTATGAATAAAATAGCAATAATCGGTGCAGGACCTTGCGGTTTATCGATGTTAAGAGCCTTCGAGCATGCTGAGCAAAAAGGAGAAAAAGTTCCAGAAATTGTGTGTTTTGAAAAACAAGATGATTGGGGAGGACTATGGAACTACAGTTGGAGAACCGGTTCAGATCAATATGGTGATCCTATCCCCAATAGTATGTATAGATATTTATGGTCAAATGGACCAAAAGAATGTTTGGAATTTGCAGATTATTCTTTTGATGAGCATTTTGGAAAACCTATTCCATCTTTTCCACCTAGAGAAGTATTATACGATTATATAATTGGAAGAGTAAGTAAAGGAAAAATAAAAAGCAAAATTAAATTTAGCACAAGTGTAAAGAGTGTAAATTATAATTCAGATAAATTTGAAGTAAGCTATCAAGATAAAACTAACAATAAAATTTTGTCTGACAAGTTTGATTATGTAGTTGTTTCAACTGGACATTTTTCAGTTCCATTTATTCCTGAATACAAAGGAATGAGTTCTTTTCCAGGAAGAATAATGCATTCTCATGATTTCAGAGATGCTGAAGAATTTAGAGATAAAAATGTGATAGTGCTTGGAAGCAGTTATTCAGCTGAAGATGTTGCTCTACAATGTAACAAGTATGGAGCCAAAAGTGTAACCATAGGTTATAGACATAATCCAATGGGTTTTAAATGGCCTTCTGGTATGAAAGAAGTTTACTATCTAGATAGATTAGAAGGTAACAAAGCAATTTTTAAAGATGGTACAGAACAAGAAGCAGATGTAATTATATTATGCACTGGATACCTGCATCATTTTCCATTTTTGAACGAAAAACTAAGTCTTAAAACTCACAACAGATTATATCCACCAAAATTATACAAAGGAGTAGTTTGGCAAGATAATCACAAGCTAATGTACCTAGGTATGCAGGATCAATTTCATACTTTTAATATGTTTGATTGCCAAGCATGGTTCGCAAGGGACGTGATAATGAATAAAATTAAGATTCCAAATGATAGTGAAATAGAAAAAGATATTTCTAAATGGGTTTCTATGGAAGAAAAATTAGAAAATCCTGATCAAATGATTGATTTTCAAACTGAGTATACTAAAGAGCTTCATGATAAGTCGGATTATCCAAAAATTGATTTTGAATTGATAAGAAAACATTTCAAAGATTGGGAACACCATAAAATGGATGATATTTCAACTTACAGAAATAAATCTTTTTCATCACCTGTGACTGGATCCATAGCTCCTATTCACCATACGCCTTGGGCATCAGCGATGGATGACTCTATGGATACGTTTTTAAAATAATAAAATTTACAATAAGGTTTTATTAACTGACAATTTCCACCCCTTTAATAGTTTTTTTCTAATTGTCGAACTTACTTTAGGTTTAAAGGTTTTATCTTTTTTCCATTTTCTCTTTATTTGATTTAAAGATTTAAATATTCCTATTTGATATCCAGCAAATAAAGCAACTCCAAGTGCTGTGGTTTCCAAAACTTTTGGTCTTTCTGTTTTAATATCAATAATATTTGCCAAAAACTGAGAAAACCAGTCGTTTTCCACCATTCCTCCGTCAATTTTTACTATATTTGGCTTTAATCCATCTTTTCTCATGGCATTAAATAAATCATAGCTTTGGTATGCCACAGATTCTATAACTGCTCTTACTAAGGTTTTCCAATCACTATCTCTAGTTAATCCAGTTATAACTCCTCTTGCATCAGGTCTCCAGTATGGAGCTCCCAGCCCACTAAAAGCTGGTACAACATAGACACCTTCATTATTTTTTTTTGATTTAGCAATTTGTTCTGTGTCATAAGCATTATTAATTAATTTTAACTTATCTCTTAGCCATTGAACACCTGCTCCAGCGATAAAAATTGAACCCTCGAGAGCAAAAGTATTTTTTCCGTTTAATCTGTAACAAATTGTGGTTAATAATTTATTTTTTGAAAAAATTTTTTTTGACCCGGTATTCATTATTACAAAGGCACCTGTGCCATAAGTACTTTTAATTGAGCCTTTTTCAAAACAAGATTGTCCAACAACTGCAGCTTGTTGATCACCCAAAACTGCAGATATAGGAATTTCATACCCAACTATTTTTTTATTTGTTGATCCAAAATTATCCGCTGAATTTTTAACTTCAGGTAAAATACTTTTTGAGATTTTGAGCTTTTTTAAAATTTCTTTGTCCCAATTGTTATTATTTATATTAAACAACATTGTTCTACTTGCATTTGTTGCCTCAGTTAAATGATGTTGTCCGTTAGTTAGTTTCCAAATTAAGAAAGTATCAACAGTGCCAAATAATAAATTATTAGATTTTTGAAGTTTCTTCGAAATTTTTACGTTTTCTAAGATCCATTTAATTTTAGTAGCTGAAAAATATGGATCAATGAATAAACCAGTTTTTCTTCTGAAAATATTTTCATATTTTTTTTGCTTAAGCTTTTCACAGTACTCATGAGTTCTTCTGTCTTGCCAAACAATTGCATTGTATACTGGTTTACCCGTTTTCTTGTTCCAAAGAATAGTTGTCTCTCTCTGGTTGGTTATTCCAATACTTAATATTTTTCCTTTTAGAAGAGATGCTTTTTTAATTACTTTTTTTAAAGCTTTAAGAGTTGTTAACCAAATTTCATTTGGATTATGCTCTACCCATCCATTTTTTGGAAAGTATTGATTAAATTCAAACTGAGATGTAAATTTTATATTGCCATCTAAATCAAAGAGAATTGCTCTAGACGATGTTGTACCTTGGTCGATAGCAACAAGAAATTTTTTCACAATTTTAGTCTATACCCAGATGTTTTTTTCTTTTACCTACCCAAGTTCTAATTAAGTTGTCAAAAATTAGTCCAATAAATGCAACACAAATTCCGAGTGTTAATCCAATACCGGCCCCTTTTTTATCTGATAGAGCTTTTAGAATGTACTGACCTAAATCTTCAGTTCCAATAAAGGCACCAATAATCACCATAAATAATGCAAAAACTATTGTTTGATTAAGTCCCAACATCATGTGTGGAAATGCTAATGGAAATTCTATTTTAAATAGTCTTTGAAACTTTGTGACACCTGACATCGTTGCAGCATCATGTAGTCCAGCTGGAACACTTCTAAGACCCTCAATTGTGTATCTTGTTGCTGGTATCGTAGCATAAACTATTACAGCAATTAAAACTGAAGTATCTGTAATTCCAAAAAGCATCATCACAGGAATTAAATATACAAAAGATGGGAAAGTTTGAAATATATCGCAAATATTTAACATAAAGTTTGTAGAATGTTTATTTTGAAAACATAAAGTTCCAACAGTAAATCCAATTGTGCAAGATACTAGTACACCAAATGTTGCCATGTATGTGGTTACTAAAGCTCTATCCCACCATGGGCTTAGAGCTATAAATAAAGTTAAACCACAAACAACTAAAGCAGATCTAACTCCACCAATTAAATATCCAGCTCCAACGACTAGAACTAATGTGGCTATTGCTGGCATTCTCAAATATAAAGCTCTCATCGGTTGGAGTACATCAACAATTAGCCAAGTGTTAAATGCTTTAATATATACAAAGAAAGTATCAAATATCCAGTCAACACCTTTATTCCAAAAATCTGCTGTTGATATTCCTTTATTATGCGGAACTTCAAATAAATAATTGTACCCGTCTTTAAAATAAATTGATCCAAAGTAAGCTAAAAGAATACCTACTATTACTATAACTCCAAAGAATAATGAATTTTTATTTCTTTGAAAAAAATTTAAATTACCAAAATAATCAACCTGTTTATTTGCCCAAGCTAAAGACATCTTATCTAATAAAATTGCTATCAAACTAATGCAAAGACCTGCCTCTAATGCTAATCCAATATTCAACTGATTTAGAGCTAATAATAAATTAAAACCTAAGCCTTTTGCTCCTATAAATGCAGAGATAACTGCCATAGAAAAACATACCATTATAACTTGGTTAACTCCTATTAAAATATCTCTTCTCGCTGTTGGAATTAATACTTTTGACATTAGTTGCCAGTTACTACATCCACTCATTCTACCAGCTTCAATTACCTCTGGGGGGACAGCCCTTAAACCTAATAAAGTTAATAATATCATTGGCGGCACAGCAACAATCATTGTTATAATTACTGCAGCGTGGTCTCCTACCCCAAAAAGAACTAGTGCAGGAACTAATACCGCATACTGGGGCATCGTCTGCATAACTAAAAGTATTGGATATAACGCTTTTTCTACTCTTTTGCTTTTGTATGCCGCAACACCCAAACCTAAACCAAAAATAAATGAAAGAGGTGCTGCAACTAATATAAAAGAAAGTGTTTGCATAGACGGTTTCCATTGTCCGAATATTGAAATGTAAGTCATTGATAAAAGTGCGTATAGGGCCAATCCTTTACCTCCTAACTTATAAGCAAGTATCGCTGATCCTGCTGCTACAATAGTCCAAGGTAAGCCTGGTAATTCTGCCCAGGGATTAGCATCAATCCAATCCCAACTAGTAAAAGCAACAATTGTTTCAAGACCGCCTAATAAAATCTCTCTAATTAATTCTATTAGAAAAGTCATAAATGCGGTTAGGTTTCTAGTTATTTGTAAAACTAAAGGTCGTGTTTTATATTCTTGCGTATCTTCATTCCAAAATTCCATTGGCATCCAATCATTCATTAAAAAGAATAATGAGTCATTTATCCAAATTGGAAGCCATCCAAGTAATGGTGGCAATCTCCAGAAAACATCAAAAGCGTAATATCTAACCTCTTTACCTAGAAATACGAAGGCACTCTGATTAGGATCTTTTACAAATTCTGCTTGTCCTCTAATAAATTTGTAAGTTTCGGGAACATCAATTGCAAAGCATAGTGCAAAAAATACAGCTAATAAAAATAACCATTGAAATAATTTAGGATATTTTTTAAGTAATTCCATAATTTAATGATTATTTTTCCTTCCCCCAAAAACTGTATTAATAATTTTTGCAGGATTAATTGAACCTACGATATTATTTTTGCCATCTGTAACAGCTACTGTTTTTTCTTGTGTTAATATTTTTTCAGCAACATTTTCAATAATCTCGTCTTTTGAAACTTTTATATCACCCAGGTCATTAGAGCTTATTTCATCCATTACATCTTTGATTAATAAAACTTTTTCCCTTGGAACTTCTTCTGTAAATTTTCTTACATATTCTGTTGCTGGATTTAAAACAATGTTCGCAGGTGTATCTAATTGCTCAATTATTCCATCTTTCATAATTGCAATTCGATCAGCAAGTTTTAATGCTTCATCAAAGTCATGAGTAATAAACATAATAGTTTTTTGTAATTTTTCTTGAAGTCTTAAAAATTCATCTTGCATTTCTTTCCTTATAAGAGGATCTAATGCTGAGAAAGGTTCGTCTAAGAACCATATATCTGGCTCAACTGCCAATGATCTTGCAATTCCTACCCTTTGTTGTTGTCCTCCAGATAACTCTCTTGGAAAATAATTTTCTCTTCCATCGAGACCAACAAGTTTGACCATATCCATTGCTTTATTAATACTATCTTCAGTTTTAATACCCTTAATTTGAAGAGGAAAAGCAATATTTTCTAAAACTGTTTTATGTGGAAGTAACGCAAAACTTTGAAAAACCATTCCCATTTTATTTCTTCTTAAATCAATAAGTTCCTTGTTATTTAAATTAAGCAAGTCTTGACCTTCAATAAAAATTTTTCCACCAGTTGCGTCTGTTAATCTAGAAATACACCTTAATAATGTTGACTTGCCAGATCCTGATAAACCCATTACAACTAACATTTCACCTTTAGATACTTCAAAAGAGGCATTGTTAACTCCTACAATACATCCATTTTCTTGAAATGTTTTTGCATCAACATTACCATTTGCTTCTTTAAGCATTCTTTCAGCGTTTGCTCCAAAGATTTTATAAACAGATTGGCATTTAA
This sequence comes from uncultured Pelagibacteraceae bacterium, assembly GCA_902604795.1. Classification (GTDB taxonomy): domain Bacteria; phylum Pseudomonadota; class Alphaproteobacteria; order Pelagibacterales; family Pelagibacteraceae; genus Pelagibacter. The sequence goes on along the minus strand of CACKZV010000008.1, from coordinate 896 downwards.
TTACTGGTTCAGACATAAATAATACTAAGGTTATACGAATTTAAGATAAAATAAAATCTCTATAATTTGTTACATTTCCTCCTTAAAAATTTTTAATAAAATAAACTCTTGTATCAATACCTGTACTTAAAAAACTCAAGGCTTCTCCACTTACTTTTACAGTTTCATCTACACCAACATTATTTCCACTTACAACGAAACCTGCAAAACATTTATTTTTTTCATCATCCCATTTTACAAATGTTTCATCTATTTTATTTCCGTTAATTGTATAAATTTCATGAGCTCTAAAGTTTAGAAAATTTGCACCCATAATTGCACGTTGAGGTATAAGTTTAGTTGCCTTGCATACAGCCTCATATAATTCGTCAGATAATTTAAAATTATCAGTACCATCAAACGAAACCAAAACTCCTGACGGGAGACTAGAAATTAGCTTATTAAGTTTTCTTTCTTCAGCTATTCTTTCTTCTTCTATTTTCATTTTAGCAACCAATTCATCACCTTCACCAAAAATATTATTTAAAACAAAAAAAGTTAGAAAGATAAGAATAATTATACCAACTAATCCACCAAATTGCTTAACTGGTTCTGATAATGTTTTAAAACTATTCTTGGAAACTTCCATTTTTCCAAATACCTTTTTTTTGTTTACCGTCTGACCAGGTAAAAGTACCTTCTCCATTCATAAAACCATTGGCCCATTCACCTTCATAGGTTGAGCCATCAGGAAAAAATAAAATTCCTATACCGTTCCACTGACTTTCTTTAAATTCACCTTTGTAAATATATCCATTCGGCCATGTTTCAGTTCCTTGGCCATGTTTTTTCGTAGCTACCCATTCGCCTTCATAAGTTGTTTTATCTGTGTAAACCCACTTACCATAACCATTTTC
>CACKZV010000007.1 GCA_902604795.1 uncultured Pelagibacteraceae bacterium | reverse complement strand
TAAGAAAAAAGTTTCTAGAAATTTGGAGTTTAATCATTGCATCTATTTTTTCAGGATATATGGCTTTTTATTTTCTAAAAATGTTAAAGATATCTTATGAGTTTCAAGAAAGAAGTGAAGGAGCTGATGAAATTTTAATTTGGATACCTCAATCAAGTGTTGCAATTGGTGCATTGTTATTTTTTATATGTGTCTTTCATCAATTAATTTTAAGAATAGTTAACAAGCATGATTGAAATCTTATTAGCATTTTTTTTTATTAGTGTTTTACTGTTTTTTTTAGGATCTGGGATATGGGTAGCCATCAGTATGGTTGGGGTATCTTCAATAGGTATGATTTTGTTTACCTCTAGACCAGTAGGAGATGCGATGGCTACAACTATATGGGGAGCTTCATCGTCGTGGACACTAACAGCATTGCCATTATTTGTGTGGATGGGTGAAATTCTTTTTAGAACTAAATTATCAGAAAATTTATTTGAGGGATTGGCACCCTGGCTTCAGAAGTTACCAGGAGGTTTGATTCACGTTAATGTTGTTGGCTGTGCCTTGTTTGCTGCTATATCAGGATCATCTGCTGCAACAGTTGCTACAGTTGGAAAAATGTCAATTCCAGAGCTAAGAAAAAGAAAATATCCTGAAAAAATTTTACTTGGAAGCTTGGCAGGTTCAGGAACTTTAGGTCTTTTAATTCCACCTTCAATAATTTTAATTATTTATGGTGTAACTGTTCAAGAATCAATTGCAAAACTTTTTATAGCTGGAATAGTTCCAGGGATAATGATTGCTCTAATCTTTATGGGCTATGTAATTGTTTGGTCTTTATTAAATAAAAATAAAATGCCAACTAATTATGAAAATTTTTCATTTTTAAATAAACTAGGTAAATCCAAACAATTAATTCCAGTTATTTTATTAATTCTTGGTGTGATAGGTTCAATCTATACTGGTATAGCAACAGCAACTGAGGCCGCATCTTTAGGTGTTGTTGGAGCTTTAATACTCTCTTATTTTCAAAAGAGTTTAACTTTAAAAACATTTAAAGACTCATTACTTGGAGCAACTAAAACTTCGTGTATGATTGCGTTTATTTTAGCTGGGGCAACTTTCTTATCACTTGCTATGGGATTTACAGGTTTGCCTAGAAATCTAGCGTTGTGGATACAGAATATGGAGTTATCACCATATGTATTAATATTTGTATTAATGATTTTTTACATAATTCTTGGGATGTTTCTTGATGGAATTTCTGCAGTTGTTTTAACAATGGCAATAATTGAACCAATGATAAGGCAGGCAGGCTTTGATATGATTTGGTTTGGAATATTTTTAGTTATAGTTGTAGAAATGGCTCAAATTACACCACCTGTTGGTTTTAATCTATTTGTTCTTCAAGGAATGGCAAACAAAGATATGGGGTTCATAGCAAAGAGTGCTTTTCCATTATTTTTATTAATGATTTTTGCAGTTCTATTAATTGTACTGTTCCCTCAAATCGCTTTATGGATGCCCGAACAGATGATTCAAAATATCAATTAGTATTTTGATTTTTTTGTTCCTTCAATAATTTCTTTTAACTCTTGATACTCTTCACAATTACAGCTTTTCAAAATTTCCAATCTTTCTTTTGCTAAATCAATTCTGTTGGTTACAACATATAATTCACCTAGGTATTCATTTATACCAACGTGCTTTGGATCGACTTGCAAACCTAACAAATAATATTTTTCTCCTGCTTCAAAGTCTCCAAGTTTTCTAGTTGTAAAACCTAGGTAGTTTAGTGTATCAGCTTGTAAGGGCTTTTCTTTGTCGAGTTTCAATAAAATTTTTTGAGCTTTTTTGTATCTTTTTAATGCTTTATCCATTTTATTTTTGGACTCATATTTCTTAGCGGCTTCAATTATTTTTACAGCATTTTTATAGCTCGGTTTTTTATCTGATGAACTTGTTCCAGCAGCAAAAGCTTCAACAGTTAAAAAAAAGAATATAAGAAGAGTAAATAGTTTTTTAATCATAATTATATAAATTTTTTCATTTTATTTAGAGGCTTTAATTCTAAATTATTCTTAATCAAATTTTCTTTTACCTGTTTTGCAGTTGAAAGAGAACTTGCGTTATCTCCATGTATGCAAATTGAATCGATTTCACAAGGTATTTGTTTTCCACTGTGACAATTAAGGGTTTGGTTTTTTACCATATTGAATACATGTTCTTTAGCCCGATCAGGATCAGTTATTAGAGCATGATCCTTACTTCTTGATACAAGTGTTCCATCGTCTTCATAATTTCTATCTGCAAAAATTTCACATGCAATTTTCATATCTAATTTTTTAGCTGCAATTTCCATTTTTGAACCTGTTGGTACTAAATAAATTATATCTTTATCAATACTATAGATAGTTTTTGCCAGAATTGTTGCTAGCTCAAGGTCCTCACAAGCCATATTATTCAAGGCTCCGTGTGGTTTAATATGAGAAACTCTTTCATCTAATTTACCGGCAATATTTTGTAAAATTTCATATTGATCTATTAAAAGCTTCGAAATCTCATCAGCACCAAGGTTAATCCGTTTTCTTCCGAAGTTCTCTGGATCATTGAAAGATGGATGTGCACCAATACTTACATTATTTTGCTTTGAAATCTCTATAACCTCTCTCATAGTTTCCTCATCTCCAGCGTGGTACCCGCAAGCCACATTTGCAGAGTTCACTATTTTGAGTAAATTAGGATCATTCTCATTTGAATGATGCTTTGATTTTTCACCTAAATCACAATTTAAATTAATTTCCATACTATAAAGCTTAAAGTATAACATGACATGATTAAAAATATATCAAATCTTGGTGACGCAGCATTGTACTGTGACTTTGGTACTGAGGTAAATAAAGAAATAAACAGAAATGTTATAAATTATTTTAATAATTTAAAACAAAGTAATTTTTTAGGTATTACAAATATTACACCAAGTTATAATAAACTAGTAATTAGTTTCGATTTAAAACTTACGAGTTATGCTAAATTAAAAAAACAAGTTGAAAATTTAGAGTTAAAAAAAAATAATAATTCAAAAAATAATCTAATTAAAATCCCAGTTTGTTGTGCAGAGGAATTTGCACTAGATATTAAACGTTTAAAAAATTTATTAAAAATAAATGAGGAAAAAATTTATGAGACATTCTTTTCAAAAAATTATTATTGTTATATGACAGGTTTTATTGCGGGAATGCCATTCTTGGGAGATATGGATAAATCTCTTTTTGCAAAGCGTTTAGAAACACCAAGAGTTAAAGTCCCAAAAAATTCTGTAGGTATAACAGAGCAATTTTGTAATATTTATACTTTTGAAAGTCCAGGTGGTTGGAATATAATTGGCAAAACACCAGTTGAGATTTTTGATAATAAAAAAAATACTGAACCAAATCTAATTAATCCTGGTGATACAATATCATTTTACCCAATTTCCAAACTAGAATATGAAAAAAAATATGAATAAAAACTATTTTGAAGTATTACGACCAGGTATCAATTCTACATTTCAAGACAATGGTAGAAATAATTTTTATCACATAGGCATACCTTTTAGTGGAGCAATGGATAATAGGAATTTCTTATTAGCAAATGCCATTTCAAATAATGGAATAAACAATCCGGTCCTAGAATTTGCATATCAAGGTCCAAAATTGAAATATATAGGAGAAAATATCTCCATCAATGTTACTGGAGACGTTAATTTTAAAATTATAAGGAAAAACAAAAATTTTAAGTTTAGCTGTTACGAAAATATTGTTTTAGAAAATAATGATTGCTTAGATATACTGTCTACCAATCGATCAGTATATGGTTATTTATCCATTGGAGGCACATTTGAGGTAGATTATTATTTAAATAGTTGTTCTACAAATACTAAGGCTAAAATTGGCGCAAATAGAGGGGAAAAACTTGAGACAGGACAAATAATTCAATTAAAAAATATAAAAACAATCCTGCCAAAAAATAAAATAGAATACCTAAATTCTAAAATTGAAAATATTAGAATAGTAAAAGGACCGCATTTTGATTATTTTTCAAAGGATGCAATTGATTCATTTTTTAATAATGAATTTAATGTAACCAAATTAAGTGACCGTATGGGAATAAGACTTAAAGGACCCAAGATTAATAATATTAAAAATACAAATATAAAGTCGGAAGGATTAGTGAAGGGTGTTATCCAAATCACTTCAGATGGGGATCCAATAATTATGCTATCTGATCATGGAACTATAGGAGGTTACCCTAAGATTGGAGTTGTAATAAGTGCTGATTATGACAAACTAGTACAAATACCTCCAGGATCAAAAATTAAATTTAAAGAAATTAATTTAAAAGATGCAGAAACTATTTTTAAGTTGTATGAGATGGAAACTCAAAATTTGATTTCCAATATTAAATGAATTTTATTTCAAAGATACCAGGTCCATTATTAATCTTTTTTGGCGCATTTTGTCTTAGTTTTGGTGGGTTGATTGTTAAATCATTTGAAGGATCAACTTTATGGCAAATCTTATTTTGGAGACAGATTTTTTTTATAATTGTTGTAACTATTTTTTTAATTGCAACTTACAAAGGAGAGGTATTTAAAAAAATTTATGTATCGGGAATTCCTGGCTTAATTGGTGGAATTATATTGGGTATTGGATTTAGCAGTTATGTTTATGCTATGTATAATACTACTGTTGCAAATACAAATTTCATAATACAAACACAAACAATTTTCTTAGCGATATTTGGATATTTTTTTTTAAAAGAAAAAATTTCAAAAATTACTTTAGCTTCTATTATTTTAGCAATTTCTGGATTAATTTTAATGCTAGGAAATACTCTATCAAGTGGACAAATGTCTGGAAATATTGTTGCCTTTGTTATGCCAATTACGTTTGCAACTCTAATTTTAATTGTAAGAAGATATCCTAATGTCGATATGGTGCCCCTACAATTAGTTGCAGGAATAGTTGCAATGATAATAGGTTTTTTAGCTTCAACAAAAATTTCTATATCTTTTAATGATATGTTTTTGGCATTTTTGTCTGGGACATTTCAAATAGGACTTGGCTTTATTTTTATAACAATTGGTGCGAGAAAGACTCTATCAGCTATGGTTGGTATAATAATGCTTACAGAGGCGATACTTGGTCCTCTTTGGGCTTGGCTATTTGTAAATGAAAACCCTTCATTCTACGTATTAATAGGAGGAAGCATTATAATTCTTGCAGTTTTTCTACAATTTGTCTCATCCTTTACAAAAGAAAATAAATATAATCCTCAATAATGAAATTTGCTATTATAGGCTCTGGTATATCAGGTCTAAGTGCAGCGTACAGTTTATCTAAAAAATATAAAGTAGATTTATTTGAGAAAGAAGACCATTTTGGTGGTCATTCTCATACTATTGATGTTAATGTTGGAGATAATATAGTCCCTGTTGATATAGGCTTTATTGTATTTAATAAAAAAACCTATCCAAATTTAATAAATTTTTTTCAAGAAAATGATATTGCTATAGAAGAAAGCAATATGTCATTCTCAGTATCTGTTAGAGACTCAAATATAGAATATTGTGGAAAAGGTCTTTCTGGAATTTTTAGCAATAAATCAAACTTGTTAAATATAAAATTTTTGAAGATGTTTTTTACTATAATTAGTTTTTATAAACAAAGTGAAAACCAAGATTCAATTAACGAAAATATTACTTTAGGCAGCTATTTACACAATTTAAAACTGTCAGAGTATTTTATCAAATTCCATATTATTCCTATGGTATCAGCTATATGGTCAATGCCCCCTTACGAGGTAAAACAAATGCCATTGAAATTTTTTTTTAAATTTTTTCAAAATCATGGATTATTCAAATTAAAAGATCGACCGCAATGGTTCACAGTTTCCAAAAGAAGTAGAACATATGTAGATAAAATTCTAAGCAAAATCAGTGGCGAGTATTATAAAAATTACAATATTAATAAAATTAAAAGAATTGGATCAGGAGTTCAGGTTTATTATGGGAATAAAAATGAATATTTTACTTACGATAAAGTTGTATTGGCTACTCATGCTAATCAAGCTCTTTCTTTAATTGAAAATCCTGAAGAAATAGAAAATAAGATCTTAAGTAATTTTAAATATAAAACAAATGAGGCTATAGTCCATGAAGATATAAGTTATATGCCAAATAATAAAAGTGCTTGGTGTTCATGGAATTCCTCGATCGAATCTGAGAATAGTGAAAAAAATTCAATTACTTATTGGTTAAACCTATTACAAAATTTAAATATAAGTAAAAATATTTTTTTAACATTAAATCCTTATTTAGAGATACCCGAAGAAAAAATAATCCGTAAAGTTATATTTACACACCCTTACTTTGATCAAAATGCAATCAATAGCCAGAAAGATCTTCACCTAATTCAAAATAAAAATAATATTTTATTTTGTGGTAGTTATTTTGGATATGGATTCCATGAAGATGGTATAAAATCATCAATAGATATGATTAAGTATATAAATGCTTAAAAGCTCTAAGATATACGTAGGAAAAGTAATACACAGACGATTTAAACCTAAAAATCATTATTTTAAATATAGAGTTTTTTCATTATTGATAGACTTAGATGATCTAAATGAAATTGATAATAAAATTAAGTTATTTTCATACAATAAATTCAATATCATTAGTTTTTTTGACAAAGACCATGGAGACAGAGATGGCACCTCGTTAAAAAACTGGGTAAAAAAAAAACTAGAAAATATTGGTATCAACAATAGAGAGGTTAAAATCAAATTATTCTGCTATCCAAGAATATTAGGTTACGTATTTAATCCTCTAAGTGTTTTTTTTATATATGATAAGTACGATAAAATAATCTCTATATTTTATGAGGTTAAAAATACTTTTGGTGAACAACACACATATATTTTCAAAGCTGAAGATAGTGAAACTTTAAGAAATAGTTGTGTTAAAAAATTTCATGTATCGCCCTTCATAGATATGGAGTGTAATTATAAATTTAGAGTAAATAAGCCCTCAGACAAAATATCAGTTATAATTGACCAATCTGATAATGATGGTAAACTTTTATTCGCATCCCAGGACGGTATTGCAAAAGAATTTAGTAATAAAAATCTATTCGTTTCCTATATTTTTCACCCCTTGATGACATTTAAAGTTATTGTCGCAATCCACTATGAGGCATTTAAACTATGGTTAAAAGGAATAAAGTTTATTAAAAAAAAAATAAATATTAAAAATAATAGTTCGGTAGAAAAAAGTGAATTTGAATAAACTTTCAGACAAAATTGTCTTTAACTCACTAAAATTTATTAAACATGGAAATTTAAAAATAACAAACCATGACGGAAAAGAATATACTTTTGGAAATAGTAATGAAAGATTAAATGCTGATCTAAAAATAAATAAACCAGGATTAACTTTTAAAATCATCAAAAATGGAAGTGTAGGTCTGGCAGAAGCATACATGGATAATTATTTTGAGACAAATAATTTAACTAATCTTATAGAGCTAGCGGCAAAAAATATAAAAATAGTTCATAAATTTTCTGGCTCTTTCGATCTTTCAATATTTAATAAAATTAAAGGTTTGTTTATTAAAAATAATAAATCTAGGAGTAAAGAAAACATTAGAAAGCACTACGATTTAGGGAATGAATTTTTCTCATTATGGCTTGATAAAACCCTAACTTATTCAAGTGCAATTTTTGACGATAGTAATGATTTGGAAAAAGCTCAGTTAAATAAATATAAAAAACTCTCGAGTCTTGTTAAGCCTAAATCAGGCGATAAGATGCTTGAAATTGGTTGTGGGTGGGGAGGATTTGCAGAGTATATTGGAAAAAATTATGACGTAAAGTTAGATTGCATAACAATCTCCAAAAAACAATACGAATATTCAAAAGAAAGAATTCACAATGAAGGTTTGAATGAAAAAATAAATATACAAATGTTAGATTTTAGAGATGTTAACAATAATTATAATTCAATAGCTTCTATAGAAATGATAGAAGCGGTAGGGCAGAGTTATTTAAAAAATTATTTTAATACTATTAAAGAAAACTTAGTTGATGGAGGAAGAGCAGCTATACAATCAATTACTATAGATGACTCCATCTATGATAGATATAAAAGTAAAACTGATTTTATCCAAAAATATATTTTTCCTGGTGGTTTTTTACCTAGTAAAAATGAGTTAGTAAATCTAGCAAATCAATCTGGACTTAAGTTTGAAAATTGCAGTTCTTATGGTGATCATTACTCAAATACACTAAATATTTGGAGAGAAGAGTTCTTAGAAAAATGGGAACAAATTTCATCCCAAGGCTTTGACAATACTTTTAAAAGAATGTGGAATTTTTATTTATCTTATTGTGAAGCAGGTTTTAAATCAAAAAATATAGACTTAATCCAATTTGCTCTTCAAAAATAAATAATACTATGAAAATAAAATATTTATTATTGATAATAATCTCAGTATTGATTACAAGTTGTTCATCAAACCAAGCAATGAAACCAGAAGATTTCAAAAACCAAAAACCTAGATTAATAATAGAAGAGTATTTATCTGGAAATGTAAAAGCATGGGGAATTTTACAAAATAGATCAGGTAAAGTGACAAGACAATTTTCTGCAGATCTAGATGGAAAGTGGGATGGAAAACAATTAATACTTGACGAAAAATTTGTTTGGAACGATGGAGAAATTCAAAATAGGCAATGGACAATAAATAAAATTGACGAACATAACTATGAAGGCACTGCTGGAGATGTAGTTGGAACTGCAAAGGGTTTTTCTTATGGTCCTGCATTTAAGTTTGAATATGTACTGTTAGTTCCTGTAAAAGGAAGAGAAATGAAAATAACTTTTGATGATTGGATCTTTATGCAAGATGAAAGAGTAGCAATTAATAGAGCAAAAATGACAAAGTTTGGTATTAAAGTTGCAGAATTAACTGTGATGTTTGTAAAAGATTAAATTTATTTTTTTTGAAGCTTCGTCATTTTTCTTATCAAATATAAGTATATCCCATTTGGCAAAATCTTAAAAAATTTTAATATTAAAAATAAACTTCTAGGAAAAGCTATTTCAAATGAATTTTTATTTATTAAACCATCATAAATCTGTTCAGCCGCATATTGTGTGGTTTTTAAAAATGGCATTTTAAATGTGTTTTTATCCGTAAGTCTTGTTTTGATAAATCCAGGGCTGACCAGACATACGCGAACATCATATCTTTGAAAATCAAGATATAAACTTTCTGCTAAATTAATAAGAGCTGCTTTTGCAGGCCCATAGGCAGTTGAATTTGGCAATCCTCTGTATCCTGCAGTAGAAGATACAATAGATATAACTCCTTGCCTTTTTTCTTTGTAATATTTTTCAACAGCTTTAATACAATTTATGGTTCCAATATAATTCACATTTGTAACATCAATTATATTCTGAAGATCAAAATCCTTCTCTTTTTCAGGCTCATAAATTGCAGTAGAAAAAAAACAAATATCAACCTTATTGTATTTCTCCACGATTGTTTTAAAAACTGAATTACATGCTTCGTAATCAACAATATCTAATTTCAAATAATCAATATTTTCATTTTTATCTGAAATATCTTTTAAGACTTCCTCACGTCTTGATGATATAATTACCTGCCATCCTTTATTTGCAAACTTTAATGCAACTGCTTTTCCTATTCCACTGCTACCGCCAGTTATCCAAATTACTTTTTTCATCTATTTTTCTTTATTTTATCTCATAAATTTTTATCGACATGCGACAAGAATTGAATAGTATTAATTATATTGAGAACTATATCAACCATATGTTCAAAATTATAATCATATATGAGTTAATTTTCGTCGCGTTTTGGAATATTCTTTATTATTCTAACTCTGGAGTAGAGAACTGGTTCCAAGAAAAAATTTTGACAGCCATCTTTGTGTTTCTATCTACCATGGCTTTAGGACTAACTTTAATTTATGTGATTTATTATAGTTTAAAAATTACGGGGCTATCAAAAATTTTAAAATCACTTAAAGATCCTCGAAAAAGCAATACACAATAATTAATTACTAGAGGCGCATCTCTTAGAGCAATACTTAACTTTTTCCCAATTAAGTTTCCATTTTTTTCTCCAAGAAAAAGGCTTGTTACAAACTTTGCATACTTTAGTTGGTAGGTTTTGTTTTTTCATTTAATTGTTTTCTGTTTTTTAAAAATAAGAAAAATGCAGCAATTTCGTATATATAATGAAAAATAATAAATAAGGGTTTTATTGAAAAAATTTTAGATAGGATTTTATACTTTGGTATTTTTGACCAAATTATAACAAATGCTTTAGCACCTCCAATAACTTCACCATCATTTATAACATGCAACCTTCTGAGTAACTCTTTTTGCGACTTAGATGTTATTTTTATAGCCTCATCATTATTTGTAATATCTATCCACTCCAAATCACTGTTTGCAATTTTTTTATAATGATTTATTTCCATTCTACAAATATTGCAAGAATCGTTAAAATAAACTTTAATTCCCATAAGTATTATCTTTAATGAATTTGTTTGCTTCTGATAATATTAATTTTTTTCTATCTTCTTTCATTTTATCAAAAATTCTTACCATCATAGACAACCTTGGATTTTTCAAAAAAAATTTTCTATTTCTATCTATGAAACGCCAATAAAGACCATCCATAACATTACACCATTTGCCCCTTTTAAAATCCATCATTTTCATAAAATAACTTGATCCACAGATATAAGGCTTAGTTGCGAAAATTCCACCATCACTAAACAAACCCATTCCATAAACATTTGGAACCATAACCCAATCAGATGAGTCCACAAACATTTCCATGAACCATTTATAAACTGATTTTGGTTCAACTTCGCATAAATTCATAATATTTGATAATATCATTAATCTTTCAATGTGGTGCGACCAACCAAATTTGTCAGCATTTTTTATTGCATGATCTAAAGGATCCAAACCAGTGCTGCCATCATAGAATGTATCTTTCATTTTTCTATTATGTTTAAAGAAATTTCCACTTTCCATTTCTTTACTATAATTTTGATATATTCCTCTCATAAACTCTCTCCAACCAATTATTTGTCTTATATAACCTTCTAAAGAATTTAGTCTCACACTCTTACTATGGTGATAAGTCATTATTTTTTGAATGATAATGTCTGGAGTAATTAAACCTAGATTTAAATACGGACTAAGAGCACTGTGAAATAAAATATTATTTTTTTGATCAACAGCATCTTCGTAATCACCAAATAGGTTTAACTTATCTTTAATAAAAAAATCTAATAATTTTGAGATATCTTTATATTCAGTTGCAAACCAAAATTTTTTGGTATCACCTGGATGTTTACTAAATAATTTTTCAATAATTGGTTTTAAACTTTTTGTATGTTTAGTTTCTTTAATTTCTGGAAATTTTGGTATTAAGATATTTTTTGGCAGTTTTTTTCTATTATCCTCATCAAAACTCCATTTTCCTCCCTCTGGTGTACCATCTTTGTTTAACAAAATATTTAATCTTTCTCGCTTTTCTTTATAAAACTTTGCCATAAAGGGTTTTTTTGTTTTTGATAAATATTTTTTAAAATCTTCACGACTATCTAAAAACATTGGTGATCGAATTATATTCCACTGAATATTTTGTTTTTTTAAAAAATTATTTATTTTTGTTTCAAAAAATTTATCCTCTATTTCAAAACTAGTTACTTCTTTTATCTTATTTAACTTTAACAATTTTTCTAATTTCTTCGTATAGTCCTTTTTAAAATCAGTAGAATCAATTTTTGAGTAATTAAGCTTAAATTTATTTTCCTTCAATTTATCCGCATAAGATCTCATTGAAGATAAAAATAGTAGAATTTTTAATTTATGATGTCTTTCATATGTACATAATTGGTAGTCTTCTGACATAAAAAATAGGTGGTCTTTTTTGAAGCGGTCGAGGTTTTTTAATGGAAATAACTGATTTCCAAGTATAAAAAATAATTTCATTAATTATTATATGTCAGAAAAATATCTAATTGTCGGTGCGACAGGTTCTATCGGATCCAATTTAGCAGAGCAAATGTATTCTTCTGGTAAAGAAATTCATTTAGTTGGAAGAGATGAAAGTCAACTTAAAAATTTAGCTGAGAAATTGAACTCTTCTTATACTGTGGCAGATGTATTACACGAGGGGTTCGTGGATACAATTAAATCAGACATATCAGAAATCAAAGGTGTAGCATATTGTGTTGGATCTATAGATTTGAAGCCTTTAAAGATGGCAACTGAGTATGATTTCAATAAATGTATGAAACTTAATTTTTATTCTGCGGTGGACTTAATCAAAGGATATCAAGATAATCTAAAACAAAATAATGGTTCAATTGTTTTATTTTCAACAGTTGCAGCTCAAAGAGGTTTTACAAATCATTCAATAATAGCATCAACCAAAGCGGCTATTGAGGGACTAACTGTATCATTAGCAGCTGAATTTGCTCCAAACATAAGAGTTAATAGTGTTGCTCTAAGTTTAACTAATTCTAAGATAGCTCAACCAATGTTAAAAAATACAGCAATTGCTCAAGGAATAGCTAAAGCCCACCCACTTAAAAGACTAGGTGAGGGTAAAGATGGAGCAGCTTTAGCAAAATTTTTACTTACCGAGGAAAGTTCCTGGGTAACGGGTCAAATAATTGCAGTTGATGGTGGAAGATCAAAACTTTCATAAAGTGAAAAAAATAATATACGTTTTAATTCTTTTTTTCGTATTTGCCTCAAAATCGTATTCACAAAACTTTAAATTAGAAAAATTAGTTAACCTAGATTCACCTTGGGGATCCTCTTTTATTAATAGTAATGAAATAATAATTACAGAAAAAAGTGGCAAAATAAAAATTGTAAATATTTTATCTAGAGAAGTTCAAGAAATTAGTCATCAACTTAACTTTGTTGTCCATGGTCAAGGAGGCTTATTAGATATTATTCATAAAGACAATAATATTTGGATTTCATATACTGAAGATAGAGGTGGATATAAAACTAGCACTTCTATTGCAAAAGCAGAATTTAATAAGAAACAATTAAACTTTAAAAATATTTTTCAAGCAAATCCTCCAATAGACTCTGGTTATCATTTTGGATCAAGATTAGTTATCAAAGATAATTTTATATTTGCATCTGCGGGTGAGAGAGGACAAGGTATGATTGCACAAGACGCCTCAAAGCATCCAGGCAGTATTATAAGAATTCATTTAGATGGAAGTATACCAAAAGATAATCCAAAGTTTGAGGGTATGGTAGATTGGTTGCCAGAGATTTATCAAATTGGAATTAGAAATCCTCAAGGGATGGCACTTTCTGAATTTGATGGAAAAGTTTACATGAGTAATCATGGGGCAAAAGGTGGAGATTGGTTCGGAGAAGTTAAAAAAGGTGAAAATTATGGATGGAAAATTTTAGGATGGGGAGGAACCAATTATTCTGGAATTCCAATTGGCCCAAAATGGAAACCTGGATTTACAAAAGCTATTCAATATTGGGTACCCTCAATAGCAACTAGCGCAATAACTATTTATAAAGGTGATGAGTTTAATGAGTGGAATAGTCATGCTTTAATCACTTCTTTAAAAGATAAATCCTTAAGAAAACTGATATTTGATGACTTATCAAATGTAAAAGAAGAGGTTATTTTTAAAAATAAAATCGGAAGAATTAGAGACATTCAAGTGCATCCCTCTAACGGAAAAATTTATTTTTTATCTCAAGATGCTTTATGGTTAATGCAAAGAAAATAGTATATATTAAAATTTATGGATGATGTCGTCATAGTTGGTGGAGGTATAATAGGCGCTGCAACTGCATACTTTTTATCAATGGAAGGAAGAAAAGTTAAGGTAATTGAGAGAGACCCTACATATAAGACTGCCTCATTTCCTTTATCTTTAGGTGGATTTAGAAGACAATTTTTTCAAAAAGAAAATATACTTTTAGGTAAATTTGCTAGAGAATTCATCTTTAAAATGCCAGAATTATTAAAAACAAAAAAAAATCCAAACCCAACGGCAAGCATGGTTCCTAATGGATACCTTTTAATGTTTGGACCAGAACATGCAGAGGAACAATATAAAGCTTTGGAAAATCATAGAGAATGCGATGCTGGTACAAAAAATATTAAAGGTTCAGAATTAAATAAAATTTTTCCATATATAAATAACGAAGGTATAGAAACAGCTACATATACTGATAATAAAAGTGAAGGTTGGATTGATCCTTTTATGTTTCATAGTGCTTTAAAAAGTAAAGCAATTGAGTTAGGCGCAGAGTTTCTTAAAGGTGAGGTTAAAAATTTGTCTGAGATAAATGCAAAAACTATCATTTCAGCAGCAGGATGTTGGACTAAAGAATTGTTATCAGATATTCCAGTTGAACCACAAAAGCACACTGTATTTCGAGTTAAATGTCCAAAACATTTTCCTGATATGCCACTAACTGGAGATTTAACAACAGGTGTATATTGGAGACCAGAGGGTAAAGAGTTCTTAGCAGGTTCACCTATATCTGTATTTGATGCGAAAGATTTAGAACCAGCATGGAATGATTTTGAAGAATTAGTTTGGCCTGCTCTGGCAAAAAGAGTTCCAGCTTTTGAAGAACTAAAATTAACCGGTGGTTGGGCAGGATTTTATGATTGTAATAAACTTGATAACAACGCAGTTGTAGGCAAACATCCAAAATATGACAATGTTTATTTAGCCTCTGGTTTCACTGGAAGAGGTTTAATGCAGGCACCAGGTATTGGAAGGGCTCTGACTGAATTGATCACAACAGGTAGCTACCAATCAATAGATATAAGTGTTTTTGATGTAGAAAGAGTTTTAAAAAGTAATGCTAGACCAGAACCTTACGTTTTATAATTTTTTAATATAAACTCCTAGTATTCCGTTAAATATAGATACAGTTAATATCAATAATTGTCCTTTAAACGAGTAAAATTCAAAGGATGGATAAAAACTTATCCCAATCGAAAAAAACAGATAAGTTAACACAAAAGGCCGATAAAATTTTTTTATAAAATTTAAAATTTTCACTTACTTTCTAGTTGCAATATAAACGCCAATTGTTGCAAGTATAAAACCTGCTATATCAATATTAGATAACTTTTCTCCTAAAAATAAATAGGCCATCACAGCTGTTGTAGGTGGGACAAGAAAAAATAATGTTGAAGTTTTACTCACTGAGCCTGCTTTTATTAAAAACATTAAAATTGTGAAGGCTCCAAATGACACTAGAATAATCTGATGTGTCATTCCTAATAAAAATCCTGTTGTAAAATTTATATAAGGAGTTTCAAATGTTGATATTAAAATTAAATTAAAAGCACAGCCACCAAAAGCTTGAAATCCATTATTAACTGATAATGGAACATTACCACTTAATTTTTTTTGCCACAAAGTTCCTGTAGTGATTGCAGCAAGAGCAATAAAACAAGTTACTAGTCCATCCTTTGGGAATTCATCTCCAAAATCTACCCCAAGCACTAGTAAAGAGCCGATAAAACCAAATATAATACCAACCCACTGTCTCCACCCTATTACTTCCTTATAAATTGGTCCTGATAATAAGTTAGTTAATATTGGCTGAAGAGTAACTATTAAAGCTACAACACTTGCAGGGACTCCTACATGAAACGCGTACCAACAACCACCAAGATATAATCCATGAAATAATACACCTGTAGTTATACTTTCTAATATATATCTCACTTTTGTAAAAATTATCTCTTTTTTAAGTAATGCGAATAAGAAGAAACCTATAGTTACAATTCCAAATCTAAAGGCAAGTGCTGCAAAAGGTGATGCATTCTGAACTATAATATCACCTGAGATGAATGCAGATGACCATAGCAATATAAATAGTAAAGGAAATGTTTTAATCATTTATTGAGGATTTAAAGTCACAAAATTTCCTAACTAAATTTTGACAAGCATTTTGCCAATATTTTTACCATTTAATAAATCAATAAATGACTTTGGAGCACTCTCTATTCCTTCGTAGATAGTTTCTTTAAATTTTATTTTACCATCCGCCAACCATTTTGACATTTCAGTTTCAAATGGCTCTCTTTCATTATCGTGATCAAAAATAAGAAATCCTTTAATTGTAAGTCTTTTTACTAAAACATAAGCCATATTTTTCAAACCAGATCCAGGATTTGTTGCATTCATCTGTGAAATTCTTCCACAAATCACAATACGACCATATGTTTTCATTTGGAAAATAGCGGACTCTAAAAAGTCTCCACCAACATTATCAAAATAGAGATCAAAACCATCAGGACAAATTTCCTTGAAATGTAATACAAGGTTTTCTACTTTCTTATAATTAAAAGCATGATCAACTTTTAATTCATTTTTTAACCAATCAACTTTTTCATCAGACCCTGTGCTTGCAATAACTTTACAACCAAGATTTTTTGCAATTTGGCAAACTGTAGATCCAACACTACCTCCAGCAGAAGAGACTAATATAGTTTGCCCAGATTTCAATTCTCCATGTTTGAAAAGTCCAATGTAAGCTGTATGCCCTGTCATTCCAAGTGGACCCAAGTACGACTGTATAGGCATATCAATTGGTTTTAGTTTCTTTAGTTCATCAGAACTACAAACAAATTTATCTCTCATACCAAGACTGCTAAATACTAAATCTCCAACACTAAAATCTTTATCATTTGAGAGCTCTACTTTACCAATTGCATACCCTTCCATTTCCTCACCGATTTTAAATGGTGGTTTATAATTTTTTCTCTCAGTCATTCTTGCACGCATGTATGGATCAACTGATATCCATGAATTTGATACTAAAATATTTTTTTCATCATTAATTGAAATTTCTTTTGATTTTATTTCAAAATCTGTCTCTTTCGGTAAGCCAGTTGGAATATAATTTTTTAAAGATACGTATTTACTAACTACAGACATTTAAGATCCCCAAATACTATTTAATATTGCTTCGCGTCTACATCCTTTTTTATATCTTAAGTAATTAAGAAAATTTATTTGGTAATAATCTTGATGAATAGCCTCTGCCATGTAAAATTTATCAAATTTTCTTACATAGGTTACTACTTTTTTTTTAAATTTTTTCTCTATTTCCTTAATACTATTTTCTATTAAGTTTTTTTGCTTATCATTTTGATAAAATGCCACTGATCTATAACTATATCCCTTGTCACAAAATTGTCCTACAGCATCAAATGGATCAATATTTACCCAGAATTCTTCTAAGAGTTTTTCATAGCTAACTACTTCTGGAATATATATGACTTCAATAACTTCAAAATGACCTGTGTTTCCATATGTAACTTCTTTATAAGTTGGATTTTCTGTAGTGCCACCTGAATAACCAGAGATAACTTTTGAAACACCAAGAATATTTTCAAAAGACTCTTCCATGCACCAAAAACACCCTCCAGCAAAATAAGCTCTTTCAAAATTTGGTGAATTTGCAAAGCTGTTTGCAGAAATAAGAAGGAAAATTATTGATAAAAATTTTTTCATTAAAGGTAGCTATCTAAATACTGATAGCTTACCTTTAATAATTTCTATTTAAAACTTTATTTTTTTTGATATTTTGCCGCTTCTTCTGAACCGCCGGTAGCGCTTCCTTTACTATAAGAATGCGCACCCATTCCAGCTAATTGTCCATCTTTAACAATCAAGTATTGGTTACGTATTTCACTACCTTCAAAGAAACATTCTAAGATTTCTCTTACACCATCAGCATATCTAGCTTGAGCAGATAGTGATGTTCCAGAAGTATGAGGTGTCATTCCATGGTTTGGCATTGTTCTCCACACGTGATCGTTTGGAGCTGGTTGAGGAAACCATACATCTCCTGCATATCCACTTAATTGTCCGCTCTTCAAGGCTTTTGCAATTGCATCTCTATTACAAATTTTACCTCTTGCAGTATTTACAATGTATGCACCTTTTTTCATTTTACCTATCATTTCATCATCAAATAAGTTTTCTGTTTCAGGATGAAGAGGACAGTTGATTGTTACAACATCACATACTTTAACCATAGACTCCACAGTTTCATGGAAAGTAAGATTTAACTCCTTTTCAACTGACTCAGGTAATCTATGCCTATCAAAATAGTGAAGATGAACATCAAAAGGTTTCATTTTTCTGAGTGCATCTAAACCAATTCTTCCAGCTGCTACGGTTCCAATATGCATTCCCTCAACATCGTAAGATCTTTGAACAGCATCTGCTATATTCCATCCACCTTCATTAACGATCCGATGTTGGTTGTGGTAATCTCTAACAAGTGAAACTATCATCATTACTATATGCTCAGCAACTGATCTTGAGTTACAGAAAGTAACTTCTACTACATCAATTTTATGATCCATTGCCGCTTGTAAATCTACGTGATCTGAACCAATTCCTGCAGTTATTGCCATTTTCAAGTTTTTTGCTTTTTCAATCTTTTCTTTTGTTAAATAATAAGGAAAGAATGGTTGAGAAATAACTATATCTGCATCTACTATATGTTTATCAGCCTCGCATCCTTCTCCATCTTTACTATTCGTTACAACTAACTCATGACCATTGCTCTCTAAAAATTTTCTCAATCCTAATTCACCAGATACACATCCTAATAATTCTCCAGGTGTGAAATCCCTACCTTTTGGACTAGGCAAAGTCATTCCATCAGGATATTTTTCTAATTTTGGAAGATCTGATAAAGGGTAAGCTTTAGGCATACCACCTTTAGGATCATCGTATAACACGCAAAGTACTTTCATTTTTTCTCCTAATATTTATGTTTTAAAATCTCTCTATAGATATTTTCTTATGAAAGTGTAGCATAAAATTAGAACATCAATCAAACGAATAGTAGT
Organism: uncultured Pelagibacteraceae bacterium; assembly: GCA_902604795.1. Lineage (GTDB taxonomy): Bacteria > Pseudomonadota > Alphaproteobacteria > Pelagibacterales > Pelagibacteraceae > Pelagibacter. Next base: position 25,915 of record CACKZV010000007.1, on the reverse strand, counting down.
TGATTAGGGGTATTTCTTTTTAGCAATAAATTTATTCAGAATAATTCCAAAGCCTATTATAATCAAACATCCAGTTAATATTGGGGAGAACAAATAGTCAAACGATACTGAGCCCAATATGACTATAATAGGATTTCCTCCAGCTGGAGGGTGGGTTACATCTAGTAAAATCATCAAACCAACACCAAGACCTACCGCTAAAGGTATTGATATATAAATTGGTAACGGAATAAAATTATAAAATAGAATTCCAACTGTTGAAGTTACTAGATGACCAAATAATATATTTTTAGGTTTAGCAAATGGACTTTCTGGGTAACCATATAAAAGAACCATTGAGGATCCAAATGATGCAATTAAAAAAAGTCCAAAATTGGTTTTATAAGTTAATAAAGTGAGAACACCAATTGTTATAGTTGAAAAAATTAATGCAAAAAAAGATTTTAAAATTTTATCTTTATTCATTTATTGTATTACTTTCTTTAAAGCTTTTATTGGAAGTGTTAAACATTCTTTTCTTGAATAATTTTTTTTATCAAAGATTTTTTTAAACTCTTTCCATTCACTTGGAAATGAAATATTTTCTTTATCATTAAAATTATCTAATAATTTTAAAAAATTTTTAATTTTATTTTTGCTTTTTTTCTTAAAATTTTTTGTAGCTAAATTTGCAGATGCATTGCAATATATGCAAGATTGAGACTGATAAGAGAAATCTTTTATAACATTGTCTTTAATAATTAAAAAAATTTCAATCTCATCACCACAAATTTGACTTTTATATTTCATCGAATGAGTGCAGTTACTAATATGTTTATTGTTTTTAGTATCAGAAGCTATTTTTAAAATATTAATATCCATTAATCTGAGTATTTATTTGATTGTTATTATACAAATTTATATTTATATTTTCATACTTCTTAAATAAAAAAATAGCACATGCTAAACTTAAAAAATCCTAAAGTAGCCATCCCAATCGTATTAATTGCTGGTATTTTTTGGTCATTTGGTCCATATGTTGTAAGACACATCGATCAGCCAGAGACAGTTCCTTGGCAATATTTATTTACAAGAGGAATAGTTATTTTTCTTTTGCTTAATATGTATTTGTTCCTTGAGGAAGGAAAAGAGTTTTATAAAAATTATTTTAAAGTTGGAATATCGGGTCTAATTGGAGGTATTGGTCTTGGGACCGCAATGATAACATTCATATGGTCAATTACTAATACAACAGCAGCCATCACTTTACTTTGTCTTGCAGCAATGCCATTTATAACAGCCTTATTAGGATTTTTATTTTTAAAAGAAAAAATTTCATTAACAGTATGGATTGCCATTGTAGTTGCAGCAGTAGGTATATGTATAATGGCTTTTGACAATTCTGGTAAAAATACATTGCTAGGGCTTGTCTTTGGACTTATTTCTGCATTAGGTTTCTCAATTTTTTCTGTTTCACTGAGATGGAGAAAAGAAACGCCAAAATTTACTACTGTAGCCTTTGCAGGGTTTTTCTGTTTCATATTTTCTGCTGTAATGCTTATTTCAAACGATGCTAATTTTTTATCTACTGGAAAAAATGAAGCCTTATTTGCTACTCATGGAACTCTAGTATGTATGGGTTTAATATTATATTCAATTGGATCAAAAAACATTCCAGCAGCTGATCTAACTTTACTCTCACTGACCGAGGTAATAGGTGGAATATTCTGGGTATGGATACCATGGATGGGAATTAATGAAGTCCCATCTACTAATACTATTATTGGTGGATTTTTTATATTTATGTCAATTTTTTACTACAGCCTAATTATGCAGTCTAATAGAAGATTTATAGGTTTAAATTAAAATGAACAATGAAAAAGTAATCGTTAATAGTTGGAATGAATGGGATCCATTGAAACATGTAATAGTAGGTAAAGCAGATGGTACTTGTATACCTGCCCCTGAGCCAGCATTAGATGCCAAAGTTCCAGAAGACAGCGATATGAGAGGAAAATTTGGTCCAAGAACTAAAGATACTGTAGATAAAGCAAATCAGCTTTTAGATGATTTCTCAAATATATTAAAAAAAAGAGGGATTAAAGTTGATAGACCAGACCCAATTGATTTTAATCAAAAAACATCTACACCTGATTGGCAAGCGGAGACGATGTTTGGATGCATGCCACCGAGAGATGTTTTATTAACTGTCGGTAATGAAATTTTAGAGGCTACCATGAGTTACCGTTGCCGATGGTTTGAATATCTATGTTACCGACCACTTTTAAAGCGATATTATAATTTAGATCCAAAAATGAGACACGAATCTGCCCCAAAACCTAGATTAACAGATGAAGATTACAGAGAAGACTACTTATCAGATAAAATAGGAATTCAAAAAAGGCTTGAATGGACAGAAAATAAATATTTTGTAACCACCGAAGAGGAGCCACTATTTGATGCTGCTGACGTGCTAAGATTTGGTAAAGATTTAGTAGTACAACATGGATTTACTACAAATTTAAAAGGAATTGATTGGTTAAAAAGACATTATAAAGATCACAGGGTTCATGCAGTAAATTTTCCAGGCGATCCTTATCCAATTCATATAGATGCAACTTTTACACCTATCAAGGAGGGTTTAATAATTAATAATCCTCAAAGAAGGCTTCCTAAAGAGCAAAGAAAATTGTTTGAAAATAACGGATGGGAAATAATTGATAGTGCTCAACCTGCACACAACGAACCCCCACCTCTATGTTACTCTTCAACATGGCTATCAATGAATGTTTTAGTTTTAGATCCTAAAACTGTATGTGTAGAAAAAAGTGAAGTATATCAGGCAGAGCAACTAGATAAATTAGGAATGGAGGTTGTTCCCGTTGAGCTAAGAGACGCCTATGCGTTTGGCGGTGGATTACATTGTTGTACAGCAGATGTTTATAGAGAAGGTCAATTAAAAGATTATTTTCCAAAACAATAATTATGACAAAGATAAAAACAAAAAGAGAAAGAGTAAAATTTGCTTCAGATAACGTTACAGGCGCATGTCCAGAGGTCTTAAATGCACTTCTTAAAGATAACGAGGATGACAAAACTCCATATGGTAATGATGAGCTGTCGAAAAATTTACAAAATAAATTTTCAGAAATATTTGAGAAAGAAGTTATAGTTTTTCCAACAGCCTCAGGAACAGCCGCTAATGCTTTAGCCTTATCAACGCTGACACCCTCTTTTGGAAATATCTATTGCCATAGACTTTCCCATATAAATGTAGATGAATGTGGGGCTCCAGAATTTTATACTGGAGGTGCAAAGTTAGTTAATCTGGACAGTAATAATGGAAAAATAATAGCAGAAGAACTAGATAGAAACATCTCTGGAAAAGGTGTGGTACATCATACTCAACCCTCATCAGTAAGTATTACCCAATTATGTGAAACAGGTGTTGCTTACAATTTAGATGAAATAAAAAAAATATCAGAGATTACTCATAAACATGATCTAAATATTCATATGGATGGTGCAAGATTTGCAAATGCATTAGTTTCATTAAACTGTACTCCAGCAGAAATGACATGGAAGTCTGGAATTGATGTACTATCATTTGGAGCAACTAAAAATGGATGCTTAGCAGCAGAAGCTATTATTTTTTTTAAACCAGAGTTAGTTGGAAATCTAGCTTTTTTAATGAAAAGAGCAGGTCATTTACTTTCAAAGATGCGTTTTGTATCAGCTCAATTAGATGCTTATATTTCAGATGAAGTTTGGTTAAAAAAATGCAAAGCATGCAAATGCTATGGGGAAAAAACTAAGTCAAGGCTTACTGAAACACAAAAATATAGAATTAGCTTACCCAACAGATGCAAATGAGGTTTTTGTTAAAATACCAAAAAATATAATTGATCAATTTAATTCACATGGTTACAAAATTAACGATGATGAATGGGAAGATAAAGCTGTTAGATTAGTTGCTGCCTGGAATACTCATCCAGATGATGTAGATTCATTTTTAAATATAATTAAATCTTAATTTAGCTAGGATTTTCTTTAAGGAAATCAATATAACTTACTATTTCATCAAATTTTTCATCCTCAATATCTTTATAACTTGCATTAAATTTGCTTTTTACACAAATTGCGACATGAGCATAAGGATTTCTGCCTTTAGGATGATTAGGATGGTCTGGAAGTTGTCCTTGTAAATAATCGCCAGCTTCCTGTATGATTTTCCACAGTTTACTTGCGTTTTCTTTGTTCATATAAACCAAAATTTTGATTTTTATAAATATATTATATCCTCTCAATTACTTATGTGGTATGAAATCACTATTTTCTAGTTACTTTTGGCAGTCACACGAGTTATTGATTTCTAAGATGTGAAATTATACTTTTTGCAATTATTCTATGTCCTTTTGGTGTTAGATGAATATCAATCTTAAAAAATAACTTATCTTGATTTTTAATATTTTCGAATGAAGATTTTACATCTATTGTTTTAACATTGACCTCTTTTAATGCCATATAAAATCTAGAATATAATTCATCTTTCACACAACAATTATTATTTAAAGAAAGAGACTTACTCGGAATAAGAAATACGTGTAATTTCTTACCTTGTTCAGATAATTTTTTATTTATATTCTGAATTATTTGAACAGTATTTTTTAGTTGATTATCAGTTACGTTTTGCTCAACATCAAAAGAAGATACAATTCCAATACTATTTGAATTGGTTGTAAATAAGATTTTATGTATCAACAATTGACTTTTTCTCAAGAGTCTTAGCAAGTATGACTTTCTGGCAAATACGATAAATTTATTATTTGACCCCCCGTCAATCTTAATGATTTTTGCCTCATCAAATACAGCTTTATTTAAATATGACACATCACCACTGAAATCATTGCTAAATATTTGCAAAATAACATTATTACCACGAAATCGTGATACAATATTTTCTATCTGTAATTTATAAATTAAAGGAGAGTATGTAGAAACTCCAAAGTTTATTGAAGGAAATCCTAGCTCTTCACCCACAATTGAAACAAAGGTCTCATCATACATAACTTGATTACCTTCTGTAAATGAGTCACCTAAAAAAACTATAGCATTTTCATTGTCAGAATATTGGAGTGTTTGTGATTTTTTATTTCTAACTCGAAATCCTAGATCATCATAATAGATATAATGCCCACCATATTCAGCATTTGGATCATGCATTAAAAAATTATAATTAGTGGGGTGAACATGATGATACTTGGATGAATTTTCTAAGGGTGCATTACCATAACCAATATTAAAAATTCTCAAAAAAAATTCAGTAATTAGGAGTGCTATAAAAATTGAAAATAATATTATTGCACCGTTCTTAATCCAGCTCATAACTTTTCTTGTTGTTTTCTGAGGATCCTTTTTTTGCGGTACCTCTATTCCAGGCGATTTTGCTCATTCATACTGCTCCAAACTTTGATTTATCTAAATCTGGCCTATTTCTTGGCCTAATTACATTATTTTCTCAAGTTTCCAAGCTTCATCTTTAGCATTAAACTTTACGTTCCAGTCTTTAGATCTTTGATCTTCAAATAAGGCATAAAATTTTTCTTCATCAGTGACATTTGCAATAAAAATCATTTTACCTTCACGAATGTGTGCCCATTCAAATGATGACGTGCATTTTGCAAGATCATCTTTAAACATACTGTATAATTCATCTGCATCTTTTTTAGTTCCTTCATATGTTGTTGTTCCAACAAAGTTCATAGTTTTCCTTTCTTTAATTAATTAAGCTAATATAAACTCAACAACTTCCCAATCAATAAAATTTTACAATAAATTTATTTCACCCTGTTCTAGTTCTGGTTTTAGTTTGACCTTTAAAATCCACCACGCCAATTGTTTTTAGATTTCAAATCTTTCTCTTCTTGTTTTGAAGTAGGTCTAAATAAATAAAAACCTAAGACAACAATAACGAATATACCTAAAATGATTTCAATCATATTTGATTAATCTCTAAAGTTTATAAATTCAATTGGAAGCCCTATATCCATAGCTTCTATTGCAGATATTGCTTCTTGAAGGTCATCTCTTTTTTTCCCTTGAGCTCTTAATTCTTCTCCTTGAATTTTAATTTGGATTTTAAGTTTTAGTTTTTTTACATCAGCAATAATCTTCTTAGCATTTTCTTGACTAATGCCCTCTGCTAATTCACTGACTTGTCTGATTGTTCCACCAGCCGCACCTTCTGAATTTTTAACGATTATTACTCTTGGATCTACTTTTCTTCTTATAAGATGAACTTGTAGTAATTCATTTACTTGTTTTAATTTTAATTCATCTGGCGCTATTGTAGTTATTATTTTATCTTTTCTTTCAATTGAAATATTAAGTCCCTTAAAATCATATCGGTTAGCAATTTCTCTTAAACAATTTGCAAGAGCATTGTCAAATTCTTGATAATTAATTTTACTTATTATATCAAATGAAGGCATAATTTTAATATTCTATACAATATTACATTTTTTTTTGAGAACAACCTTCTTTAATGATTGTTATAATTTTTAAAATTTTAGTATATTTTAATTTTAAATGCCCAAAGGTAAAATTAAAATTCATATAAGAAATAATCACTGGAAAAAAGGTTCTTTGCCTTGTGATTTAGAAGGTGAAAAAAATAGTAGTGTTCCAAAAGAATTATTTGAGAATTTTCTCAATAAACACCCAAAGATAAAACATAAGATTTCATACATAGTTGATTGGGATGATGATAATTGGAAATCTTCAATGAAAGATGCAGATATTTTGCTGACATGGAATTTTCCAACAAATAATCTAATCAAAATTGCACCAAATTTAAAATGGATACATATTGTATCTGCGGGTGTTAATCATCTTTATCCATTTAATTGGCTTAAAAAAGATTTAATTTTAACAAATAGTAGTGGAATACATTCTAAAAAGGCAGGTGAATTTGGATTAATGAGTGTTTTGATGCTTCAAAACCATATGACAAGAATAATTACTAATCAAAAAAAAAAAGAGTTTGTAACTTTATTAAGTAACCCAATTGATAGTAAAAAGGTTGTAGCGGTTGGCACTGGATCATTAGGTGGGTCAATGATTAAACATATCAGCTCATTAGGAGCAAAAGTTATTGGAGTTAATAGAAGGGGTAGAGCAGTTGAAGGTTGTTCAAAAGTTATAACATTTGATAGGATTGATGAAGTCTTACCTGAGGCTGATTTTCTTTATTTAGCTGTTCCAGAAACAAATGAAACAAAAGGATTAATTAATAAGAAAAGATTAGATCTTCTTAAAGCTACGTGTGGAATTGTTAATATTGGTCGTCAATCTGTAATGGATTATGAGCATCTAAGAAAAAAATTAAAAAAAAATGAAATTGCTGGAGCTATTTTAGATGTTTTTTCAGAAGAGCCCATAAACAGAAATTCTAAATTTTGGGATACACCAAATTTAGTCATTACACCTCATATATCTTCAGATAGTAAAGGAAATTATATAGAGATGGTTTTAGAAAAGTTTTTCAAGAATTTAAAACTATTTATTGAGAAAAAAGATTTACATAATCAAGTTGATCCTAAATTAGGTTATTAATTATTTTGGTAACCAGGAACTGTACAAAGGATTATCATTGGTAATTGGAAGTTTGATACTTTTGTTTTGTCTTGATGAACTGTAAACAGCTGTTACAAATTCTAAAGATTTTCTAGCATCCAATAAAGTTACTTCATCACTAACTTTTCCATCAAGTTTGTTGGCTATTTCATCAAACATTCCTGCATACCATGATTTAGGTTTTTCGACTTTTGACAATACTTCTTCAATTTGACTTTTTGAAATAGGAGCTCTTGGTAAAAAAGCCCATTCATCGTCAGCTGGATTATAAGGTTTATCTGGAGATGCTCCCGATTCTACTGTCAGTCCATCAAAACAGAATTTTAGTCTACTGGTATCATTTGCTGCACCAAGGGTGATTGAGCTAGTAACCAATGTTCCATCTTCCATTTCAATTGATAAAGACGCACAGTCTTCGACTTCAATGTCATTTACTCTTGTTGTTAATTTTGCAAATACATTTGAAACTGGGCCTAGTATCATACTCACCAAGTCATGAATATGTATAGCATGACTTAATATTGCCCCACCTTGTTCACCATCCCAAGTACCTCTCCAAGGTTTAGAATAATAATCTTTTCCTCTATTCCAATGAGTTTCCAATGAGGCGATTAAAGGTTTTCCAGCAAGTCCTGACTTTATTAGTGCCTTAAATTTAGAAAATCCTAATCCATACCTATATTGAAATACAGGAAAAATTATCTTTCCTGTTTCTTTACTAATATTTTTTAGCTCATCAATTTCTTTAAGACTTGAAACCAATGGTTTTTCGCAAATTACATGCTTTCCAGCTTCAAGAGATTTTTTGCACGCAGAAAAATGTAAATGGGGTGGGAGACAAATATCAATTATATCTATTTCCTTTACTTTTAATACATCATCAAAGTTTAATGACATTTTAGTATCATTATTTGACGCCAATAATTTATCTATTGCATCTCTAGTTAAACCACACAATGTATGAACACTAAATCGGTCTGATACTTTTTGAAAATCCTCAAAATGCTTAGCTCCTATATTAGTTCCTATTATTGCTACCTGATATTTTTTCATTTTTTTTCAGCTAATTCTTGAGCTTTAATTGCTAGTTCCATTGATAAGTAAGTAAGTTCTTGTGAACAAGCAGTATCAGTTCTATTTAAAACATCTTGAATTAAATTAGCAAAGTAGGGCAGTTTTACATTCGAACAGTCAATATGTTTAACATAATCATTATTTGCCAAAAATAGTTGATTTCCTTTTTCAGATTTTGCTAGGTCTGTATATTTTCTAATTTCAATAAAACCTTTATCACCCAGTATAAATAACCTTCCATCTCCCCAAGTAGGAAGTGCATCAGGAGTAAACCAATCTAAACGAACATATCCATGACCACCACTTCCAGTAAGATTAACTTCCCCAAAATCTTGAAAACCAACAAATTCTTTCTTAGTCGTATTTTCGACTAACGCATGGTTTACTTTAGCTTCATTTGAATTAGTAAATACTAAAAATTGGTGAATTTGATGTGAACCTATATCTGTTATTATTCCACCATAACTATCACGATCATAAAACCAATCTGGTCTTTCATAATTACCTTGCCTGTGGGGACCAGTACCAATTGTTTGTTTTACTTTGCCAATTTTACCATCAGCGACCAGTTCTTCAGCTTTTGTAACAGCAGCTACATGAAATCTTTCTGAAAAATTAATTGACCAAATTTTTCCTGTCTCCTTAATTATTTGTTTTAGTTTGTTAAGTTGCTCAAGAGTTGTACATCCTGGCTTGTCAACCATAACATCTTTTCCAGCTTTCATTGCGTCTATAGATAGATTTGCCCTATCTTTAGGAATGGAAGAAATTAAAATCATATCAATTGTATCATCATTTAAAATATCACTTTTATTATCTACTCTTTTAATTTGAGGATATTTTTTTCTGAATTCATCTAAAGTTAACGGAGAACCTTGTGTCCAAAAATAATTACAACTACATCCCTCTTTAAGCATCTCATCAAGCATGTCGAAGATATGACCATGATCAATACCCAATACTCCAAGATTTATAGTTTTAGTCATAAACTATTTTAGCAGAATAAAAGTTTTAAATAAGATTTTAATTATTGGGGAGGGTTATTCTCTACAATAACTGTTTCTTCGGTTTCTACTGGTTTTATTGGGTCTTCGATAGGCTCTGTCGCTGGATTAAGTTCTAAGCCAATAGGTGTTATTGTTGTAGGAAGAGGTGTGAATTGAGAGTCAGGGTTTTCAACAACCTCTCTAACTTTCATCCTGTAAACTCCATATGCTCCTATTAAACAGTGAAATATAATTAGAAATATAAAGTAACCATTCTCTCCTATAAAATCCATAAACATAGAACATAAAAAAGGTCCACTAATTGCACCCATTCCAAAGGTAAATTGTAAACCTGCACCTGCAGCGACAAATTTTTCTTTTGCTATAAAATCATTAGTGTGAGCAAATATTAATGCAAACATAGGAAGACTAAAGAAAGCATATAAACCTGTAAAAATATAAAACCAAAACTTCGAGCTTGCTAAACCTTCAGGTAAATGCATCGTGCCCACCGAAAAAATTGCACATAACGCAAAGAAAGCCGAAGCAAATGTGGAATATACTGTAACTGTTCTTCTGTCATAAATGTCTGATAGTTTACCAATAGGCCATTGGGAAATAGCTCCAGAAATAGCTATTAAGAATGTTACAAAAGAAATTTCAAAAATACTAAAATTCATTGATGCTGCATAAACAGCAATTAAAGCAAACATTGCAGAGTGACAAATTCCACATAAAAGTGCACTTACCATTCCAAAAGGAGAGGCTTCATAAAGTTCTTTAATTTTCATTCCAATAATTTTTTTAAATTTTGGAGGTTTTTTCTTAGTTAATAATATTGGAACAAGTGACAACGACATGAATAAAGAAACAAGTATAAATGGCTGAAAATTTTCTGGTTTACTGAAGTTTAAAAAAAACATTCCAATCGCCATAGATGCGTAAAGAACGATCATATAAATTGATAAAACACTTCCTCTGTTTTTATTGCTTGCTCGGTCGTTTAACCAGCTTTCAGCAATTGTATATAAACATACCATTGAAAAACCTGAGGCAATTCTTAATAGAAACCATGTAAAAGGATTGATGATTATAGAGTGTACTAAAACAACGATAGAAGCAATTGATGCAAAAGCAGCAAATACTCTTATATGACCAACTCTTGATACTAAAATTGGAACTGTTTTTGCTCCTATAAAATAGCCTACAAAATATCCTGACAACATAAAGCCAGTTGCTGTTAAGCTAAAACTTTCATGAACAGCTCTTACTCCAAGTAAAGAAACTTGAAAGCCATGAGCTATCATAATTAGACCCATGCCTGTGAATAATGCCCAGGAGTTTTTAAGTATCTTTTCCATAATTTCGCTATCTATGGATGATTTGATATTAAATCAAGAAATTAATTAATTATTTTTTCAGTCTCTCTTAGTTTTATAAATGAGTGGATACCCAAAGTAATAATGATTACGGCACCTCCAATAATTGTCTCAAGGGTTGGCTGCTCTTTGACAACTAACCATACCCAAATTGGACCTATTATCGTTTCTAATAAGAAAAATAGATTTACTTCCTCTGCAGGTATGAACCTTGGTGCAATTGTTACCAAAACAAAAGGTAAGGCTACACAAATAATACACATTACTGGTATGTAAATTTGATCAGTTCCATTTAAATTAAAGTTATCAACAAAAAAGAAAGCAAATACTGCAACTCCTAATTTGCCCATTACAGCAGAAGGCAAAAGATCTCTGTCTTTTGCGTATCTAATAAGAACTGCATTTACTGCTAATCCTGCAGCTGTAACAAATCCCATTATATTCCCAAAAAGATTACCAACTTGAAGCGAGTCATAAAAAATAAATAAAGCCGCTAAAAATGTAATGAAAATGGCGATCCAAGTGCCTTTACTAGGCATTTCTTTTAAAAATATTGCCCCAAGTATTGCGGAAAGCATTGGGGCTAAAGCAATCATAATCAACGTATTGGCTACGTTAGTATTTTGAATAGAGACAATGAAAGTAATATTGCAAATAGAAAAGCTAATTGCATAAAATATACCAACTATACCGACTTTTAAAAAGGCATTAATAAAATTTTGCCTATAAAACAATAATAATCCAATTAAGACTATAAAGAAAGGAATGGCTCCTCTATAAAAAAGCATTCCCCATGTTTCTATGTCTGAAAGCCTGATAAGTAATGAATCAGGTGTAATGAACATTACAGCTACGAAGGCTAGTAGCGAACCTTTCTTTTGATCTGATAATTTATTCAAGCTCCTAAACCTTTCCAAAATATCTTAGCAAGATTGATTTTAGAAAGGTCATAGTATGTTTTTAATCCAGTAGGAGACGTTACATTAATATCTCCATTTAGTTTCTGATCTATGAAGTCAATTCCAGCAAAATAAATATTATCATTCTTCAATTTTTTTCCTATAAGTTTTGAAATTTTTATTTCTTGTTTTGTAAGTTTTGTAAGTTTAGGCACAGCACCTTTGCTCATATTGCTCAAATATGAACCTTTTTTTGGAACTCTTGAAATTGCTCCACATACTTTACCATTAATAATAAAAACTCTCTTATCTCCTTTAGATATATTTTTTAAGAATTTTTGAAACATTGAATGACCATTTTTATTTAAAAAATTTGTAATAAGTTTTTTATTAAACTTATTTTTAATGAGATGAATTTGATTACCGCCATATCCATTAATGGGTTTCATAATGATACTTTTATTTTGTTTATAAAATTTCTTAATTTCCTCTATATTATTTGAAAACAAAGTATTAGGCATAAATTTGATAAAATACTTTGAGTATAGTTTTTCTGATACATTTCTGATACCGGTTGGATTATTTATTACTTTTACTTTTTTTAAGCCATCTAAAATAAGAGTAGTTATTAAATATTCTGAATTAAATGGAGGATCCTGCCTAATTAAAATAAATTTAAGATTTTCAACGTCAATTTTTCGTTTTTTATAAATTTTATAAAATTTTTTTTTCTCATAATTAAATTTTACAAATACTCCATTTGCATATGTTTTATTTTTGATGATAGATAAGTTTGAAGGAGTATAATAAAATATTTTATATCCTAATTTCTGAGCTTCATGAGCTAAAAATATTGATGTATCAGAAGATATATTTATTTTATCTAATTTATCGCCTTGTATGCCTATTATTTTATTTGTCATATAAATCTTCTAAATTTTGAAATTTAGAGAATTTATTTATAACATGACTGGCGACTGTTTCTTTATTATTGATAATCTTATTTAGATGTTCCAAGTATTTAGTTTCGTTTGTACCGCTTTTTCCAATAAAATCTCTCTTTTCTAAGCCTTTCTCAGCAATTTTTAATAAGTTAGAGATCCAATAAATCATATCTTTGCCCATTAAATTTGTATCAAGCCCTTTCATAGGCGCATCTTTATAAGCATTTAATAAATCTTTCGTTTCCCATTTTGAAATAAATTCTAATGCTTCATCTAAATTACCATATAAAAGACCAGTAAAAAAAGCAGGACCAGCGCAGATACAGTCCCAACCACAAGTATCCATAGATCTTAATTCAATATATTGTTTTAATCTATTCTCTGTAAATATAGTACTTAAATGCAATCCAAGATCGTCAATACCTGGTAAAGATTTATTTATTTCTTGAATATTACCATTCATATAATCAGAAAATTTATAATTTTTACCTGATAAATATTTATCACCACTTTTTATAAATAATATTGGGTAATCTATTACAAAATCAGCATATTTTTCAAAATCAACATTTTCCAAAAAAATTTCTGGAAGACCACCCCTTGATGTTTCTTGCCATACTTTTGATCGATATGATAAATATTTACTATCTTTTTTCTCAACAATTGATGAGTTTGCAAAAAGTGCAATACTTAATGGCACTAAGCTATTTGCTAATTTAAACTTTTTTATAAAATCATTTTCAGACGTGTAGTCTAGATTTAATTGTGTCCCAGACGTTCTATACATCATATCTAAACTGAGCGGCCCACCGCTAGGCATATCCTTTGTCATTACTTCATATCTTTTTTTGGGATTGTTTGGGATTTCAGACAACTCAGATATTGGATCAAATCCAGCACTTACTATTTTTAAATCTAATTTTTCAACAACTTGTTTAAGTTCAAATAAATAATTATTTGCTTCAGAGCAAACTTCGTGAATATTAGTTAATTGAGCACCTGCAAGCTCAATTTGATTACCTGGTTCTAAAGTTATACTTTTGTTATCTTTGTTTAATGCTATAACATTCTCACCTTCATAAGATGGTTTCCAACCAAATTCATATAAAATTTTGAAAATCTCTTTGATTGTAGAATAATTAATCCTTTTATTATTCTTCTTATAGAAAAGAAATTTTTCGTGCTCAACGCCTATTTTAGTATTAATGGTTTTCTTAATTCCTGATTTAAAATGATCTATTATGTTACCTTTATCCATATTAATGATTTAATCACTCTTGCTTAGATATTCAACAACTTCGCTTATATTATTTAATTTGTTAGAACAAGTTTGGTTTTTACATATAATAACACTAGGTTTTGTATCTTTATTTAATTGGTAAACAAATGTTGCAACTCCTAAATATTCTTTTTGTAAATAAATTTGCATTTCCTTAATAGACTGAGGTGTTCCATATAATGTGAATGATAAGGTATTTTCGCAAATATCAAGGGTTTTAACAAAGCTAAACATCTGTGAATAATAAGAGTTTATTACTTGGTGAAATGATTTTTTAAGCACTTCAATTCTTTCAGACCATATTTTGTCATTTGTAATTGAATATAATTTATTTGAAATTAATAGATAAACACTATTACCGTTTGGAATATTGCTATCATTCAAGTCTAATGGACTTGCAAATAAATCATTATCTTTAATAATATTTTTCTGGAATAATCTAGTTTCTTTATTAAAGAATAATTCCCAAGTAGCATTCATTATTTTTATTGATTTTTCTAAAGCTTTATTATCAGCATCAACCTCATAAAGTGTTATCATTAGCAGAGCATAATATACATAGTCCTCAAGAAAAGTTTCTATTTCTTTATTTTCATAACAATGAATAATTTTTTGATTTAATTTTTTATTTAGTATTTCTATTGTTTCTATTGTTTTACTTTTTAAATCTTCATCGTCTAAATTTACTGAAGTTTTTAGAAGAACTTGGAGCATATATGCATTTAAATCAGTTTGTGATTTATCGTCAAAAAAAGGTTTTATTCTATTTCTTCTTTCATTGATTAATTTATTTTTAATTCGATCTAATTTATTATTATCTTCATCAGATATTAAATTTTTTTCCACCAAAATGTTATTACCTTCAAAATTACCATTCGTAGTTATTTCATAATTATTTTCTAAAGATTTAATATCATCCTTTAAAAGTTTTTTTAATTCTTCATATGACCAAACATAATATTTTCCTTCAACACCTTCACTATCGGCATCATATGCTGAACCATACAACCCTTCAGCATTCATGAATTCGTTATTAAAGTATTGAATTGTTTGTAAAAGTTTATTTTTAAAATAATTATTTTTTGTATTTTGATAAAATTTAGTTAAGAGATCAATGAATTGAATATTGTCATAAAGCATTTTTTCAAAGTGTGGAATTATCCATTTTTCATCTACAGCATATCTTGAAATTCCTCCTTCTAGCTGATCATAAATACCTTTGGAACAAAGATTATTAAGTAAAATTTCAACAGGTTTAAAATAATTTTTATTTTTTGTTTTTAAATAAAAGTAAAACATTGCATCAAATAAATAAAATTGAGGGAACTTTGGGGCTCCTTTGAAACTTCCATTATTTTCATCTAAATAATTAATAATTTTTTCAACAAATGGCTCCAATGGTTGATTTAAAACTGCAGATCTTTGGTTTATCTTTGAGAATATTTCTTTAACTTGTGGTGCTTGAGCTAAAATTTTCTCTCTATTTTCATTGTAGACGTTATGCACGTTGCTTAAGACTTTTTTAAAGTCAGGCCTCCCTTGAATTTCCTTAGGTGGGAAATACGTTCCTCCTGTAAATGGTACACCATTTTCGTCTAAAAACATTGATAATGGCCATCCACCTTGAGCTCCAGTTAGTATTGATAAGCTTTTTTGAAAAACATAATCCAAATCAGGCCTTTCCTCTCTATCAACTTTAATATTAATAAACTTTTCGTTCATTAGTTTGGCAGTTTCTTCATTTTCAAAGCTCTCATGAGCCATAACATGACACCAATGACAACTTGCATATCCAACGCTTAAAAATATAGGTTTTTTTTCTTTCTTTGCTTTACCTAAAGTTTCTTTATTCCAAGGAAACCAATCAACTGGATTATCTTTATGTTGTTGAAGATAAGGACTTTTTTCGTTTTTTAAAATATTAGGCAATTTAATGATGGTAGTAAGGTTTTCTAGAAAAAATATTCCTAACCATTGGTTCAAATTCTTTTAAAGTCATTGATTTATAATTTGGATCAAATGAAGATTGGTCATACTTCTCACAAAAATCTATTGTTGCTTGATAATGTTCTGCATTTCTATATTTTTCTCTTGCATTTTTGTCTCCACCTAAATGTTCTGCAGAATAATAAGTTTGAAATAGACCATGATGTAAAATAATCCAATAAGTTTTTTCTGAAACATAGGGTTTAATTACTGATGCTGCGTATTGAGAATGATTCATAGGAGCTAATTCATCTCCAAGATCGTGTAATAATGTGGCTACGACCATTTCTTCGTTTTCACCATTTTTATATGCTCTTGTTGCTGCTTGTAATGAATGTTCTAATCTTGTTATCTGATAGCCTTCAAGTGTAGTAGTTTGTGAAGCTAAATAATCTAAAATTCTATCTGCGGTTTTTCTTTCATATTGGCTCTCTAATTTTTCCAAAAGTTTATAGTCATCTCTAGTACCGTTCTTCATTTCTGTAAAACTTACTTTTTTCATTTTAATTGTTCGATGCAGTACTTAATAATGACAATTGGGTCACTTTATCTTCACCAAGCTCATCAATTATCTTCACAGGATATTCACCTGTAAAGTGATGATCTGTTAATTGAGGGTAATTTTCATTTCTTTTTTCAAACCCCATTCCTAAATATAATCCATTTAAACTTAAGAATTTTAATGATTTTGCCTTTATAAATTCACATATTTCACCAGTAGATTTGTTAGCCGCTAAAAGCTCTTTTTTTGTTGGTGTATCAACTCCATAAAAATCAGGAAACTTAATTTCGGGACTTGCTATTCTCACGTGAACTTCTTTTGCTCCAGAGTCGTATAACATTTTTACTATTTTTGACGATGTAGTACCTCTTACTAGTGAGTCATCAACCAAAATAATCCTCTTATTTTTTATTACTGAGATATTTGGATTCAATTTTAGCTTAACTCCCAAACTTCGTATTTGTTGAGAGGGTTCAATAAAAGTCCTTCCAACATAGTGGTTTCGAATTAAACCTAGGTCGAATTTTAGACCTTTTTCTTCAGCATATCCGAGTGCTGCAGCATTACCTGAGTCTGGGACAGGCACAACTAAATCAGCTTCTATTTTGTCCTCTTTTGCCAATTGTTGTCCAAAACTCTTTCTGTATTCGTATGCAGTTTTACCGTTTAAGATACTGTCTGGTCTAGAAAAATAAATATATTCAAACACGCATGGTCTAATTTTTTTTGGAGGAAAAGGTTTAATACTTTTTAATTCGTTATTTTCGATGTAAACAATTTCTCCATTTTCGACCTCTCTTACAAATTTTGCTCCAATTATATCAAATGCACAAGTTTCAGAAGCAAATACGTATGAATGTTTTAATTTACCAATTACTAATGGTCTTATTCCGTAGGGATCTCTAACACCTATAAGTGTGTTTTGTGTCATCATTACGAGTGAATATCCACCTTGAATTTGAAAAATAGCATCAATGATTTTATCAATTGTTTTGTTTCTTTTAGATTTAGCAATTAATTGAACAATAGTTTCAGTATCTGATGTAGTATAAAATATTGCACCATCCTCAACTAATTTGTTTCTTAGTGTAATTGCATTTGTAAGATTTCCATTATGTGCAACACCTATACCTCCTGCATTTGTATCAGCAAAAAAAGGTTGAACATTCCTTAAAGCAGTTCCACCTGTTGTTGAGTAACGATTATGTCCAATTGCATATTTTCCAGGAAGTTTTTTTAAAACTTTTTCATCATTAAAATTATCACCAACTAAACCAAATCTTTTTTCTGAATGATATTTTTCTCCATCATATGAAACAATCCCACAACCCTCTTGTCCTCTATGCTGAAGCGCATGAAGACCTAAAGCGGTAAGGGTCGAGGCATCATTAGAATTACTTATTCCAAATACTGCGCACTCTTCCTTAATCTTAGGATCATATATCTTGAACTTTTTCTTTAGTTTCTTCATAATCTTTTTTATCAGGAAATTCTTTTATAAGGTAGTTACTACCTTTTTCAACCCATGCATATGTGAAAGCATCATCTAAATTAATGGGCCATTTTTTGTGGTTATAAATGATATTTATAGTTGTATAAATACATACAACTATAACGTAAGCCCTAATAAATCCAAAAAAGAAACCAAAGATTCTATCTAAATTTCCCAATCCAGAGTAGGTGACTGCTCTATTAATTCCTTTATTTATTAATAAAATTAGGAATATAATTATTATGAATAATCCTAGACCAACTGCTAAATCAAGGACATATTCATTATCAATTATATCTTCAAAGAATGGTTTTACTTTTGGAAATAGAAATAGAGTAACCACATAAGCTAAAAGCCATTTAGAGGCTGACAAAATGCTCAACAAAAAACCTTTTTTTGTACATGTAATCAAAGATAGTGCTGTGAAAACTAAATAAATAATATCAAATGTATATAGATCAGTAAAAAAATCTTTTACAACTTCCATTAATTATTTAATCTTAAAAGGTTTGAGTACTAAAAGTAAAGATGGCAATAATGTTAAAACTGAAATCATAGCTAATAGCATCGCTATCCCAGTAAAGACCCCAAAATATATTGTTGGAATAAAATTAGATAAAACCAAAATAGAAAATCCAAATACAATTGTTATAGATGTATTTAGTATTGCAACACCAACTGTTGCATGGCAATATTTAAGTGTTTTATTGTAATCTCTTATTTTGGTCAGTTCTTCTCTAAATCTATAAATATAATGAATGCTATTATCTACAGCAATACCAATCGTGATAGCAGCAATTGTGATTGTCATCATATCCAAAGGGATGCCTGCCAACCCGATTATCCCTAGAATAAAAAAAGCTGCAATAAAATTTGGTATTACACCAATTAGTGAAATTTTAATATTTCTAAAAAGAATTAAAAACATAACAAATATTCCAACCATCACAAAACCAAGAGTTAATATTTGAGATTTAAATAAACTTTGAAGTAAATTATTGAACAATATAAGCACACCTCCGAGTTTAAATTCATCTTTACTGATATTTAATTTATTTTCTAAATCAAAATTAATTTTATTGATAAGATCATTTCTTCTTAATCCATCTAAAGAGTCTTTTATTCTTAAACTTATTCGAGCTTCGGAATTTTCTATAGATATATATGGATCTACTATTTCTTTTTTAATGTTATCTGGAATTTTAGTATACAGAACACCCATTTCCAAAGTTCCAAATGGTTTGTTATTATTTAATTTTGTTGCAACTTCAATTATTGATGAAAAGGATAAAACTTTGCCAACAGCATCAATATCATCTAAATAATTGTGAACTCTAGTTATTTTATTAATTTTATCTTTTGTAAACCAATATTTATTGTCATTTTCATCTTCATCACCCCAATCATTTTCAGTATCATTTTCTTCATCTTCATCTTTTGGAAATTTTAAAATTATTTCAAGTGGAGTTGTTCCGCCCAGTTTTTCATCTATCAACTTCATGCCTTTATAAATCTCAGTATTTTTATCAAAATAATTAATAAAACTATTTTCAACTTCTAGTTTTGAGATACCAAATATGCTTAAAAATATGATTATCCCAGTTAAACTAAATATGTAATTTTTATTTTTAACAGCTAATATTCCTAGATAGCTTGTTACTTTAGAGTTTTTTTCCTTAGTTAATGCAACATTTGAGTTTTGAACAAAACTTAACAAAGTAGGTAGAAGAGTGAATGTAATTATAAGTGAGGTTATTAACCCAAAAGTCATCATCCATCCAAAATCGATAATTGGTTTTATTTCACTAAAAATTAATGACATAAAAGCACATATCGTTGTTAAGACAGTATAAAATATTGGCCAAATCATTTTTTTTGTTGTCAAAATTAAAATTTCAAATTTTTTCTTTTTTGGAAATTGTTTGTTTAATTGCAAAAATCTAGTGCTCATATGAATATTCATTGCCATTGTTAGAATTAGCATTAAAGCAATGAAGTTTGATGAAATTACTGTAACTTTCCACCCAACTAAACCTAGAAAACCTGTCATAAAAACAACTGAGAAGAAACAGCTAGAAATTGGAATTATTATCCAAATTATTTTTTTGAATACGTACCAAAGTGTTAAGATTATAAAAAGTAGAACTCCAATCCCAAAAGTCACAATATCATTTTTTATAAAGGTCATCATATCGTCTGCAATCATTGGGATGCCTCCAAGATAAATTTGTGTATTTTGATTATAATTTTTTATAACTTCTCTAATTTCTAAAATATTTTGATGTCGTTCTTTTTTTATTTTATCTTTATAAATCTCTAATTCTCTATCTGTCTTAATTTCTTTGTCTATTTTATTTGGTTTTATATATACAATAATACCACTTGTTTTTCCGTCCTCACTAATTACAAAATTTCTAAATACTGGACTATTTAATATTTCATTAAATCCGCGTTCTTTATTAATATTTTTACTTGTTAACGTTTTAAAATTTTGAATACGTTCAATCAAAGTATCATCTGTTGCTTCTAATAAAGGAATATCTAAAAGTGTAACAACATTGTGAACCCAGTTTAATGATTTTAATTCATTTTTTAATGCAGAAAGATTTTTAATTGAAACTTCTGAATTCATTTTAATTTTCGGGGAGTAGGTGAGCACTAGAAATTCCTTAGCGCCATATCTCTCATTAATTTCATTTAGATATTTTAGATCGGGATCATTTTCTAATAACAAAGTTTCTGAACTTGCATCTAAGCGAAAATCTTTAGAAAAGTAAAAAGAAGTAAATAATATTAATACTAGGATCGTAAAGACTAGTTTAGGTTTTTCTATAATATTTTTTTCGTAAAAATTAGCTAACATTCGTTATTAGCTTTTATAATTTATATTAATTATTTTGAATATCTTTAAATTTTGTAAACATTTCCTCAAATTCAAGCATTATTGTACCAGTTGGGCCATGCCTTTGTTTGAGTATTAAAAGTTCAGCTAAATGAGAAATTTCGTTCATTTTTGCCTGCCATTCCGCATGTTCTACAGTTGCAGGTCTTGGTTCTTTATTTTTTAAATAATAAGATTCTCTAAAAACAAACATAACAACATCGGCATCTTGCTCAATCGAACCTGACTCACGTAGATCAGAAAGCAAGGGTTTTTTATCATCTCTTTGCTCTACAGCCCTGGATAATTGGGAGAGTGCTAGCACAGGAACTGACAATTCCTTAGCAAGAGCCTTAAGCCCTTGTGTAATCTCAGAAATTTCCTGAACTCTTCCATCCTTAAGGCTATTTCCCTTCATCAACTGTATATAATCTATTACAATCATATTAAGTCCATGAATTCTTTTAATTCGCCTCGCTCTATTGCTAAGAGCAGCAATTGAAATAGCTGGAGTTTCATCAATGTACAAAGGTAGTTCAGCAATATTTTTGGAAGTTTCAATAAATTTATCAAATTGTTCCTCTGATATTTTTCCTCTTCTAATATCATTAGATTTAATTCTTGATTGTTCAGCAAGTATCCTGGTTGATAATTGCTCTGATGACATTTCTAATGAAAAAAAAGCTATACAAGACTTTTCTCCCTTATCCTGAATATCTTTTGCAGCATGAAATGCGATATTTGTTGCTAACGCAGTTTTACCCATAGATGGTCTACCCGCAATTATTATCAAGTCTGATTTATGCATACCTCCCAATCTATCATCTAAGTCTCTAAGACCTGAAGGAACTCCAACTATTCCCTCCTCATTTTTATATGCATTAGACGCCATTTCTATTGTTTGCCTCACTGCGTCGTCAAACTTAATAATAGATGAGTTAAAAGATCCTTTTTCAGCTAAATCAAATAGAGATTTTTCAAAAGTTTCAATAATTTGTTGACCATCGTTATCTAAGTCATTAAGTTTTGCTGTATCAATAATATTATCTGAAATTTTTATTAATTCTCTCTTAACATATAAGTCATATACTAGTTTTGAGTATTCAATACTTTGCCTTGTTGAAGTAGAAAATTTTGTGATTTTTATAAGATATTCAGGGATATCTAATACGTCTTTCTCATTTTGAAAATAATTTTTTAAAGTAATTGGATTGGCCAGCATACCTTTAAAAATTAAGCTTTCTATCGCACTAAAAATTTTTTGGTGCATTGGATCATAAAAATTTTTACTTGAAATTAAAATACTAATTTCATCAAAAATGTCATTTGATAATAAAATAGAGCCTATAATTGATTGTTCAGCTTCAATGTTATTTGGTAGTTCATCTAACTTATTTTTAATTACATTTAATGACTTGGACACAAAAAAAAAATACATTAAAGGCAAGAAAAAACAAATATTTTTTATTATTGGGGAGAATTATGTATAATTATTTCGTTTCTTCTTGAGAAACTGTTTTTATTACAATCTGTGTTTGAACTTCCGAATGTAAATTTATTATAACCTCAAAATCTCCAAGTGATTTGATTTCTTTTGAAGGTTGTATTAAAGAAGGATTAACCTTAACTCCCTCTATTTCCTCTAAAACTTTTGCTATCTCTGTAGGTTTGACTGATCCATAAAGTTCTTTATTCTCTGTACTTAGTTTTTTAATTTCATATTGTTTATTCTTTATTTTTTCATGAACTTGTTTAGCATCTTTTTTTCTTTCATTATCTTTTTTGCTTAATTCTTTTTTAATTCTTTCCACTTCTTTAATATTTTCTTTAGATGCAAAAAGTGCTTTTTTCTTTGATATTAGAAAATTTCTAGCAAACCCTCTTTTTACTTGAATTATTTCTCCAATCGAACCAATTTTCCTTACATTTTCTAGTAATATTACTTTCATTTTATAATAATGCTAAATTTCTTGCTCTCTTAATAGATAAAGATAACTCTCTTTGTTTTTTTTGACTTACAGATGTAATTCTAGAAGGTAAAATTTTCCCATTTTCTGAAATATACCTTCTTAAAAGTTTTATATTTTTATAATCAACTGCTGGAGCACCTTTGCCAGAAAGAGGACATTTTTTTTTAAATTTATATTTTTGGTTTTGAAAAATACTAAGTTTTGCAAAGTTACTTTGTTTAGTTTTTTTTTTATTATTTCTTTTCTTCATAAAAATAATTATTTATTTATTGTCTCTTTTTCATCGTTTTTCTTGAAATAATCTGTATCCAAATCAAATTTTTTCACTTTTACAGTAAGGTATCTAAGTAAATTTTTGTCCAATTTCTCATTTTTTTCCAACTCAGAAATTATTTTTCCATCTGCTTTAATCTTAAAATGAATATAATTTCCTTTTTTATTTTTTTTTATCAAATAAGATAGATTCATTAGACCCCAATTCTCCAATTTTACAATATCACCCTGAAACTTTTCTACAATTTTAGAATATTTATCTTGAATTTGTTTAAGTTGCGTAGGACTTACATCCTGTCTTGCAATAATTGTGTGTTCATATAAGTTCATAATATATCTTTTAAAAAACAGAGGATATACTATTATAATTTTTTAATTACAATATAAAAAATAAGGTTTTTACTTATATTTTCTATGTTTTCTGTTTTATTTCCAGGACAAGGTTCACAATCAGTTGGAATGGCTAGAGAATTATATGATAATTTTAATTATGTAAAAGACCTTTTTAATGAAGCAGATGACACACTTAATAAATCAATTAGTAAACTAATTTTTGAAGGACCAAAAGAATTATTGGATCAGACTGAAAATACACAACCAGCAATTTTTTTGGTCAGTTATTCGATTTTTAATGTAATTAAAAAAGAAACTAATATTGATATTGGCAAGGCAAATTTTTTTGCTGGTCATTCTTTAGGCGAATATTCAGCATTGGCTTGTTCAAGTGTTATTGATTTTAAAGAAACAATAAGGCTTTTAAAAATTAGAGGACAGGCAATGCAAAATGCAGTTCCTCAAAATGAAGGAGGCATGGTTGCAGTTTTAGGAGAAGAAACTAAAAACGTAGAGGAAATAATAAAAAGTAATAAAAATAACTTTATTTGTTATTTAGCTAATGATAATTCCAACGGCCAAGTTGTTATAAGTGGTAAAACAGAAGACATCAATCTTTTTATATCTAAATTAAAAGAATTAAATATCAAGAGTATAAAATTGCCAGTATCCGCACCTTTTCATTGCCCTTTAATGAATTCAGCTACAAAAATTATGGAGAAAGAACTTAATCAAACTAAGTTTTCTACCCCAAAAAATATGATAGTTTCTAATGTGACAGCAGAACCATCAAATGATCCCGATAATATAAGAAGTCTTTTAATAGATCAAATCGAAAGCCCAGTGCGTTGGAGGGAAAGTATAGTAAATATGTTAAAATCAGGTAGTAAAAAATTTATTGAAATTGGTCCTGGTAAAATATTATCAGGACTTGTAAAAAGAATCGATAGAAATGTTGAATTAATTCAAGTAAATAATATTGAAGATCTCAATAATTTAAAAAATTGATGATAAATTTAAAAGATTTAAATATAGTATTAACTGGAGCTACAGGCATAATAGGTAACTCTATTCTTGATAAATTATTTTTAGCAGGTGCAAATGTTCTAGCAACTGGAACTAACGAGCAAAAATTAAAAACAATCCAAGAAAAATACAAAAATTTAAAAGTATTAAAATTTGATTTTTCTGATCATAAAAATATAGATAAATTTGTAGAAGATTGTGCGAAAATTTTATCTAATAAAATTGATATTTTAATAAATAATGCTGGAATTACTCAAGATAATTTATCTATTAGAATGAAAGAAGAAGAATGGAAAAAAGTAATTGATATAAATTTGACATCTACCTTTTTGATTACCAAAAATATAATTAAAAAAATGCTAAAATCAAAAAAAGGGAAAATAATAAATGTTACATCTGTAGTTGGACATTCAGGTAATATTGGTCAAGCTAATTATGCTGCTTCAAAGGCAGGTATAATTGCGATGTCAAAAAGTCTAGCTCTAGAATATGGTAAAAAAAATATCACTGTAAATTCCGTATCTCCAGGTTTTATAATTTCAGACATGACGGCAAAAATTAGTGAAGAACACACAGAGTTAATGAAATCAAGGATTTCTCTTAACAAATTTGGAAGACCCGAGGATGTCGCAAATTCAATTGTATTTTTGAGTTCGAATTTATCAGACTATATAACTGGAGAGACAATACATGTGAATGGAGGCATGTATTTTAGTTGACAAAATTAATAAAATATTTATTAACAAATTAACTAAAAAGGAACAAAATGTCAGATGATATTTCTAGTAAAGTAAAAAAAATAGTTGCAGACCATCTTGGAATTGATGAAGCAAAAGTAAATGATGATTCAAGCTTTATTGATGATTTAGGTGCAGATAGTTTAGATACAGTAGAGTTAGTTATGGCTTTTGAGGAGGAATTTGGATCTGAAATATCTGACAGCGATGCAGAAAAGATTTTAACCGTTGGTGATGCAGTAAAATTTATTGAAAATAAAGCTAACTAATTTTCAAATTAAATGGCTGAGAAAAAAGCAGGGGTGATTATAATATTATCTTCACCTTCTGGTGCTGGCAAAACTACATTAGTTAAAAAACTATCTTTAAGAAACAACTTTAAAATTTCAATATCACAAACTACAAGAAATCCAAGGGCAAACGAAATAAATGGTAAAGATTATTTTTTTATTAAAAATAAAGAATTTAAGAATTTAATTAGAAAAAAAAAGTTTTTAGAATACGCCAAAGTTTTCAAAAATTACTATGGTTCTTTAAAAG
>CACKZV010000006.1 GCA_902604795.1 uncultured Pelagibacteraceae bacterium | reverse complement strand
TACAAAAAGTGAAGTCCCTGGGATTAATCTTGTAGGCATTCCAATAATATAAATCATTGCTGGTACTAAAATAAAAGCACCACCTATTCCCATAATTGCAGCAATAAAACCAACTATCAAACCAATAATTATCGGAGTAAATGCACTTTCATAAAGTTGTGACTTTTTAAAGCGCATCCTTAATGGTAATCCATGAATCCAATAATGTTTATGTAATTTTTTTCTCTCAGTTATTTTTTTTCTTGCTTTATCAATTTCTGACACCCCTTGAATAAGCATAAAGGTTCCTAAAATTGCAAGGATGTACATATATGCTAAAGAAATAACGACATTAATTTTTCCGATATCTTTGAAATATGAAAAAGTTATAATTCCTAATATGGTCCCTACTGTTCCTCCAATTACAATCATAAAACCCATTTTATAATCGAGCGTTCCTTTAAGATAATGAGTTGTTGATCCAGAAACTGATGTTCCTAAAATATTACTAGCTTCATTAGGAACAGCATAAATAGGAGGTACTCCTAAAAAAATTAAGAAGGGTGTCATTAAAAAACCGCCACCCACTCCAAATAGACCAGACAAAATTCCTACAACTAAACTTAAACCAAATATGAAAAGTATATTTATTTCGACTTGTGCGATTGGAAGGAAATACTCCATATAATGTAATTATTCCTCTAGGAATACAAAGTCAATAAATATGAGTATTTTTAGATAAAATTCTGAGCAGTACTAAGAAGAATTATGC
This sequence comes from uncultured Pelagibacteraceae bacterium, assembly GCA_902604795.1. Classification (GTDB taxonomy): domain Bacteria; phylum Pseudomonadota; class Alphaproteobacteria; order Pelagibacterales; family Pelagibacteraceae; genus Pelagibacter. The sequence goes on along the minus strand of CACKZV010000006.1, from coordinate 74,762 downwards.
CCCAAGCAAAAAAGATAAAAAGATATAGAAATGATTTAATTATTTTACTTAATTGGTTTTCAAAGAATAAAGATAATTTTTTTAAATTGTTATTTATTCTTTGAAACATACTCGCGAAATACCATAAGTTGTATTAAATTCAAAGAATATTTTAGTTATTTAAAAGATTGTTGCTCCAAAAACTTTAACCTCATCCCCTTCATCTCCAAGGACGAGTCTTCCTAAAAAATCTCCTGGTATCTCATTGCTGGTTTGTTTGTACAGAATTGTAATATAAATACCTCTTCTTAAGCAGCCTATAGCTTTACAACCTTCTGCTAAACTTGAAATAAGCTTGTTGCTTGCCCATTGCTTACCTAACTCAACTTCATTGGCCCCATACATCATTTGTGATGATAGATCTCTTGTAAAACCCCCGTAATCTTTAATGTTTGATGATTTAACTAAGTTTGCCCAAATAGGTTCAGCAATTTTAATAATTTCCTCATCGGATTTATCTAATAAAGCCATTTCTATGATCTATTGAATTTAAGAAGCTTCTTTTTTTTCTTTTTCATCAACTATATGATAAACAGGTGCCTTTTCCATGGTAAACTTACCTGTTTTGGGGTCTCTTCTAGATAGAGTGAGACAGTGCCAATTTTCATCATCTAATTTCATATAATCCCCTCTATAATAATATCCCGGCCAACGAGTTTCTTGTCTGAACAAAGTATGTTCTGTTACACATTGAGATGTAATTGTTCTATGTTTTAACTCCCAAGCTCTCATAAGTTGGTGATAATCTTCAGCTCCTATATTTTCTAAATCTTCTTCAAGCCATGCAAGTAACTCTAGGCCTTTTTTAAGAGTATTTTCGTTCGTCATGTAATTGTAGCTAATACCACCTACATATTCATCCATTATTTTTTGAAGTCTTTGTAAACCTTGGATTGGGGAAATATAGCTCGGTGATACTGTTCCACCAGTTATTTCATTTCTTCCGACTGTATAATTTTCTAACGGTTTATAAATAACTTCTCTAAAATCATCACATTGTTTATCACTTACTTTAATATCGCTTGCCTTTTGATCTTCTATATATTTTACAGCAGCTTTTGCAGCTAATCTTCCCTCCGTAAAAGATCCAGATGAGAATTTATGTGCGCTTCCACCTACTGTATCTCCAGCACCAAATAAGCCCTGAATTGTTGTCATTCTGTTATATCCCCAGAAATATTCTGGTGGGGATAAATCCTCTGGCCCACTTACCCACGCTCCTGAACACGTGGCGTGAGAACCCATTACATACGGCTCCGATGTTGTTAATTCAGGGTTTGTGTATTTTGGATCAATATTTTGAGAAGCCCATACAACTGCTTGTCCAACTGTCATACCTAAGAAATTTTCCCAACCCACTGTTTCTAAGTGTGGATCTTGAAATGCTTCTTTCGTCACCATATGAATCGGTCCACCACCAGCCATTGTTTCTTGTATAAAAGCATGGTTACGTAAACATGTAGGAGTGGGATGATGATCAATATACTCTCCAACTAATTCTTTTGTTTTTTCGTACCATTTTTTCTCATAATTTTCACCGTTCGCATTTTGCGTGTATGTTTTTAAATGTAAGAAGTACGCACCAACTGGACCATAACCATCCTTAAATCTGCAAAGAACAATTCTATTCTCCATTTGGGTCATTTTAGCTCCAGCAGCAATAGGTAATGCATACGCTGATCCATTACTCCATGGAGCATACCAAGTTCTTCCCATTCCTTCACCTACAGCTCTAGGTTTGAAAATATGTGAAGCTCCTCCAGCAGCAACAATAACTGTTTTTGATTTGAACACGTGGTAGTCACCTGTTCTCATATTAAATCCAACTGCCCCACCAACTCTGTTTTCATTGTTTTCATCCATTAATAGATGGGTAATCATTATTCTGTTGTAAATTTTATCTGCTGATTTTTTTGCTGCCTCTGCAACAATTGGTTTATAACTTTCACCATGGATCATTATTTGCCATTTACCTTCTCTTTGGTATCGACCTGTCTCTTTATTTTTCATCATTGGCAAACCCCATTCATCAAACATATGAACAGTTGAATCTACATGACGAGCCATGTCATATCCTAAGTCTTCTCTGACCAATCCCATTAAATCATTTCTTGCATATCTTACATGGTCCTCAGGTTGATTTTCACCCCATTGCATTCCCATGTAGCAGTTGATTGCATATAAACCTTGAGCAACCGCACCGCTTCTATCTATATTTGCTTTTTCAACACAAACTATTTTTAGATCTCTTCCCCAATGTCTAGCCTCGAAAGTTGCACCAGTACCAGCCATTCCTCCACCAACAACTAAAACATCACAATTTTCTACTATAGTTTTTCTAGCCATTAATAATAAACTCCTTTTTTAAAAGCACTCTTATCTACTTTTGGTAATTCTTTATTTGTATTTAATCCCTCTGGCTCAGAGTATAATATTTGAGAATTAATTTCTCCTTGATTGGGCTTATCTCCTTCAGCTAATTTTGGAATAAATTTACCCCAAGGCTTAGTAGTTATTGGCGACACAAAATTCTTTTCAGTTCCATTTCTAAATTTTATTCTCCAAGAAATAGTTCCTTTTTCCTCTTCTCTTCTAACTCTTACACTATGACCCATTGGAGCAAAATCTGCATAACCTCTAACATCGATCGCATGGTTCGGACATGCTTTAACACATGAGTAACATTCCCAACAAAAGTTTGGTTCAATATTTTTCGCTCTTCTAATAGTTTCATCGATATGCATAATATCTGATGGACAAATATCCACACAGTGACCACAGCCATCACATCTAGTCATGTACACAAAAGTTGACATAATTTATATTTTCTCCTTTAAGTTCTGTATCATATTAATAATGTTTTGGCTCTTCTCTTTTTATACCTAGGCCAAATTGCTCTGGAGCGTCAGCTTCAGGTGGAAGATTATCTCTAGATCCATCAGCTTCAGCTAAATTTTTTTGTAAAGCGGCACCAGGTTTGTAAAACATATGAGCAAATTTAGACCAATATACACCACCAAATAAAACTAAATTTGCAACTATAAATAATCCTAAGAATACAAAATCATCCCATCTACCTTGTAAGTTTAAAGATTGAAGATATGACCAAATTAATCCAAATAGTGAGGATGCAATCAATGCAAGTACAAATAAGTCTGCTTGGATTATTCTGTACCATGGTTGAGCTTCGGAATAGACATCAACTCTTAAAAAAAACCAAAACCAACCTCCACCTAGAACAGTTAGAGCCGCACCAACATGCCAAATGATTGGCCAAAAAGCAGGTGTTACTGAATTTGAAGAAGTATAAAAAAATATCATCACAACTGAACCAACCCAAAACAGAATTGTTCCATACATTCCCATTACATGTGCCAATCTTCTTTTACCTGCCCCAAGCTCAGAAGTAGTTGCTATATCGCTTGCAATAGTTTTTGAAATTACAGATATTCTCTCTCCTGTTGATAAAGTTTTCGTAGCTGATAATTTTGCTTTTTTTGCATTATTAAAGAAATACTTCACATTTTTTTATGAATAATGTCCATAACTGTTCCAACTAGAATTAGTAAACCCATTAAAATAACAAAAGATTGCATCAAGAATGGTGGTACTGTCTCAGCAAGTATTAAAAATGGATTAGTTGATATCATGTGAATTTGTTCCTTCCGCTTAAGATTTCTAGTACACTTATTTAAATAGATCAACCGCGATATAATGACATTTCAACAGCTTATAAACGTAATTATTATTTAGTTTTACGCACATAATGTTGTTTAGAGGCAATTACACCTCTAACACCACCTTGGGGATTATCAACGTCTCCGGATCTTCTTGGAATCAAATGAATGTGACAATGATTAATTGATTGTCCAGCAGTTTTGCCAGAGTTAGACCCAACATTAAACCCCTCGATTGTATTATCTTTAATTTCAAGCTTCTTTTTAAGTTTTTTTAGAAGGGCATCACAAGCTAGAACTTCCTCGTTATTTAGTTCAAAATAATTTTCTACATGTCTCTTTGGAACAATTAAAGCATGATACTTTGAAACTGGGTAAGTATCATAACTAGCGTAAGCCAATTCATTTTCTAGTTCGAAATCATTGTTGGATATATTACAAAATAAACATGGGTTATTGGGATCTCTCATTTTTTAATTAAAAATATATTTTTCTTTTTTAAGTTCTTTTTCAAAAGTTTTGAACATTGAATTAAATATTTTATTTTTCCTTCTCTTCCAATTGTTATCTACAATATAACTTGTAGAAACTACTCCTTTACCAGAACCAACAAGCAAGATTTCATCAAATTGATTTAATTCTTTTAGATAAATATTTTTTTTTATAATATTAAATTTTTTTTCATAAAATTTAAGGTTTGTTCCTCTATAATATTTATTTTTTGCTGAATAAATTTTATTCTTTTTAACAAATAATAAATTTGAAGTTCCAGTTTCAAATATTTTATCATTTACACATAAAGCAATGTCTTCTTTTGAGGTATTCATTTTCGATAAATAACCTAGTATTTTTTTGTATTTTAAATTTTTATATTGAGGTCTCACTCTTTCATAGTGGACTAATTTAATACCAAATTTTTGCTTAGGTTTAACTCTGTCTCTAAGTGATATTGAAATAGTTTTTTTATTTAAAGCAACTCTAAGTAAATGATTGTAAGATTTTGTTTTATCTATATTTTCATTAATTAATTTTAATATTTTACTTTTTATTCCTTTTTCATAGATCTTATAGGCCTTTAATGATTTTATTAAATTGTCAATGTGTGTTTTAAAAAAAAGAATTTTAGGTGGCTTATTATAGATCCACATTGTTGTAAAAACCCCATCCTTATTCCATAGATTATCAAACTCAATTTCTTTAAAGTTTTTACGCTGATAAGATTTTTTTAATAAGTACTTTACCATTATTTGTCAAAAAAGATTCTGGGTGAAATTGAAATCCATATACATCATCTTGAGTATTTTCGAAACCCATTGCTATATCAGATTTAGCACATCTCATTGTTATATTAAAGTTTTTTGCCTTAAGGGGTTCTTTTAGCTTAAGTGAATGATACCTGCCAACTTTAAAAATTGAATTTTTTTTAAAAATAGAATGATTACTTGTAACTTTTACAGTCGATTGAAAACCATGATAAATATTTTTTTGTTGAATAATTTTTCCATTTTCACTGTGTAAGATCAATTGATAACCAAGACAAATACCAATAATTTTTTTTGTTCCTTTGTATTTATTATAAATCTTTATAGATGTTGGGTAATCTTTGGGTGATCCTGGTCCAGGAGAAAATACTATTGTTTTAGATTTATCCAATAATTTTTTATTTATATCAAAGTAATTTGAGCAATATACTTCGTCAAATTCAGAAAATTGATGAACTACATTCCATGTAAATGAGTCTTGATGATCAATAATATAAATCATTTAAATAATTCCAAAAGTGATTTTGCTTTGATAAAGTTTTCATTGAATTCTTTCTTTGAATTACTATCCAACACAACTCCAGAGGCTGCAGATATTTCTGATCTATTTTTAAAATTTAAAATTGATCTAATAATTATATTAAATCTCATATCTTCATTAAATTTTATATACCCAAAACTCCCAGTAAAAATATTTCTATCTTCCTTTTCTTGCGAATTAAGTAATTCCAATGTTCTTATTTTAGGACAACCAATGACAGATCCACCTGGCATCATTGACTTAATTATTTCTTTAACAGATGTTTTTTGATTTAATTTTCCAATAATACTAGTTACGTAGTGATATAGGTGCTTATATTCCTCTACATATTTTTGTTTTTTGATTTTTACTGTACCTGGTTTGCATATTCTAGATAAATCATTTCTCTCAAGATCAACAATCATATTATGCTCTTTAGTTTCTTTGATATTATTTCTAAAGAATTTGAGAGCTTTAGATTTTGTTGTATATTTATTTTTTTTTAAGGTACCAGCAATAGGTTTGGTATTTATAAAATTACCAACTCGATTGATTAAAGTTTCAGGAGAACAGCTAACTATTGAATAATCTTTATCTCTAATCATAAATGATTCAGGCGAAGAGTTAATCTTCATTAGTTTCCAAAAGAAATTTACTGAATTAATTGTAGATTTATTTTTATACTTTGTGCATATTTTAATTTGGTACGTTTCACCCTCTCTAATTTTTCTTGAAAATGTATTAAATATTTTTTGATATTTGTTAAAATCTAAATTGAGCTTAAAAGGGCTTAGAATTTTGGTTTTTTGAAAGACTTCATTGAATTGAGCTCTTTTTATATTTGAATGAATAGTAATTTTTTTTCTTATTTTAATTAAAGTTTCAGGTTTATAAAAAATACCCTTATGAAATTTTAAATTTTTTTGGTTTTTTATAGATAAATTTAAAAGACTACATAAAATCTCATAACCAAAAAATCCCACATATAAGTCAGTTTCTTTTCTATATTTTTTTGAAGAAAAGCTATGTAAAAATTTTGCAATATTATTTTTGTTAAGCGTTATCTTATTTGAAAAATCAGTATAAATATTATAACCCCCGTCAACTTTATAAATAATAAGGGGCTTATTTGACTGATAAAGTTTTTCTAAATATTTATTAAACTTAAGTTTATGCTGCCTGAACTCGTTCAATTGTTTTCTCTTTTATAGGTAAGTGTATCACACCAGCAAAAATAGAAAGTGCGATAGATGCGTACCAAGCATAATCAAAGTTACCATGCATTTCATAAAAAACTCCACCCAGATATGCTCCAAGAAAGGATCCTACCTGATGACTGACAAATACAATACCATATAAAAGACCTAGATGTTTTGTTCCAAATATATGCCCCACTATTCCATTAGTTGGGGGTACAGTTGAAAGCCACAGAAGCCCAAATGTTACTCCAAATACTATACAATTAAATACGCTTGGAGGTAAAAATATAAAATAAATTAATGATACACCTCTTAAAAAATAAATTGCACTTAAAACTTTCTTTTTGCTAAATCTAGTTGCTAAATAACCTGCACCAATTGTACCAATCATATTAAAAACACCAACTAGAGCTAATATCATTGCTGCTGTCCAATCGGGTAACCCTCTATCCATCATATAAGTTGGGATATGCGTAGCCACTAAAGCAATATGCCAGCCACAAACAAAAAAACCAAGAGTTAAAAATATGAAACTTTTATTTCCAAAAGCCTCTCTTAAAGCTTCTGATGCTGTTTGATTGTTATCTAAATTACTACTTCCAACTGGAATTTTTGGAGTATTTACAAATAGAGCAACAATTAATCCAATTCCTAATAGAAAACAAAAATATAAAATTGTAATTTCCCACCCCATTTCAATTAATGAGTATCTAACCAATAAAGGTGAAACAAAAAAACCAAATGATCCTGCACATGTAACAATACCTGTTGCTATTGTTCTATTAGAAGCAGGAAAATGTTTAGCAACAACTGATACTGGGATACTTATAGCAGTACCACCTAATCCTATACCAATCAATATTCCAATCGTAAGAGTAAAGTAGTGTCCAGAATTAAGTCCTGAGTAGAAAAGTAATAGTCCTGATAAAAAAAATAAAAAACCCACAAATATAGCTGTTGCACCTCCATATTTATCAGTTATGAAACCAAAGACTGGACTGAAGATTCCCCACATTAAAAGTTGCAAACCTATTACAAAACCAAAATGTGAAATAGAAATATTCAGATCTGTATTAAAATCAAAAAAAAATAAACCAAATGTTTGCCTAATACCCATTGCAAAAATAACTGTTAATGAAGCTGCAATAAGGGTAACCAGTGCTTTTTTACTAGTGAAAAATTTTTCTTTGCTCATTTAACGAGCATAAGGCTTTTTCTAATATCTGCAATTAAATCTTTTGGGTCTTCTAGTCCTATATGTAATCTTACCAAGTGTTCATTTTTATCTAAATTTATGAATTTTCTATCGCCCATCTCAATATCACTTTGCAGCAATGCTAAACTTTCAAACCCACCCCAACTATAACCATGACCAAATAATTTTAACGAATTTACAAATTTCAAAACAGATTTTCTGCTTTTAGATCTTATAATTAATCCCATAAGACCTGAGGAGCCAGAGTAGTATTTTTTCCACATTTTAAAATTGAAAGAGTTTTTTTTATAAGGATACAAAAGTTTTACTTTTTTGCTTTTGGAAAGAAATTTACAGACTTCTTTAGCATTAGACTCATGTTTATCTAATCTAATATCTAAAGTTCTTATGCCTCTTGTTATTAAATAGGCATCATCAGGACCTAATCTTAAACCCAAAACATCGTCTGCCTTTTTGACGTGTTTATATACTTTTTTGTTAACAGCTAAACTTCCACCCATCACATCGGAATGTCCTGAATAATATTTTGTTGCTGATACTATTGACATATCAAAACCTAATTTAATGGGTTTAAAAAAATATGGAGTTGCCCAGGTATTATCTATTGCAGTAAATATTTTATTTTTTTTTGCAATAGAAATAACTTTTTTTAGATCTTGGAATTCAAAAGTATTACTTCCAGGGCACTCAACGTAAATTAGTTTAGTTTTACTTGTTATGCTTTTTTCTAGAGACTTTAAATCATGAGGGTTATAAAATTTTGTTTTAATTCCAAATTCTTTAAGATAATTTTCACTTAAATTTCTAGTTGGATTGTAAAGTGGATCTGAAACTATTATCTCATCACCTGGTCTTGTTACACTAAATATTGATAGAAATACCGATCCAAATCCAGTTGGAGTTAAAAAAACATTGTATGACTCCTCCAGTTTGGTAAGAATTTTTTGTAATATGAAAGTAGTTGATGTGCCTTTTCTACCATAATCATAATATCCACCTAATGGTTTTTTTAAAGCCATTCTTTGCATTTTTCTTAAATCTTGCATTGATTTAAAAATAATTGTGGATGCCCTTACAACTGGTGGATTGACAGAATGGTTGTGAAAATCTTTAGCTGTATGCTTTAAAAAAGTTTTAAAGGAATAATCCATAAAAAATTTGATATGTACTTAGGACAATGCTATATCCACCAAATAAGTCAATAAAATAGTAAAACTAAGGAGATTATGGGATATCCAAAAAAACATAGAGGCCGTAGAAAAATGGGCTCTAAAAAGAGAAGAGCAAGAAAAAAAAATAAAAAGAAATAAAAAATTTAATCTTTAATCCAACCACCACCTAGAACTTTGTGACCAAATTGGTCTTTTTTGTAAAATACACAAGCTTGGCCAGGAGATATTCCGTATTCTGGTTTTAGAAGATTTACTTTAACATTTTCATTGTCTTTTATATCTACTTTTGCATCTAAAAGTTTGCCAGTAGATCTTACTTTGACCAATATATTTTTATCTAATTCATTTATATTTGTTAGTAAATTTACGTTTTTTAAATTTATATTACTTCTTGCCAGCTCTTCTTTTGGACCAATGTAAATTTCATTTTTCTCAGCATCAATTTTAATTACATAAAATGGCTCTTCATTTGAAACTTTAATTCCTTTTCTTTGTCCAATAGTAAAATTAACTATTCCATCATGTACTCCAACCACTTTACCATCCAAATTTTTTATATTTCCTTTTTTGTACGATTCTGGTTTAAATTTTTTTATTACAGAAGCATAATCTCCATTGGGTACAAAACATATATCTTGACTATCTGGTTTATCAGCAACATTCAAATTCAGATTTTTTGCAATTTCTCTCGTTTTGTCTTTAAGAAGTCCACCTAGTGGAAATCTTATATAATTTAATTGCTCTCTTGTGGTATTAAATAAAAAATAACTTTGATCTCTATTTTCATCAATTGCTTGGTACATATTTGTTAAGTTATTTTGTGTTAAACTTTTTACATAATGACCTGTGATTAGTGCATCAGCATTTAAATCTTTTGAAAATTCAAATAAATCTTTAAATTTAACTGTCTGATTGCATTGTACACATGGTATTGGTGTTTCGCCCTTTAAATAACTTTCAACGAAGTTATCGATAACACCTTGTTTAAACTTATCTTGGTAATATAAAATCTTATGTTCAATATCTAATTTATGTGCAACTCTTTTTGCATCCATAATATCTTGACCTGAGCAGCACTGTTTTGAAGCAGCAACTTCTTTGCCATCATTGTAAAGTTTTAAAGTAATTCCAATTACATTATAACCTTCTTGTTTCATCATCCCAGCAACAGTTGACGAGTCTACACCTCCAGACATTGCTACCACTACTGTAGTTTCTGACGGTTTTTTATTAAATCCTAATGAGTTAGTTTCTAAATTCATTTGATGGTATTTATACTTATTTCCATTATAAGTTAAATTAAATGATTTTAGATTTTGAACCAGGTGACAAAGTTATTAATCCAGCTAATAAAAGTTGGGGTATTGGTCAAGTTCAGTCTATTATTAATGACAAAGTAACTGTTAATTTCCAAAATGTTGGAAAAAAAGTAATAAATGCAAATAATATTGAACTCGAAAGAATTGATAATAATGGATGATAGTAAAATTAAGAGTGTTGTCGAAGATTTAATTAATACTTTTCTAATGGCTGGAGAAGTTTCAATTAATCTAAGATATGAGGGTTTAAATAAGGAAATCAAATCGGACAATACCCCTGTTAGCAATGGTGATCTTGAGGTAAATAAAATTATCACAAAAAAATTGCTAGAGTTGACGCCAGATATACCCATTGTTTCTGAGGAAACTTCGCACAATAAATCTAAAAATAATTTAAAAAACTTCTGGCTAGTTGATCCAATTGACGGAACATACGACTATATAAATGATGGTGAGGAATTCACTATTAACGCTGGATTAATATTAAATGGAAAGGCTGTTGCCGGTTTAATTAATGTGCCTGCAAAAAAAAGGATGTTTTATAGTTTTGGAAAAGGTCAATCATATGAAATTACTTCTAACAAAACTATAAAATTAGACTGTAAGAAAATTACTCCTAAAGGCTCAATAAAAGTAGTTTCGTATTCAAATAAACTAAAACCTGAAATTGAAAAAATTCATCAAGATTTAGGAGTTACACAACACGTTCGAATGAAAAGCTCTCTTAAATTTTGTGTAATAGCTACAGGAGAATTTGACGGATATGTTGCTGAGCCAAGGGCTTGCGAATGGGATATAGCTGCAGGGCACGCTATACTTGAAAACGCAGGTGGAATAGTAACAGATTTTAATGGCAATGAAATTACGTATGGTAAAAAAGATTTTAAAAATCCAAGTATAATTTTAAAGAGAAGTAAAAATTTATAATGAGTGAACAATTAAGAATAATTTTAATTATAATTGTATCTGTATCAATATTTGGTTTAATTGTATTTGTGATGGTTAAAAATTATATAAGAAATAAAATTCAATACTATTTAGAAGAAAAAAATAAAAAAACTAAAGAAGATTAATTATTTTTAAATATTCATCTTTTTCAAGATCCATAACTCTTCTTGAAACTTCAAAATCGAAACCTGAACGAGCTAATACTCCTATATCTTTTTTGTAAAACAAAGGTCGATTGTCCTCTTGTCTTGATGGTCCAATTCTTTTCTTTTTACAGATTTTTATGGCTGAAAAAAAATCCTGATCTTCATTCTTATCTTTTATTTGTTCAATTGTATTTTTAATATATTTTTCACCTACGCCTTTATTCATTAAGTAATTTCTTATTTTGTTTATAGATGATCCTCTTTGTATTAAACTTTTTGCTTTAGACTCTGAATAAAACTTATCGTTTATAAACTTTGATTTCTCTAAATCCTCAAGAACAATATCTATAAGATTAGAAACATCGTTTTTTTTTATATTAGGGGTCCTTGATGTTAGATATTTTTTTAATAAATAAGTTCTTAATTGTTGTTTAGATGGCGCAAATTTTTCTACATAATTAAGTGCAAAATTCGTCATCTCATCAACGGTTACTTCTAAAGTCTTTTTTTTATTTTTTATGGGAATCATTGTTTTATTTAATATAATATAAAAATAATATGATTGAACAAATAGCAGCTTTTTTTACCATTGAAATGATTTATTTATGGTTAAATATAGGTGTAATACCCTTCTGGTTAATTCTGATTATTTTTCCACAGTCAAAGATTTGTGGATTATTGGTTACTTCTGTGTTCCCATTTTTTATTTTAACAGCTGTCTATGTTTATCTAGGTTATTATTTCTACATTTCTGGATATGATTTTGATTATAATTTTACGTTGTACCTTGGTCTGTATGACTTGAGAAATCTTTTTGAAGCTGAAGCTTTTTTGATAATGTTTTGGACACACTTTTTAGCAATAAACTTATTTTGTGGAGCGTGGATAATGAAAGATAGTCAAAAATTATTTATGTCTAGATACATAGTCTTCATTCCAATAATAATAACTTATTTTATTGGTCCCTTAGGTTTAGTTATTTATTGGATAATAAGAATGTTCTACGCTAAAAGAATAAATTTGTTAGATTAAAAGCTAAATTACTTTACTACTTTAAAACCTAAATTTTGCATTGATCCAAAACCACCATCTACATGGCAAATATTTTTAAAACCCATACTTTGTAAAGTTTTTGTAGCTAATGCTGATCTTAGCCCTCCAGCACAAAAAAGAACCATTTCCTTATTCATATCAATTTTACCATCTTTAAAATATTGACTATCTGGATCCATCCAAAATTCCAGCATTCCTCTTGGTATGTGAGAAGAATTTTCTATTCTTCCTAATCTTTCTAATTCTCTTACATCTCTGATATCGATAAGGTTGCATGTATCATTATTTAATTTTTCTAGAGCTTCCTCTGGTGATATGGTTTTAATTTCTTTTAAAGCTTCTGCGACTAAAGTTGATGCTGATTTTATTGTCATAAATGTTTATTACACTAAATTAAAAATATTTCTATATAAATTAAACAAAGGTTATTAAATGAAAGCTCCAAATTTTAAATTATCATCTACATCAGGTAAAACTGTTGAATTAAGTAAAGTAAAATCAAAATTTATCATCATCTATTTCTATCCGAAAGATAATACAAGTGGATGTACAATTGAGACAAATGATTTTAATAAACTTTTAAGTAAATTTGAGAAACTTGGATGCACAATTTTTGGAATATCTAAAGATAGTTTAGAAAGTCATGAAAAATGGAGTAAAAAACTTAACTTAAAATTTGAACTATTAGCAGACGAAGATAAAACTTCCTTAAAAGCTTATAAAACTTGGGCCAAAAAGAAATTTATGGGTAGAGAATTTATGGGTACAGTAAGAAGCACTTTTATTATTGAGAAAAATAAAATTATTAAGGAATGGAGAAACGTTAAGGCAGCAGGCCACGCTGCAGAGGTTTTAGACTTCATAAAAAATTACTAAAAAAAAGGCCCCATTTAAGGGGCCTTTTATCAACTATAGAGAGAGAGATAGTTATTCTTTAGTCTCTTATTGCGTATGCGATCACTCCAGACTCTGTAACATCTGTACCAAGTCTTTCTGCTTCTTTGCTCAATCTAATACCCATTGTACCCTTCATAATTCCCCATACTATTAGAGATACTACAAATACAAATGCATTGATTGAAATTACTCCTAGAAGCTGCGCTCCGAATGATGCATCACCGTTCGTTAGTGGAACTGCTAAAGTTCCCCAAATTCCAGCGAACAAGTGAGCAGGTACTGCTCCTACTACATCATCGATTTTTAGTGAGAATAATAATTTTGTTCCGAAGACAACTATTATTCCACCGATCGCACCTATAAGAATTGCTGCTAGCGGTGAAGGCATTAATGGTTCGGCTGTAATTGCAACAAGACCACCAATTGCTCCGTTAAGCATTTGAATGACATCAGTTTTACCCGACATTAATCTTGTTACTGCACCAGCTGCTAATACACCACCACAGGCTGCTAAGTTTGTATTAATAAAAATATTTGATACTGCTACTGCGTCATCAAATGTTCCCATTGCTAATTGTGATCCACCATTAAATCCGAACCAACCTAGCCATAATATAAATACACCAACTGTTACCAATGGTACAGAAGATGCTGCAAATGGCTTCATAGGTTTAGCTGCTCCAGATTTATCAAATCTACCAGTTCTAGCTCCTAAAAGAATTGCTCCAGCTAATGCTGCTGCACCTCCAGTTGAGTGAACAAGTGTTGAACCAGCAAAGTCGGAGAAACCAGCAGCTGCTAACCAGCCACCTCCCCACTGCCAACCCATGACGATTGGATAGATAATTCCTGATAGAATAGCCGCAAATAAAAAGAATGGCCATAATTTAATTCTTTCAGCTAATGTTCCAGATACAATTGAAACTGTCGTTGCACAGAAAACCATTTGGAAATACCAATCAGATCCGTCAGCATATCCAGTATCCACTGAACTTGCATCAGACCATGGAGTAAAGCTTCCAATGTATCCACCTTCTGGAATTCCGTATGCTAAATTATATCCAACCATCCAGAACATAATTCCAGCTATTGAAAATAATCCGATATTTTTGGCACATATTACTGATACACTTTTTGATGTTACCATCCCTGATTCGAGCATGGCAAAACCTGCTGCCATAAACATTACTAAGAAACCACAAACCAAGAAAAGAAATGTATTGAATATGAAACCAACTTCAGCTGAAACTGTAGTTTCAGCATAACCTGCACTAGTCATATTAAGTAAGAAAAATAAACTTACTAATGGACCAGCCAGTTTTTTTAAAAGTTTAACCATTTCACCTCCGTTTAATTAAAGGTGTTGTTATAAATTTAATAAAACTAAAAACTATTGATTGTTATTTAAAAGAGATATGCAGTATTTGCATGTAGTTCACTGTATACTTGCAAAAAAAAACAGCCCTTATTAAATTATAATTTTAATAAAGGCTGTTTTAAAAAGTTTATTTATTGAAAACTTCTTTAAGCGCTTTTGCAGGTAAAAACTTTACCTTTTGAGAAGCAGCGATTTGGATTTGTTCTCCAGTTCTTGGATTTCGACCAATTCGGGCTTTTCTTTTAGCCACTTTATATGTTCCAAAACCAGCAATTTTAACATTATCGTCGCCTTTTAAAGCGTCCAAAATAGTGTTGGTAATTGTATCAAATGTACGCTCTGCATCAGCCTTACTTTGATTTAATGACCCTGCTAATTTCGCTATAAGTTGTTTTTTGTTCATTTTAGCTCCGGTTTTAAAGGTTATAACTATATACTTAACAAAATCCTTGATAATTCAAGCTTTTTTTTTGTGTCTCTAATTAAACTTACCACAACATATAGTTAAAAATAAGTATTGATTTATATAGCTTTTTTAACATTAGAAAATCCCTTTAAAATAAGCCTAAATCTTTAAGGTCATTGAATGTTGCAAAAAACATTAAAGTTAACAATAAAAACATTCCGATTCGAAAAAAACCTTCCTGTGTTTTTTGACTTAATGGCTTTCCTAAAACCTTTTCAAATGCATAAAACATCAAATGGCCCCCATCTAAAAGCGGTATTGGAAAAAGGTTAATTAAACCTAAACTTATCGATATATAGGCCATCATACTAATAAATGGCAATATTCCAAATTCAGCCACTTGTCCTGAAATCTTTGCTATTCTGATTGGTCCACCTAATTGTGAACTATCTCCAGACCCAGTAAGCATTGAACCCATATATTTAAGAGACGATGTAGTTACAAAATATACTTCATTAACAGACTCTATTAATGCATTTGCTGGACCTAATCGTTTATGATTTATTTCATTGTTATATGGACTTAGTTTAATACCAACTATTCTTTTATTAATTTTATTTCCTAAATTATCAACACCTGCAACAATTTTAGGTTTAACCTTTAATAATATCTCTTGATCATATCTAGAAATTTTGAAATCGACTATCTCGGATGTTGACATTAAAATAAGTTTAGAAACATCAAGAATACTCTCAACTTTAATGTTATCTATTTCAAGTATCACATCATTTTTTTGCATTCCCGCTACTTCTGCTGGACTATCTTTTTGGACTTCGTCAATAACTGCAGGTGTAAAGTCTTTTCCAGCAAACATATATATGAATAAAAAAATAAATATTGCTAAAACGAAATTTGCTATTGGTCCACCTGCTACAATTAAGGATCTTTGATATAATGGTTTTGTTACAAAGAGTTTTTCTTGATCCTCTTTGTCATATTTTTTTAACAATTCTTCTTGATCAGCTTGAGAAAATACATTTCTATCACCAAAAAATTTTACATAACCACCAAGAGGTATCCAACAAATTTTCCATCTAGTTCCCGATTTATCATTCCAACCGAACAACTCTTTACCAAAACCAATTGAAAAATCTGTTACTCCAACACCATATTTTTTTGCAAAATAATAATGTCCATATTCATGAATAAATACAACTACAATTATTAATATTATAAATGGCAAAATAAAACTCATAATTAATTTATAATATATTTATATTAACAAGATGTAAATAAAGGTTTACTTTAGTCTCCATGTTAAAATGGGTAAAAATGTTGCAACTACAAAAGAACAAAACAGTAAGGATTGAGAGACAAATGCCGGTAAAAAATCAATTGGCAGTATTATTCCAACTAGAATTGATTTTGAAAAGTCAGGACTAGGAAATAAAAGAATTCCTCCGATCAAGCCAACTATAATTGATACATATGCATTTTTTTCATTAAACTTTTTAGAGTAAAAACCAAAAAATATACTTAGTACTGCTGCGCAACAAAATAAATCAGCCAATAAAAATAAATATAAAATACTTAATCCTTTTGATGCTACAAAAAATGAAATTATACAAATAAATATTATTATTTGCTTTGAAAGTTTTAAGTAATCACCTTTAAATTTTAAGACTTTATTCCCATCAACAATTATTAGGCTTGAAATAGCATTCACTAAGGTATCTATGCTACTTACTGTTAAAGAAATTGCTAAAAAAATAATTATAACTGATAGAAAAATAGCATTATCTTTCAGCAATAAAGAGAAAAATGCAAGATCAGGAATAACATTTGAGTTCTGAGAAGTAGCAATTAATCCTGAAAACCCCATCATAAATACTATTGGTATGATTATTAAAAAAGAGACAATCAGACTATTTTTTAAAACTTTATTATCTTTAGCAGCATAAACTCTTTGCCAATTACCCTGGTGAAACAGATTTGTTGCAGCTACAGCTATGAAAAAAGTTAAGCCTGCAGTAAAATTTGGTAAGTAACCTGAGCTCAGTAGATTAGGTTTATTCTGTTTTATAAATTCGAAACTAAAATCATTCGAGTTAAATGAGATTAAATATGAAAATGATATCAATAATAACAGACCAAAAACTATAAACTGGATATTATCTGTAAATATTGAAGCTCGTAATCCACCATACAAAGTATATATGAGTGAGCTTATGATCACGATTGAAGCTGTAATCCATAAGTCTGTGCCTGAAATATAATTTATTAAAATTGAAACTGCAGTAACCTCTGCTATTAAAAAAATCGTCATATAAAAAATAGATAAAAACAAAATTAACTTAAATAATTGTGAACCAAATCTAGATCTAATCACCTCAATTAAAGATTTTCCTGTTGGGTATTTATCTCTAAATTTTTTTCCTAAATAAATTAATGCAAAAAGAGGAAACGCTGTCCCTAAAGAATAACCAATAACCGCCCCTACTCCTCCCCAGGTTGCTGCTGATGCGGGACCGAATAAAATCCATGCTCCTAAGGCAGATGCAACTAAACTAGTAGTTAGTGAAAAGGTCCCTACAGATCTACTTGCAACTAAATAATTGTTTAACCCTTGATATTTTTTTGAATATACAAGGCCAACTATTACAAAAATAATACTAATAATTAGGGTTAATAAAATTGCAGATGATTGATTTAAAATGTTTATCTGATCCATTTTTCCCTTTCTGAATTACCGGACAGGTTCCTTGGGTATTTCTCAGCCATATGGCACCCCATTAATAATTTTTATATTAAATGATAAATAAGTAAAGAGAGATGTTAAGCAACTATATGAATTATACATAGCTATTATTCACTATTAGCGCTCCTAAAATATGACTGATGCTATATTTATTAATTTCTCTCTCTTATTATAAGTTAATTATAATACTAGGCTTCGTAATTTGAAGCCTAGAGAAGAAATTTTATTAAATTTTCAGATTAAATCCCAAACACATGTGTCACTATTAATTATTTTCTTTATTTGTTACAGGGTGTAATAAATAAGTTCTATGAAAATATTTTCGATTTTTATTTTTTGTTTTTTTGCATTTGCTGCAAATTCAATGGAAAAAAAAACAACATTTGATAAAGATTTGTTTAGCAAAGCCCAATCTGAGGGTAAAATTATAGTTATTAGTTCTTGGATCGAATATTGTGGATCTTGTGCAAATCAAATGAAAGTTCTGCAGAAAGCAAAAAAAGAGGGTGAATTATTGGACATTAAATTTGATAACATCGAATATTTTGCATTTGATGTAACAAACAGAGATATAGCGAATTCGTTTGATGTGCTTTATCAAACTACTCTATTAATTTTCAAGGGTGATGAGGAAGTTTATAGAAGCATTGGTGAAACTACAGAGGATTTAATTTATGAAGCTTTAAAAGCTTCTATTTAAAACTAACATCTAAAAAATATTAAATCTTATTCATTTCTCACTAGTGGATAAACTTTTGGACTTAGATACTTGAGGTTTGTAAAAACTATCAATATCATTGTTACTAATCCAACTGTAATAGTTACATTTAAGAATATATCAAATTCAAATAGCCATTTTAGTTGAAAAATATTTTCAATAATAAATTTTGATGAAATTATAGAAAAAATTGTAGAAAAAAGAATTATAGAAAAAAATGTAATTATAAATTCAATTAAAGATGAGTAAATTATTTCTTTTTTTGAAAATCCTAAAATCTTAAAAACTAAATTTTGGAAAGTTTTTATTTTTCCTTGTACTATAATTGCACTGGATATAACAACCAATCCTATTATTACTGTAACGGTTGAAATTATAATGACCGCTATAAATACTTTATTAAGAACATCAGTAACTTTTTTTAAATAATCAGAAATTTTTACAATAGAAACACTAGGGAATTCATTTAAAAAATTAATATCATCGAATTTATCAATATTATTAAACTTCACTGTCGAAAGGTACTCATGTGGAATTTTATTTGCAAATTGAGGGTTTAGTAACATCGCAAAATTAATGCTCAGATCTCTATAATCAACTAGTCTAAAATTTACTACCTCACCATCTATTTCTCTTCCATAAATGTTGAGAGTGAATATGTCTCCAATTTTTACTCCAAAATCTTGTGCCACTTTGCTATCCAAAGAAATTTGTAGTTTGTCTGGGCTTGATAAATCCCACCACTTGCCTTGTGTTAAAGGATTATCTTTTGGTATCTCATCTGACCATGATATTCTTCTATCATTCATTATAACCCAATAACTGTCATTAGTATTTTTGATGTAAGAATTAGGATCTATCCCATTAATTTTTACAAGACCTGCTGAAACCATAGGAACTACCTCTAATTTTGACTTATTATCAGAATTAAATATTATTTTTTCGAATTTTTCTCGTTGATCATTTTGAATTCCTAAGAAAAAATAATCTGGTGCAATTTCTGGAATAGATTTGGAAATTTCTCTTTTAAAATTTGAGCCTACAAATGCCAGTGTTAACAAAAGTGTCATTCCAAGACCTAAGGACATTATTGTAATTGGCGTGATACTTTTTGATTGAGTAATATTTTTGACTGCTATTTTTACTGAAATCATAGAATTTTTATATTTTTTTAATAAATGAATAATTGTTACAGAAAGATAATAAAAAATTAATAAACAAATAAAAAATGATACGAAATATGTAACACTATAAAATGGTATTGAAGACCTAATCGCAAAAAGACTAATTAATATTAACAATAATACTATACTAATTATTACTGATTTCACTGAATAATTAAATTGCAGACTTTGAAATACATTTCTAAATAAATTTGATGCTTTAACTTGATCTATAGAATTAACAGTTGGTATAGAAAATATTATCATTACTAACATTCCAACCAAAAAAACTATAATTAAATTTATAATAGAAAAACTAGCTTCTATATTTAAACCCAAGCCATCTGAAATATATTTATCGACTATTGGAATTAAAAAAAAACTTAACCCATATGAAAAAACAGTGATTAAAACTAATAAGATAGCTAATTGTAAATAATATATTGTTTTTATATTTCCAGAAAATACACCTATTGCTTTTTGAACTGCAATTGACGAATTTTTTTGATTTATAAATGATAAAAGAGTATTCGCTATACCAATACCAGCAATTAACATAGCGCTTATTGATACAAGTGATAAAAATTGTGAAAAATTATCAACAATCCGTCTAATGCCTCCAGCTGAGTTTTCGGGGTATCTTAATCTAACTCTATTTTGATCTTTAAATAAGCTCTCTACTCTTTTAATGCCCTCTTTACTTTTAACAGATTTGTTAAATTTTACTTTATATTCATAATTTAAAAAACTACCAAGGGTATTTAAATCTAGCTTATCTAAAGTTTTTTTTCCAGTTAACGCAAAATCTCCAAATACAAAGGCACCTCCAATATCTGGTAAAACTTTAACTATACCAATAACTTTAAACTCTTTGTCTTGAACCTTTACAATGTCGTTTATTTTTAAGTTTAAATTTTTAAAAATATTTTCATTTACTAATATTGAACTTTCAACCTGATTTAATTTTTCTAAAGCGTCATTGGGTTCATAGAGTGCTTTTCCATACAATGGATAAAATTGATCAACTGATTTTACTCTAGTAAATGATGTTTTATTGATTTTTTTATTAACAGTTGAAATCATTGTGCTAAATTCAACCATTTGGGAGACGGTAGCAAATTTAGAAATTTTATCTATTTTAGTTTGATCACCTTCTCTATTGTTGTAATCAATTTCTATATCACCTCCTAATAATAATTTTGCATTTTCATTAAGTTCATTTTCTAGACTATCTTCAATCGTCATTATAGAACTTAAAATAAAGAGACTTATAAAAAGAGTAATAATTATACTTGAGATCTTATTATAACTTCTTGTTAAATCTCTAAGAGCATATTTAAAATAAAGACCAAAATTTTGATTTTTATTCAATTTTACCATCCTTAATTTTAATAATTCTCTTAGAAAGATTTGCCAATTTATTATCGTGCGTAACCATAATTAAACTTGCATTTTCTTCTTTTACATAATCAAAAAGAATATTTGAGATTAGCTCAGAATTTTCACTATCTAAATTTCCAGTAGGTTCATCTGCTAAAATTAATTCAGGCTTCATAACAATTGATCGTGCAATTGCTACTCTTTGCTGTTCTCCTCCAGATAATTGACTAGGTAAATTATTTAGCCTCTTTCCAAGGCCAAATTTATCTAGGATTTCTTTTGCTTTATTAATCGGATCTTTAATTTTATTAATTTCTAATGCTAAACTCACATTTTCTATAGCTGTATAATTGGGAATTAAATAAAATGATTGAAAAACAATGCCAATATCCTTTCGTCTTATCTCTGAAATCTCATCTTCTTTTAAACTCGAAATCTCAAAGTTTTTAAATTCAATTTTTCCTGAAGATGCTTTTTCCAAACCGCCTATCAGCATTATTAAGCTTGTCTTTCCTGACCCACTTTCTCCTACCACAGATATTGTTTCCTTATAATCAACTTCAAAGCTTACATCTTGTAAAACATTTATAAGATTGTTATCAGTATTATAGTTTAAGTTCACATCTGTTAGTTTAAGAAGTTTAGTCATGTTTAAAAAATGTATTATTAAAATAATTATATTATGTCTAGTTGCATTTGGGGTAAATGCTGAGAATAAAATTGTTTTATTTGGAGATAGTTTGATGGCTGGATACGGACTTAATAAAGAAGACCATTTGTCCACTGTGCTTCAAAAAAATTTAAATAATAATGGATTAAATGTCAGAATTATAAATGCAAGTGTCTCAGGTGATACAACTGCGGGAGGTTTAAATAGAATAAATTGGACACTATCAGAAAAGAATATTGATATCTTGGTTTTGGGTTTAGGCGCAAATGATATGTTAAGAGGTATAAAGCCAAAAGAGACAAAAGAAAATTTAGAGAAAATAATTAAAATTATAATTGATAAAAATATTAAGATTATATTAGCAGGTATGATTGCCCCTGAAAGTCATGGTAAAGAATACAGAGATAAATTTAATATAATTTACTCTAACCTTTCTGATAAATATAGCTTAACTTTTTTACCTTTTCTTCTAGAAGGTGTTGCCTTAAAGCCAGAGCTAAATCTTGAGGACGGGATGCATCCAAATCCTAAAGGTGTTCGAATTATAAGCAAAAATATTGAAAAAAAGATAACTAGTTTGATTAATTAATTTAAAGCCTCACCAGCACTTAAATAATTATATCCGAAAACATCTGCAACTGCTTTGTATGTTACTTCACCCTTATGGACATTTAAGCCAGCTAAGAAATTTGGATCATCTTTTAATGCTTTATAATAACCATCACTAGCTATTCTGTTTAAAAAAGGAAGCGTAGCATTATTTAATGCGATGGTTGATGTTCTAGGGACACCACCTGGCATATTTGCTACACAATAATGAACAATATCATCTACAATGTATGTTGGTTCAGCGAATGTGGTAGGTTTACTTGTTTCAACGCATCCTCCTTGATCTATTGCAACATCAACTATTACTGATCCTCTTTTCATGTTTTTAAGCATCTTTTTTGTGACAAGTTTTGGTGCTTCTGCACCTGGTATTAAAACACCTCCAACTAATAAATCACATTCTGAAATTAATTTTTCTAAATCAGTTTCATCACTCAATTTTGGTATTATAAGATCACCAAATTTTTTTGATAATTCGTTTAGTCTTTGCTCTGATTTATCTACTATATGAACTTTTGCTTTCATACCTGTAGCAATAATTGCTGCATTTTCACCAACAACTCCACCACCCAAAATCACTACATTTCCAGGATCAACACCAGGCGCTCCTCCTAAAAGAAGTCCTCTCCCCTTTTGATTTTTTTCAAGGCAATGTGCACCAGCTTGAACTGACATTCTTCCAGCAACTGCACTCATTGGAGCTAATAAAGGTAATCTACCGTTGTTGTCAGTAACCGTTTCATAAGCAATACAAACTGATTTAGAGTCTACTAAGCCTTTAGTAAGTTCTTTTGCAGCCGCTAGGTGTAAATATGTAAAAACAATTTGATTTTCTTTAATCATTTTTACCTCGCTTGGTTGTGGTTCTTTTACTTTTACGATTATTTCTGCATCATCAAAAATATCTTCAGCTTTATCTAAAATTTTTGCACCTGCAGATTTATATTGTTCATTATAAAATCCAGCTTCAAAACCACCATTATTTTCTACTAGTACCTCATTTCCATTTGAGGTTAGTATTTTTACACTTTCAGGAGTAAGGCCAATTCTATTTTCTTGAGACTTTATTTCTTTTGGAACACCTATTTTCATATAAGTGGATTAATTTTTTTTGCTTTTTGAATAATTTGTAATCCCTGTTCTTAATTTATCTATTATTTCATCGATATGTTTTTTTTCACAAATAAACATTGGTGCAATAATTAAACAATCCCCTGTTGCTTTAAAATTCACTCCAGCATCATAACAATGTTTAAAGCATGTAAATCCTGCTGCTCCAGGTTTTTTATCCATTTTAATATCAATTCCACCCATCATTCCATAACCTCTTATATTATCAACAACGTCTATATCTTTTAAAGACATCAAACCCTCTTGGAAATATGGTGCTAAATTTTTAGCTCTATTAAATATATCTTCTTTTTCAAATATATCTTGAACAGCTAAGCCTGCTGCAACAGAAACAGGTATTCCTGAGTATGTGTAACCATGAAATAATTCTATAGAGCCTTTTGGTGATCCATCCATTACCGTATCATAGATTTCTTCTTTGCATGCAACTGCACCCAAAGGACTTATTCCATTTGTTGTAGCTTTTGCCATAGTTATAATATCTGGTGTAACACCATATTCTTGTGATGCAAATGGAGAGCCAGTTCTTCCCCATCCAGTTATAACTTCATCAAAAATTAATAATATGCCGTGCTTATCACAAATTTCTCTTAGTCTTTGTAAATATCCTTTTGGTGGGACTAGAGTTCCTGTAGATCCTGCAATTGGTTCTACAATACATGCTGCAATATTTTCTGATCCAAAGTTTGTACAAATTCTTTCTAAGTCTTCAGCAATTTCGACACCTGTTTCTGGTTGGCCTGATATAAATTTATGTTCTGGTAAATGCGTATGTCTCATATGAACAACACCCGGCATCAATACACTAGCAAATGTTTTAACATTGTTGATCATTCCGCCGACTGAGGTTGCTCCGATATTCATACCGTGGTAAGCTCTTTCTCTTCCTACAAATCTAAATCGTTCCCCTTCACCTCTAGCTTTATGATAAGCTACTGAAATTTTTATTGCTGTTTCAACTGCAGTTGACCCACAAATAGTATAAAAAATTCTATTTAAATTTCCTGGTGTATGTTTTGAAATTCTTGTTGCTAATTCAAATGATCCACCAAAGCCTTGTTGGAATGGTTGAGCGTAGTCTACTGTTCTTAATTGTTTTGTGATTGCCTCAATTATTTCTTCTCTACCATGTCCCAATGGATTACAAAATAATCCAGAACTTGCATCGATCTGAGTCTTACCTTGATGATTTTTTAAATAAACACCTTTTGCTTCAACAATTAACCTTGGGTTCGCTTTAAAGTCTCTATTTGAGGAGAATGGCATCCAATGCTCATTTAAAGAATTAGGTATTTGTGGCTTTTCTGAACTCATAAAAAATTTTTAAATTGTTATTATCACTTTCTCATAGACTAAAATAAAAAAATAGAAAATAATTTCTTTGCATTATTAGTATGTAATTAAGTAATATAAAATACAACCAAAAGTTGAACCCATTTTAGACATCTTTAAATCACCTAGGATTAACGTGCTTACAAAATACATTTACTTATAATCAAAATTGAACTTAAATAAGAGTAATTAAATTTAATTAAGGAGATAAAATGAAGAAACTAATTAGCTTTATTTTAGGAAGTTTATTCGCTCTTAACTTGTCAATTTCAGCTGCAAATGCTGCTGCAAATGAAGTAAGAGTTGCTTACTTTCTAGAATGGCCAAGTCCAAATTTAGAGGACATGCAAAAAAAGAATTTTGCTAAAGCGCTAGGAGTTCCGGTAAAATGGACTAACTTCACTAATGGTGGAGCCATGACTGATGCAATGCTAGCTGGGGATATTGATATTTCATATTCTCAGGGTTTAGTACCTTTTATTAATGCTGTAAAATCAAATGCACCTATAAAATTAGTTGATATTGCAATGGAATATGGAATGGGTGGAACAACTTGTGTTACATCTAACGCTTCTGGAATTACAAAAGCAAATGGTTCTGAATTAGAAGGTAAAAAAGTTGCTGTTCCACTTGGAACTATGGCTGAGTATGTCTTTGACGAAAGTATGAAAGTTGTTGGAGCTGACAGAAGTAAAATGGATATAATTCAAATGGATCCTGAAGAAGGAGCTGCTGCATTAGTAAGTGGTGATGTTGTAATGGCATGTTTATTTGGTGGAAATTCTATCAAAGCTGCAGTTGCAGTTGGTTCTAGACTATTAACAGTTCAAGAAGCAAGAGATGCAGGTATCTTAGGTATAGATATCACATCTGTAACTGACAAATTCATGAAAGAAAATCCAGGTATGCTAAGAACTTTTATAGAAGTAACTCATGAAGCAAATGACAGATATAGAGCTGGTAAAAGCGATATGAACGCAATGTCAAAAGCTTCAGAAATGAAAGTTGCTGATATGAAAGAAACTTTAAGTGGATTTAAATTTCTTACTCCAGAAGAGACTAAACAGTCAATGGAGAGCGGTAATCTTGATGGATTCCTAAAAGGTATGGGAACTCCAGGAGGTGCCGTTGATACTAGTTTTTTACCTTTATAATATTAAAGAGTAAAACAAATTTAATAGGCGCTAATTATTTAGCGCCTATTTTTTTTAATATAAGTTTTATATAAAGTTTCTATGAGTGACTTAGTTTCCAAAGATTTAAATATGATTTTTAAAACTCCCAAAGGAGAAACTGTTCACGCATTAAAGGATGTAAATTTTACTTTAAAAAAAGGAGAACTTCTCACTGTTCTTGGTCCTTCAGGATGTGGAAAAACTACTCTTTTAAATATTGCTGCAGGGTTTTTGAGACCTACTTCAGGCTCTATTGTTTTGGCTGGAAACGAAATTAATGGTCCAGGAGTTGAAAGAGGGATGGTTTTCCAACAAGGAGCTTTATTTGAGTGGTTAACAGTTGCTGAAAATGTTGATTTTGGACTTAGGATGAAAAAAGAAGATCCAATAAAAACTGCTAAAAGAGTGGATGAATGGCTAGAAATTGTTGGCTTAAAAGGATTTGGTAATACTCCTACCTACCAATTATCAGGTGGAATGCAGCAAAGAGTGGCTCTTGCCAGATGTCTAATAAATGATCCTGATTTAATATTAATGGATGAGCCATTAGGCGCACTAGACGCATTAACTAGAGAAAAGATGCAATCTTTGGTTCTTAAAATTTGGAAAGAGACAGGAAAAACTATCATCTTAATTACTCACTCTGTTGAGGAAGCGTTATTACTTGGTGAAAGACTATATGTAATGGCGCCAAGACCAGGAAGGATACATAAAGAATACAATCTACCTTTTGCAGAAATGGGTTTAAAGGAAGATTTAAGAGAAATTAAAAAAAATAAAGAATTTTCATCTAAGCGTGAAGAAATTTTATCCATGATTTGGAATATGGAAGAAGAAATTATGGGAAAAGAAAACTAAATGTTAACTCAAATAATAACCATACTTATATTTGTATCCATAATTGGATGCATTATGTACGGCAGAAGATTAATACAAACTGAGAAAGTTGATGCTGTATTTGGAAATCCTGAAAGAGCTAAAGGTGGAACTCATTGGGTTATTGTTGGAAGTGCTGCAATACTACTAGTATGGCTTTATTACTCTTGGGACATAGCAAAAGGTTTTTATCCAAAATCAGCAAATGAATTATGTCAAGTTGCTAAAATAAATGAATCACTTTTAGGATTAAAATATCAATTTCCTATAGAGGAAAGAGAGTTTAAAAGTACATCGATCATAAAGATTGAAAATAAAAATCTTCAAAAAATAACAGCTGAAATACAAAATTCTAAAGATCTTAGTAATCAACAAAAAACAATTTTGGTTGGATATATAAATAAAACAAAAAAATTAATTCCTTTATTAACTAATGAAGATTTAATTGAAATGGATACTAAAATTAAAATAAGTGAAATGACAAATGAGATTAAACAATTAAGTTCAAATTTTAAAAAAGAAGATTATCCATTTGAAACAGAATTTGAAAAAAGTGAACGGTTAAAAGCAATATCTGAACAAGGTAACTGGGGCATAACAACAGTTAGATCAGGAACTGGTACTATAGAAAATACTATTGAAGTTCCGTTTGTTGCAGAAACCTCAAAAGGTTTAAAATTTCAAGCTGCGGCAGAAGAACTGAAAAAAATTAATGATAAATTTTTTAAATTAAGAAATCACAATCCACAGTTCAAAAGTTCAATTAAAGAACTGAAAGATGAAGTTAAAACATATAGAAAAAGTTTAGATGATAATGAGGAAATTGCCTCAGATTATGCTAAAAATATAGTCAAAATTGCAAGAAGAATTGAATTTGCAAGCATTTATCCGCCAAATGCACTAAATGAAATGCAAAAGGCGATTATTCAATTTGATGATCTTCAGGAAAAAGAACAAGCTGGTCTTAGATTAATTGATATTGTTTTATTTCCAGCTGGAACAATTGTTGCTAGTGGACCGAGTTGCTCGGAACAAGGTTCTGGGAGATGGTTACCTAAACCTTCAGACACAGTAAATAAATTCATCTTAATGTCTAATCCAAGTGTTGGATATAAAAATATACCTCTTCTATGGATTGAAATGATCGATGTTAGCTCAATTGTAGGATTTATTTTGCCTGACTGGATTGCAGATATTTTGCCTGGTGAATACCCTGTTCATACAAGCGAGGGGATAGTTAAAGAAAACTTTAAAGGTAAAGTTTTAAAAGTTGTTACGGGTGATTTTAAACTATTCAAGATACCTGTTCCTTATGGCCATATCTGGGACTCGTTCTTAAGAGTATTTTTAGGATTAGTTTTTGGAATAATTGTTGGTGTACCCTTAGGTTTATTTATGGGTCTAAACCGATTTGCTAAAGGTTTCTTTGATCCTTTGATTGAATTATATAGGCCAGTACCTCCACTTGCTTGGGCTCCTCTTATAATTTCAGTACTTGGAATTGATAATACTGGAAAAGTATTTTTGTTATTCATGGTTTCACTATCAATTATGATTATTTCAGCAAGAGCTGGGGCATCAGGAACACAATTATCTAAAATTCACGCTGCCCATTCTTTAGGTGCTTCTAAAAGACAAATACTAAGACATGTTATATTTCCAAATTCTTTACCTGAAATATTGACTGGAATTAGAGTCGCTGTTGGAATGTGTTGGGGAACTTTGGTTGCTGCTGAATTTTTAGCTGGAACAACTGGTATTGGATTTGTTGAAAATGTTGCAAAAAAATATTTTCAATATGAAGTAATTTGGATAACAATTTTCATTATGGGAATGTTAGGATTATTATTTGATATAACTTTAAGAAAAATAATAGATAAAACTATTCCTTGGAGAGGCAAAGGTTAAAAATAAAATTTTAAGAACTAAACTTTTTTAAAAAAACCAATTGCAGCACCAATGGTCGTCAAAAATCCAGCTAATGGCAGGATTGCAACTGCGTATTTTTTTGGCATATAATTCTCTTTGAACTCAATACCTTGCATACTAATTTCAAAATACCACATTTCCCAATACTTCCCTCGCATACCCTCTACAAGTTCAATTCCATAAATAATTAGGACAACACCAATTATCATAATCATAATTTTCCAGAACTGGCGTATATATAAAGAAACTTTTTCTGGTAATTTTTCATAAATTAAATTTAAAGCTACATGTTCATTATCTCTGGCTGTCAAAGAAAGTGCTATAAACATCAACCAAATATTACTTAATACTGTTAACAAATCACCCCAAACAGGAGGGTTATTGAATACATATCTCATTGTAACATTATAAAGAGTGAAACCAACCATAGCAGCCAACAATAGTGAACACATAGCCTCCAACATACGATGGATAAAACGGTCAATAATGTTTAAAAATTTTAACATATCGTTAATTACTCAATAAGTTTGGAAGAAACATTGTTAATTCTGGTATAACAAGAATAAAAAATAAAAGTAAAAACAATCCAATCAGATAAGGAATTAATGCGATTGCAACCTTTTCAAGACGGACTTGAGCTATTGTTGCAGAGGTAAAATATGCAACACCAACTGGTGGTGTTACTGATCCTATTAAGAAACCAACTATTACAACCATAGCTGCTTGCACCTCTGGAAAGCCAGCTTGAGACATAACATTTACTAGTACTGGACCAACAATGATAATGTTAACTGCAGAGTCCATTACCGTTCCAAGAAGAAAAATGAATAATATTAAAGCCAAAACAAATAATATAGGTGAATCTGCCAATCCTAATAGCCAGGTTTCAAGATCACCAATTGCACCAAGAGAAGTGAGTAACCAACTGAAAGGTCCTGAAGCAGCTATTATAATAAAGACCATTGCTGAATTTCGGAACGCCCGACGAAAAGCGCTGGTACAATCTTTCCATTTGATGGTTCGATAAACAAATACACCTGTAAATAAAGCAACCAAAGCAGTTATAGCTCCAGCCTCAACAACCGATGCTACACCTCCCATTACTGAACCTACTAAAACCAAAGGTATCAAAAGAGCAAATGAAGATCGGTATAGTTCTTTACCAGCTCGACGTACCGAGAATGGTTCATCGCTACGCTCGAAGTTATATTTAACTGCAAAATAATGATTGATTACCATTATCACAACTCCAATCAAGATTCCTGGAACAATCCCTGCTGCAAATAAAGATGCAATCGAAATCTCAGTTGCGTTAGCAAGTACAATCATCATGATACTAGGTGGAATGATTCCTCCAATAGTGGAACTTACTCCTGTAACCGCAGCTGAAAATGCAGCAGGATAACCTGCTTTCTTCATTGCTGGTAAAACTAATGCCCCAACTGTAGCTGTATCTGCTACGACAGAGCCATTCATGCCAGCAAAAAACATACTAACAAGTACATTTACTTGAGCTAACCCTCCTTTTATTCGTCCAATTAACGCCCTACTCAAAGCAACTAAACGATCTGTAATTGTAGCACTTGTCATTAATTCACCCGTTAACATAAAGAACGCAATCGCGGTCAATGGAACTGAGTCAATGGCGGTAAACATTTGACTAGGTATTAAAACAAGAGGAACAGCATCTGTTAGTAGAATATAAACAAATGGTATAAGTATTAATATAAAACCAATAGGAGCTCCTAATAAAATTAGAAAAAGGAGTACTACGAGTAAAATAATACTTTCCATAAATATTTATAAGTTATGATTTGATTTTGGTAAAGATCATCTAACTCTTATAATTGAGCTAAATGATCTTTACACTGTTTTATTTGATCGATTTACAGAGCCCCAGCTGCCTCTAACTGAGCTACAAATCCATCCATGCCTTGTTCCATAAGTACTCTTTTTGCTACTTCTGGTTCAAAAGTACCTTTAGCGTCTAACCAAGCACCAATTGCACCCGCTCTCCACTTAGTCATCTCCGCTTCTGTTGGTACATACCATTCTTTAGCAGATGCTTTAATTGCATCTTCACCATTCTTAATCCAAGCGTTATCTAACTCGTTTACTTTTTCTCCATAAGCATCAGCTGCCTGGTGTAACCATTTTCTTTGTTGGTCAGACAATGCATTATATTGTTTTGCGTCCATCGCTAGAATATTTCCTGACCACATTCCACCAATCTCTGTAAAATACTTAGCAACTTCATGAAGTTTTGCTACATGCTGCCAAGGTGATGCTACGTACTGGCCTTCAACTACACCCGATTGTAAACCTTGATATAACTGACTCCAGTCATAAGGTGTTGGAGTTGCACCCCAATTTTTAACTAGCATGAACTCAACTGGACTTTTTGTAGTACGCCATTTCAGTCCCTTCATATCATCAGGTTCATGAACTGGTTTAGTTGCATTTCCAAGTTGTCTAAATCCACCACTTGAATATACAGAAAGACAAATATGACCGGCATTTTCAAGTGCAAGTTTGCACTGTCTTTCAGCTAACCATTCATCTGATATTCTTTTTGCATCTTCCAGTGATTTAAATATGAAAGGTAAATCAAAAATTGCTAACTCTGGTCCAAAGTTACCATAGTTTGCAGTAGAACTAGTCCATAGAGCTATAAGTCCTTGGTTAGCTTGTTCGCCGCATTTTTGCTCTGCGCATAAGCTTCTTTGATAATGTGGCTCAATTTTCATTTTACCACCAGATGCTTTTTCCATAGCTGGTATAAGAGCTTGATCTATAGCATCTCCAATTGGCATACCTAATCTACCAGTTGTCCCAAGCTTCAGAGTTACTTCTGCATACGCGACTTGAGCAAAGAAAGTAACTGCAATTAATGTAAGTAATGACTTACAAATTTTTTTAATAAACATAAAATTTCCTTTTAATTAATTGAATTATTAATATTTAAATTCAATTTGAAGAGGAAGTAAAACAAAAAAGAAAATTTTATTATCAAAATGGGTTTGCAATCAAAAGTTGTATTAATAATTATTAGTTAATCTATTTATTTTAGTCTAAAGGTGCCTTAGATTTGAAATTTAGAAATTAAATAAAACACAATTTATAGAAAGAAATTTATGAGCTCAGGAAACAAGTATAAAGCAATATCAAATAAACTTAAATTTGAAGGAAGAGCGTTCATTAATGGTAAATATGTAAATGCTATTGATGGTAAAAAATTTGAAACAATCAACCCAGCAACTGGCCAAAAGCTTTGTGCTGTTGCAAAATGCAATCATAAAGATGTTGATTTGGCAGTTAAAGTCTCAAGAAAAGCTTTCAACAGCGGAGTTTGGTCTAAAAGTTCACCCGAACATAGAAAAGAGGTTTTATTAAAATTTGCTGAACTACTTAGAAAACATGGTGATGAAAATTCAGTTTTAGAATGCATAGATACGGGTAAACTTATCGCCGACTGTATTAATGAGGTTGCAAATGATGCTCCGATGCATTTTCAGTGGTATGGAGAATTAATTGATAAAGTATTTGGAAAAGTTGGTCCGACAGAACCAACTATAACTAGTTTAATTGTTAAAGAACCAATAGGAGTTGTTGCTGGAATTGTTCCATGGAACTTTCCTTTAATGATGGCAGTATGGAAAATGGCACCAGCCCTTGCAGCTGGTTGTTCAGTAATTATTAAACCAGCAGAAGATACACCTCTTACGGCTATTAGAGTTGCTCAAATTGGAAAAGAGGCTGGAATACCAGATGGAGTTTTGAATGTTCTCCCTGGTTATGGTGATGTTGGTGAGGCTTTAGGTCGACACAAAGATGTTGATGCAGTTTCATTTACAGGTTCAACTGAAGTTGGTGGTTATTTTTTAAAATACTCAAGTGAAAGTAATCTTAAACCTGTCGCATTAGAGAT
Source organism: uncultured Pelagibacteraceae bacterium (assembly GCA_902604795.1). Classification (GTDB taxonomy): domain Bacteria; phylum Pseudomonadota; class Alphaproteobacteria; order Pelagibacterales; family Pelagibacteraceae; genus Pelagibacter. Next base: position 41,861 of record CACKZV010000006.1, on the reverse strand, counting down.
GGGAGGAAAAAGTCCGTTTATAGTTTTAGAGGATGCTAAAATTACAGATGATTTAATTGATAATGCGATGAATTCTGCATTTTGGAATGGTGGACAAAACTGCTCAGCAAATATGAGACAGATAGTTCATAAAAAAGTTAAAGATGAATTTTTAGATAAAGTTATTAAAAAAGTTAAAAAGCTAAAAGTAGGAGATCCATTAGATTTAAAATCAAACATGGGATCTATGATTTCAAAAGGACATTTGCAAACTGTTGATGGATATATCCAAAGAGGTATAGATGAAGGAGCAAAACTTTTATCTGGAGGGGTTTCAAGTAAAAAGCAAAAAGGTTTTTATGCAAAACCAACACTATTTGATGGATTAAAAGAAAATATGACTATCGCTCAAGAGGAAATTTTTGGGCCAGTGCTTGGTGTTTTAACAGTTAAAAATGATGAGGAGGCTTTGAAAATTGCTAGTAATTCGAAGTATGGATTACACGCTAGTGTTTTTACTCAAGATATTAATAGAGCATTTCATTTAGCTAAAAGTTTGCCTTGTGGAACTGTATCAGTAAACACTTTTTCTGAAGGAGATATTAAAACTCCATTTGGTGGTTATAAGCAATCAGGCTCACTAAGTAGAGATCAAGGAACTGAGGCTCTAAATTCATTTCTTCAAACAAAAACAATTTGGATAAGTCATAATTAATTGATGATCAAAAAATACAAAATAAGTGTGCCTAAAAGCACACTTAACGAAATTTATAAAAAAGTAAGAAACTTTCCTTGGAGTGCTTCTCAAAATATGAATGGTTGGGAATATGGAACCAATTTGAACTATCTTAAGAGCATATCTAAATATTGGATTACAAAATATAATTGGAAAAAATTTGAAAACAAAATCAATTCATTTAAAAATTATAAAACTAAAGTTGAAGATATAAACTTACATTTTATTTTTGAAGAAAGTAAAAATCCTAATTCTAAACCTTTATTACTCTTACATGGATGGCCAGGAAGCATAACTGAATTTTTAGATATCATTCCAAGACTTGCTCACCCAGAAAAATTTGGAGGAAAAATTGAAGAGGGATTTGATATAATTGTTCCCTCTTTACCGGGATTTGGATTTTCGTCGCAAATCAAAAAAGCCTTGGGCCCAAGAAAAATAGGAAAAATATTAAATAAATTTATGGTTAAAAACTTAGGCTATAAAAGTTATTTCGTACAAGGTGGCGATTGGGGAGCAACTATTGCCGGATGGATTGGTCTTGATAGCTCAAATAATTGTAAAGGAATACATATTAATTGCTTACCCCTTAGACATCCAAAAGGAACAAAAAATATAAAAGAGAAAAAATGGGAAAAAAAATTTAACTTTGATCAAATTATGCAGGAGGGATACAGAACTCAACAAGCTACTAAACCTCAAACCTTATCTTATGCAATGATAGATAGTCCTGTAGGAACAGCAGCATGGATTTTGGAAAAATTTCATGGTTGGTCAGATTTAAAAAAAGGTAAGATTGAAAAAACATTTTCAAAAGATGAACTATTATCAAATATAATGATTTATATAATAACTAAAAGTTTTAATACTGCTTGTTGGATATATTTTGGAAGAAGAAAAGAAGGTGGAAGATCTTTTCCAAAAAATTTTAAAAAAATAAAAGTTCCTACTGCAATAGCAATTTTTCCAAAAGAAATGCTAGAATGGCCTCCCAAATCATACGTAAATAGAATTTTTAATATAAAAAGGTGGAGGAAATTTCCAAACGGTGGTCATTTCGCAGCTTTGGAAGAACCAGATATTCTAGTGAGTGATATACTTTCATTTTTTAATAAGGATTTAAAAAATATTTAATGAAAAAAAATAAACTTAAAAAAATCATAGTTGAAATATTTAGAAAACATAAACTTTCGATAAATCACTCAAAAATATGTGCTGATGCAATAATCAATGCAGAATTAGTTGGTGCCCCTACGCATGGTTTATCAAGACTAAAAATGTATTGTGACCGTATAAATCATAAATTAATAAACCCTAAACCTAAAATAAAAATAAAAAATATTTCTCAATCTGTGGCACACATAAATGCAGATGATAGCATTGGCTTTGTTGCAGCTGATATAGCAATTAAAAAAGCTATAAAAAATGGAAAAAAAACTGGAATTGGATTAGTTGCTGTTAAAAATAGTGGTCATTATGGAATGTCAGGATATTACGCAGGGCAAGCAGTAAAGAAAAATATGATTGCTTTAGTTTTTACCAACGCTCCACCTGCGATTGCTCCACATGGTGCTATTAAGTCATTGTTTGGTACAAATCCAATTTGCTTTGGATCCCCAACAGGATCAAAAGTGCCATTCATTTTAGATACATCTGTCTCAATGATTAATAGAGGAAAAATAAGAGTTGCATCAAGATCTAATTTAAAAATACCTGAAGGTGTTGCTTTGGATAAATTTGGCAATCCAACAGTTGATGCTAAAAGAGCACTTGAAGGTGTTCAGCTTCCTATAGCAGGGTTTAGAGGATCAGGACTTGCATGGATGGTAGATATATTAAGTGGTGTTTATACAGGAGGTAATCATGGTGGCAAAGTGAAAGATCCTTTTGATGATTTTTCTGGCCCACAAAATATTGGTCATTTGTTTATTGTGATGAAAGCTAACTTATTTCAATCAAATTATAAAAAAAGAATTAAAGAAAATATAAAAAGAATTAAAAAGCTTCCTAAATTAAAAGGACTTAAAGAAATATTATATCCAGGAGAAAACAAATTAAGAAGATATAAAAAGAATTATAAATCTGAAATTAAAATTCCGGACAATATAATGGAGGATATTCGTATTCTATTGAAATAGATCAAATTATTAACCTGCTCGTCCTAGATAATTTACCATTATAACTCCTGTCACGATCAGACAAATCCCAATAAAACCATAAACATTAGGTACTTGATTATACTTTATCATTCCAAAGATTACTACTCCCGCTACTGTTAAACCGCTATAAGTAGAGTAACTAAAAGCAACAGGTATTACAGACATTGCTTTTGCTAAAGAAAACATAGTTACAGTCATTAACAGTAAGCAAGCAATTGTAGGAGTTAGTTTTGTAAAACCTTCAGAAATTTTTGCAAAACTATTTGCTGCTATTCCTGTAGTTATTCCTAAAGCTAATATTAGATATCCTGTAAATGGTTTCATTACTTTATTATTAACTAATTATTATTTATTACAACAGTTGATATGTCTTTGAAGTACTTGAATTTAATTTAAATTATGAAACTAAAAAGACTTAATTGGATACAAAGTATCCAATAGTACCCAAGATGATGAAAATCGTTAGAATGAAAGTTCTATTCTTTAAAGACTCTTTTTTTTCTTTTTTAATAATTCTGAGTTTGAGAGCACTGATATTTACTTTTTGAGGGGTATCAATATTTGTGTTACCTGTTAATTGAGAAGAAATTTCAATATCAGATGCTCTACTATTTTTATTATAACTCATATGGCTCAATTTAAACACATGTTTAATTTGTAAAAATTTATTCTGTGTCCATAATGGGTTGTGGGCAATTATTTTTATGTCCATTTTGGGTTTCAAATAATAGAATAAATTTGCGTAAAAAATGATTAATATCATAGATAAACTCAACGGAAAAAATATTCAAAATTTAATCACTGGAAATTTTGAAAAACTTGCTCCAACATACTACAGATTAATATCTGAATGGATGAATTCTTCATATGAAGTTTTTAACGATATAGATAAGTACAGAATTATTCTTTATCTAATAAACAAAGATTTTGAGCATTACATACAAATAAAAAAAATAGAGAGTTATGATAATTTTTTTATGTTTGATAAATCCTTGGAATTAGATCGAATTAATATAATTGAAATATCTAGAAGTTTAAATATTCCAAAGGAAAGTACTAGAAGAAAAATTCTCGACCTTGAAAAATTAAGTGTTCTTCAAAAAATTGGAAAAAAAATTTACATAGATAGGTCAGCTTACAGACTTGTACAACCCAAAAATACTCTTAAAAATTTGAGTGTATTATTATCAAAAATTTCTGAATTACTGAAAATTAAAAAATTAATAGACAAATCTTTAAATGTCGACGAAGTATCTGAGCATTTAAAGAATAACTTTTCATATTGCTGGTACTATTTTTATATGTTTATTTTTTCTTTAACATCAAGATGGAAAAGACAATTAGGAGATCTTGAAATTTATTCAGTAGGTATGGTTATAACATGTCACTCTATAGTAAATAAATCCTATGAGGGCGTTGGTTTAAATTTTTCAGAATGGGAGAAAGATACAGTTAATATTGAAGAAAGTGGAGTAAACACTTTGTCAATTTCTGAGATTACTCATATTCCAAGACCTACAGTTGTAAGAAAACTGAATTATTTATTAAAAAATAAATACATTTGCGTTAATAAAAAAAAACAATTCACTATAAATATTAAAGATCAAGCATTAACCGATACTATAAGAATTCAAGAGCAAAATATCACTTCTTTGTCAGATTTAGTTTGTAAAATATTTGAAAAAGTAAAAATTAATTAGATCTTCGAAGTATAAAAATTAACGCAAAACCAGTTAAGTACATTATAAGAGCATAAGCTGCTGTTGGTATCATATAGGCAATATCATTAAACATTTGTGTTGCTACAAACACGGCCAAAGTTCCATTTTGTAAGCCACATTCTATCGAAATACATTTTCTCTGTTTCATTCCAGTTGCAAAGAATTTAGCTATATAATATGCAAGTATCATCATCACAACATTTAATACTAATACTGCAAAGCCAGCTTGTTTTAAGTAATTAAAAATATTTTCTCTCTCTTCAATCCAAATTGCAGCAAATACAATAATGAACAAAGCTGTTGTTATTTTATTTATAATAGAAAGATTTGAGGAAATAAGATTATCTGCAAATTTTCGTATAATCATACCTAAAATAACTGGCACTGTAACAACCAATGCCATCTTAAGTGTAATTGCTGTCATTGTAATATCTGCTGAAATATTAGTAACACCAAGTAAATCTGCTGATTTTAAAACAATAAATGGTACTGAAATTATACTTATTAAACTTATTAATGCAGTTAACGAAATAGACAAAGCTACATCTCCATTTGCAAATTTAGTCATTACATTTGTTGTAACACCCCCGGGTGCAGCAGCTATAATCATAACACCTAATGCAATCTCAATAGGTAAATTTAATATCAATATTAAAATAAAAGCAACAATAGGCAAAAGTAATAATTGGCATATAAATCCAATTATAAAGTCTTTAGGATTGTTTATTACCCTTAAAAAGTCTCTTCCTGTAAGACCTAATCCTAAACCCAACATTATAAGTGCTAAAGCGACGGGAGCTATTTTGGTAACTATTTCCACTTTTTATCCTTATACTTTATTTGTTATATTAGTTTTTTAATCATATTAGTATATATAAATTTTATGCTTTCAGAAAAATCAACAGTTTGCCCAAATAATTTATTAGATATTGCTCATCAAAAAAGAGGAATTAAAGCTGCAATTGTAAATGCTGGTAAACAATTACCAATGCTCTCTGTGATGGATGCCGTTAAAGAAAAATTAATAGTTCCTGTTTTGATCGGTGATAAAGAGGAGATTAAAAAAATAGCTGAAGAATTAAAATTTGATATTTCTGATTATGAAATTATTCATGAATCAATTGAAAATAATACTGCTAAAATTGCTGCAAAACTAGCTGGAGATGGAGATATAAAAATTATAGTCAAAGGCCATATACATACTGATGTGCTAATGAAAGAAGTTTTGTTAAGAAAATATAACTTAATAGGGAAAACTAGATTAAGTCATATTTGGCATATGACATTGGATAAAGAAGATGATCCACTAATAATAACTGACGGTGCATTAAATGTAAATCCAAATGTTAAAACCAAAATGCATATTTTAAGAAATGTTATAGATTTTTGTCACAGAATAAAAATACCAAAACCTAAAGTTTCAATTCTATCAGCAACGGAAGAAGTTTTAGATAGTATGCAAAGTTCAATTGATGCGAAGGAAATTTGTGAATTAGCAGGAAAAGAAAATTTTAACGCTGATATATTTGGACCTTTAGCATTTGATAATAGTGTTTCTAAAAAATCGGCAAATATAAAAGGAATTAAAAATGAAGTTGCAGGAGATGCAGACGTTTTATTGGTTCCAAACGTAGAGTCAGGAAATGCTTTAGTAAAAATGATGATATATTTTATGGGAGCTTGTGCGGCTGGCGTAGTTGTTGGTGGAAAGGTCCCTGTTGTAATAACAAGTAGATCTGATGATGCGACAGCAAGACTAGCCTCAATTGCTGCAGCTGTGGTAGCTTTAGATTAAATGAATATTGAAAAAAATAATAATTAAATTAGGATTTAGATATGGCAATAAGTTACTTAAAAAAATCACCAAAAACTTCATCAACTGACGATACAAAGACTAGAGAGATTGTTGAAAATATTCTTAAAGATATTGAAAAAACTAAAGAAGAAGGATGTATCGAACTATCAAAAAAATTTGATAAATATGAGGGAGAAGTAATTGTTACGAGAGAAAAAATTGAAGAGATTAAAAGGAATTTAGATCCTAAGACTAAAGATGACATTCAGTTCTCTCACGAAAGAGTAAGAAAGTTTGCTGAAGCACAATTAAAAAACTATGGTCAAGATTTTGAAGTAGAGCTATCTGATGGTTTGTTTGCAGGACAGAAATTAATACCAGTAAATACAGCGGGTTGTTATGTACCCGCGGGAAGATATGCTCACATAGCATCAGCTGTTATGAGTGTAACAACAGCTAAAGTAGCTGGTGTAAAAAATATCATTGTATGCAGTTCACCTAAACCAGGTGTGGGCGTTCATCCTGCAATTGTCTATACAGCAGATCTATGTGGCGCAGATGTAATAATGAATTTAGGCGGAGTTCAAGCAATCGCTGCAATGACTTATGGCCTATTTGGAAATGCTCCTGCAGATATGCTTGTAGGTCCTGGCAATCAATTTGTTGCAGAGTCAAAAAGAATTTTATTTGGAAAAGTTGGAATCGATTTATTTGCAGGTCCAACAGAAATCGCGGTTATTGCTGATGAAACAGCTGACCCAGAATTAGTAGCTTTTGATTTAGTTGGGCAAGCAGAGCATGGTTACAACTCTCCTGCATGGTTATTTACTACTAGTAAATCATTAGCAGAATATGTAATGAAAAGAGTACCAGAATTAATTGCTGATTTACCAGACTTACCAAGAGAAAACTCTGGTGCAGCTTGGAGAGACTATGGAGAAGTTATTTTATGCGATACAGACGAAGAAATGGCAAAAATAAGTGATGAATATGCTCCTGAACATTTAGAGATTCAGACTAAAAACCTTCAATGGTTTCATGATCGATTAAAAAACTACGGATCATTATTTATTGGAGAAGAAACTACAGTTGCTTATGGAGATAAATGTTCTGGAACAAACCATATTTTACCAACAAAAGGTGCTGGAAAATACACGGGCGGTTTATTTGTTGGCAAATTTATCAAAACTTTAAGTTTCCAAAGAATGACAAAGGAATCAACTAAAGAAGTGGGTGCAGCTTGTGCAAGAATTTCAAGATATGAAGGTATGGAAGCTCATGCTCGAACAGGAGATGTAAGACTTAGAAAATACGGATTTTCTAATTAGTTTTAAACTCTAGAAATTAATAAAATTGTAACTCCGATTACAAAAACAACAATACCTAAAATTTCTGTTAACTTTACTTTTTCCTTGAATAAATATTTTGAGGAAAAATAACTAAATAATAATTCTATCTGACCAACTGCTCTGACAAAGGATGCTTGGATTAGAGTAAATGCATAAAACCATGATAGAGATGCAAAAAAACCTCCAATACCAATTAACATACAGTCGTATTTATCGTTATATAGTTTTCTGAATTCTGTTTTTTCAAAAACTAAAAGGTAAATCGTTAAAATAATCGTCGGAATTAATAATCCAAAAAGCAAAGTTGATATTACTTTTTCAAAGTTTGAATTAAAATTTTCTAAAGATAATGCAGCAGATCTAAAATAAACAATGCTGAGAGCTAAGAATAAACCAGATATTAGTCCAATTAATGTTGTTTTTGAAAATATGTTTTGAAGAAATAATTTTAAATCTTTTATAGATAAAATTATTACACCTAGAGTTGATATTATAATTCCACTTATGCCTAGCTTACTTAATTTTTCATTTAATATTAAGTATTCAAATATAGCAACTTGGACAACTTCTGTTTTGCTTAGTGAAGTTCCAACAACAAAATTTGAGAACTTAAATAAGTATAATAATACAAAGGTAAATATTACTTGAAAAATTGATGCCAATGTTACATTTATTAAAAAGCCTGGTTGATTAAGTATTTCATTAATTACAGAAACTTCTCTGAAATAAATAAAAAACAAGACTAATGCAAAAGGTAAGGCAAAAGAAAACCTTACATAAGTTGATGCTATAGTTGAAACATCTTTATTGATTTTTTTTTGAAATGAAGACCTTAAATTCTGAAAAAAGGCTGCAATAATTGTAACAACTATCCAATTCATAATAAATTATTAGTACTTAAAGAAAATTTAAATTCTTGTTCCGTTTTCGTCAAAAATAAAAATATCTTTTGAGTCAAAATTAATCTGATTTTGAAAATCTTCCTGACTAGAAATTTTTGCGCTAAGTTCTAAGTTATCGTTACTCATATATACAATCTTTTCGTTTCCTAAGTTCTCAACTAAATCAATTTTAGGTTTAAATTTAAATTGAGAGTCATTAGATAAGTTAAAATGCTCAGGCCTTATTCCTAAGAAATATTTATTTTTGTCAAATTTTGTTTTTTCAAAAGTTATTTCATTACCTAAAAAATTAATTTTATTATCTGAAATTATATTTTCATTATTTAAAGGTAAAATATTCATTTTGGGAGTCCCAATAAATTGAGCTACAAAAATATTAGCAGGGTTATTATAAATTTCGTCTGGCGTTCCAACTTGTTCAATATTACCAAGATTTAATATCACAATCCTATCTGCTAAAGTCATTGCCTCTACCTGATCATGAGTGACATAAATCATATTTGTCTTAATTTGATTATGTAATTTAGAAATCTCAACTCTCATTTCTGATCTTAGTGCTGCATCTAAATTTGATAAAGGTTCATCAAATAAAAAAATTTTTGGATTTCTTGTGATTGCACGACCAATTGCAACTCTTTGTCTTTGTCCTCCTGACAATTGTTTGGGTCTTCTTTCCAATAACTCCTCAATTTTTAATATCTTAGCTGCTTGCATTACTTTTGTTTGAATTTCTTCCTTAGATCTTTTTTCAATTTTTAACCCAAAAGACATATTTTCATAAACATTCATATGTGGGTAAAGGGCGTATGATTGAAATACCATTGCTGTTTGTCGTTTAGAAGGATGTAGATCATTAATTTTTTGATCATTTATAAAAATCTCACCTTCATCAATCTTTTCTAAACCTGCGATCATTCTCAATAATGTTGATTTACCACAACCAGATGGACCAACTAATACTAGAAATTCATCATCTTTACCTGATAAATTAAAGTCTGTAATAATTTTATTAGAACCAAAAGATTTGTGAACACCTGTGAATTTTATATTTGCCATTTTAACCCTTAACTTTTTCTAAAACATCTACCCCAATTTGTTTTAGTATATGAAGTATATCAATTGGTACCCAATTTTCACGGATTTTTCCCTCATCATGATGGTAAAAATCCATAACACGCATTGTTAATTTTTGCTTATTTGCCTTATATCCTAGCCAATCATTTGAACCGTAATATGCCTCTAGACTATGCCATCCTGCACATAGAGAAAATTTTCCATCTCCTATCTCACAATAATGCCCTAGTTTATAATAGTCTCTCTCAGTAAAAGATTTTCTAAAAGGTAACTGATGCATATCAATAAATCCCTCGAGTGATCTTGAGGTACCTATTCCACATGGTCCATACCAAATCATTTTTTCATGCCAGTATTCTTTTTGAGGGTGGTTTAATAACCTTTTTTTTAATTCTTCATCTGAAAGATTTTCCTTTTCTGGTTTAAAATTTAAACTCCTGTTCATAGTTAATGACTGTCTCAAACTTGCATTTGAAACCTCTATGTCTTTTTCAAAAAAATTTACTCCATCAGTGTTCATTGGTGGAAGCCATGCTCCCTCTGAGCCTCTAGACGGATTTATTGATGAAATACCACACTGTCTTAAAAAATCCATAACATCAATTAAGATATGGCTTTCTATTATTTTCTCTTCTTTAAGCTCATGAATTTCACAACATCTAAGATTAATCATTTTATAATTGGGCTTTATTCCTAACCACGACTTTATAAAATATCCTGAGAGTACTGAGTACGAACCAACTAAAACCTTGTCTCTAAAAGCACCTCCGACTACAATATTCTCTCTTCTTTCAAGATCAGGAAAAGCTTCAAATAAAGGTATAAAGATCTTTTCTTTAAGATTTTTAAGTCCCTCAAATTCGTTGATAGGATAAAAACTATTTATCTTTACATTAGTTATAAATGCTTCTTCTAAATTTTTGTCTATTTCACTTACTCCTGATGTAATAATTTTATTAAGATAACCTCGGATTAAATTTTTATTTTGTAAATTTTTTTCTGGTGAAAGAACAATGTTCTCTACATTTGTTTTTGTTTTTAGACCTGTATCAAATTGTTCTATTTGCATATATTTATTTGTTGGAAATATTCGTGTATCACAATATTATAATTAAAAAAATATGAATATTAGATTAGCAAAATTTAAAGATTTAATTCCTAGTACTTTACCATTTGTTGAAGGCAAGCTAGATGGACATAAAGAAAGAAAGAATTATTCAATTCTAGGCCCCGGTGTTGCAGAAGATGCTGACCAATCTATAAAAATATCTGAACCTCATGGTTTTAATTTAGGAGCAGTATCAGCAAAGCCTTTTAATGGATCAGGTCTTCATAGCCATTTAACTGCAGAAGTGTTTATAATTTATTCAGGTAAATGGAGGTTTTATTGGGGATCTGAAGGTAAAGATGAAACAATCTTAAAACCTGGTGATATTATTTCAATGCCAATAAATATGTTTAGGGCATTTGAAAATGCTGGTGATGAAGAAGGCTTAATTTTTGTTGTACTAGGAGGTGATGACCCAGGAATTGTCACTTGGATACCCGAGGTATTAGAGAGAGCAAAAAAGACAGGTATGGCACTTTTAGATGATAATTCATTAATCGATCTAAATATTAAAGCAATACCAAATGGTAGGAGATTATTAGAACCTATATCTAATGATGAAATAAAAAAATTTAATAATTACAAGTTAGATCAATTACAAAATAATATATGTAATCTCAGTAATAGAATTCAAAATGAGATAGATATTGGAGATAATATTAAAATTTCACACATATTAGGAAACATATTTCAAGATAAGTCTATTAATCCAATAATAAAACAAGATACAGGTTTTAGTTTGAGTTGTTTCAAATCAAAAAAAGGGAGAGTTGAAAATTTAATTTTTAATAAACCTACTATACTTTTTTCACAAAAAGGAAGATGGAAAATTGAAATAGAAAATTTTTCGAAAGAAATAAATTTTAAAGATACTATTTCAGTTCCATTAGGTGTGAATGTTAATATTGAGATTGATGAAAGTGAAGTTTCATATCTTAATTGTGTATCAAGCATCTAATGAGGGGTTTCGATAAAAAATATAAAGATTTTCCAGACTTTATTCTAAAAATCACAGAACAAATTTGGGAAAATAAAGATGTTGAGTCAATTGGTGACTTTTATACCAATGACATACCTGTTAGATCACCATTTGGTGTTACATATGGAAACAAAGCCGTTATAGATGCCACCTATTCAACTTTAAAAGAATTTCCAAACAGGCAGTTATTAGGTGAGGACGTTATTTGGAATGGAAATGATGAAACAGGATATCACTCATCACATAGAATTTTAAGCAAAGGAACTCATCTTGGAAAAGGCTTTTATGGTGAACCCACTAATAAAGATATTTATTATAGGGTTATTGCTGATTGTGCTTGTAAGAATAATCAAGTTTATGATGAATGGATCGTTAGAGATCAAGGAGCAATGGTCAGACAGATTGGTTATTCCCCAGAGGAGTTTGCTAGAAAAATGATTGAAAAAGAAGGAGGTGTATCAAATTCAAGTAAATTGTTTAATGCTAATTCTGATAAAAATTCAGATTATAAAGCAGAGAGTTTTAAAGATGGATCAATCGCTGAAAAATATACGCAGGTGTTACATAATATCTTTAATAAAAGTTACGAATATAAAGATTATGATAGAGCAGCAAGTTTGTTTTGGCCAGGAAATAAACTTGGTCACGGAAGAGAAGATATTATTGAAAAATGGAATTCCATTAAGAGAATATTAACAAATATAAAATTTAGTATTGAGCATGTAGGATTTTTAGAAGAGCCTAAGCAAAATCCAAGAGTGTCAGTCCGATGGTTTTTAGAAGGAGAACATGCTAATGAAAGTGATGAATATGGAAAAGCATCAAATAAAAAAATATTTATAATGGGTATTAACCATGCTGAATTTAATAATAACTCGATTATTAGAGAATGGGTTTTATTTGATGAAGTTGCTGTATGGAAACAAATACTATTGAACCATGGTTAAAATAAAAACTACACATGTTGGTAGCTTACCAAGATCAAATGAACTCTCCAGTCTTCTTGCTTCTAAAGATAATCATGAAAAAATAGATATTAGCAGCTTTGATGAAGTGGTTAAAAAAAATGTATCTGAGGTTGTAAAAAAGCAAATCAATACAGGAATAGACTCTGTGAGTGATGGAGAGATGTCTAAAATTAGTTACGCAACTTATATAAAAGATAGAGTTGATGGTTTTTCTGGTGAAAGTGAGAGAAAAGCTCCAAAAGATTTAGATGATTTTCCATCTTTTAAAAAAAAACTTATTCTATCAGGCGGAACTCCAACATATAAAAGACCATGTTGTACAAGTGAACTTAAAATAAAAGATGAAGATTCGATTAACAAAGATATTCTAAATTTTAAAAATGCCTTAGAAAAAAATTCACATACTGATGGATTTATGAATTCTCCATCTCCAGGAGTTATTTGTAACTTTTTACCTAACAAGTTTTATAAAAATGATGATGAGTATCTTGAGAAACTGTCAGATATAATGAAGTTTGAATATGAGAAAATAACTGAGAGTGGATTATCTATTCAAATTGATTGTCCAGATCTCGCATTATCAAGGCATATGATTTACAAGGAAATTTCAGAGAAAGATTTTTTGGAAAGAGCAAACAAACATGTGGAAGTTTTAAATAATTCATTATCTAATATAGACCCATCTAAAGTTAGAATGCATATCTGCTGGGGCAATTACGAAGGACCTCATACGCATGATATTGGTTTAGATAAAATAATTGGAATAGCTTTTAAGGCAAATGTAAGTAAATATTTAATAGAGTCTGCTAACCCAAGACATGCTCATGAATGGGAAGTTTTTGAAAATATAAAAGTGCCTAAAGATAAGATGATAATTCCTGGTGTTATTGAATCTACATCAAACTTTATAGAACACCCAGATGTTATAAAACATAGAATTTTAGCATTTTCTAGAGTGCTAGATCCAAATCAATTAATGGCAGGAACAGATTGTGGATTTAGTACCTTTGCAGGCTATGGAAATGTAGATGAAGATATTGTTTACAAAAAACTTGAAGCACTTGTCGCAGGTACTGAACTTGCGTCAAAACTAATCTAATTTTTACTTTTATAAACTTAACCGTATATGTATATTTTTGACAATTAAAACTAATTAATACTAACAAAAGAGAGAATAATATGAAAAAAATACTAGTTACTTTATTGTTTGTGCTTTTTGGTACAGTGGCTAATGCTGACTGTAATATTAAAAGTGGATCAATAAATATTTTAGCAAATGATTTTCCTGCTCTAAGAACTTTAGTTGAAACTGCAAAAGAATGTAAAGGAAGTGCTGACTTTAAAGTCACTCACTCAGCTGAACACAACAAAATTGCAGTACCAGCTTTAACAGCAAATCCTTCTGAGTTTTCAGTTAGAGTTGCTGCTAATAGTTCTATAGTTCCATTAATGAATGCCGATTTAATTAGACCAATGAATGATCTAGTTAAAAAATATGGAAAAGGAATTCAAGAGTCACAACTTATTACAATTGATGGAAAAGTAATGGCTGTAGCATTTATGGCTAACACTCAACATCTTTATGTAAGAACAGATGTATTAGAAGAAAATGGTATTGCTGTTCCAAAAACCTATGAGGAAGTTGTAGCAGCTGCTGAAAAAATTAGAGCAGCTGGAAAAATGAAATACCCATATGCAGCGGCATATAAAGCTGGATGGAATTTAGCTGAAGAATTTGTAAATATGTACATTGGTCATGGTGGTGAATTTTTCAAAGCTGGAGGAGCACAACCAAATATTAACAATGCTAAAGGAGTAGCAACTTTAAATATGTTAAAAAAATTAGCTGATTTAAGTAATCCTGATTATTTAACACATGATAGTGAAGCAATTAAAGTTGAATGGGAGGCTGGAAATGTTGCTATTATGACTTTGTGGGCATCTAGATCTGGAACGCTTCTCGATGATGAAGGAGATGCAAAAATAACTGCAGCTACTAAATTGGTTGCTCCTGCAACAGTTGGTGGTGGCAATATTCCTGCAGCAACACTTTGGTGGGATGGGTTTACACTTGCTAAAAATAGATCTGATGCAGATGCAGAAGCCTCATTTAGAGCAATGGCACATGCAGCATCTTCAAAAGAGATGGTCGCAAAAGCGGCTGATCAAGCTGTTTGGTTAGTCGAAGGCTTTGTACCTGGTCCAAAATCTGTTGGAGTAATTGAAGCAGTTAAAATGGGAGCAAAACCTTATCCAATGTTACCACAAATGGGATTAATGCATGGTGCTTTGGGTAGTGAAATTGTTGAGTTTTTGCAAGGAAATGAGTCAGCTGAACAGGCATTAAAAGATGTTGAGGCTGCTTATATCACTAAAGCAAAAGAACAAGGTTTTCTATAAAATATAACTTAATTAAGTGGGGGTATAACTATCCCCGCTTATTAATTTATTATGCCCAATAGAAGTTTTTTCTGGTTTTTTTTCCCAGCAGGTTTAGCAATGATTTTATTCATTGGGCTACCAATTATTTCAACAGGTATTCAATCTTTTTATGCTCAACATGATCAAATACTTATTGAGGTTAAAAAATGCGATCCCTTTGGTTGTAAAACCTCGGTAGTTGTAGATCAGGAAGCAACTTCAAAACTTAAAGAAGAGAAACCATTAGGAAAATTTAATGGTTTTGGTACGTACATTGATAGAAATCACTTGGCATCTGATCAAGTGTCAGAATTTTGGAATGAGAGTAAATCAGTAGGTGAGTTTATTGGTAAGGTAGGAAATCTTCCTTTTTACAAAGCTTTAGTATTTACCTTAACCTATTGTGTAATTGTTACGCCATGTGTCCTATTATTAGGATTTATTATTGCACTAAGTCTAAACGCAATTTCTAGAAAAATTAGAGGTCCCCTTATTTTTGGTACAATTTTACCAATGATTGTAACTCCTTTGGTAGGTTCTCTAGTTTTGTTCTGGATGATCGATGCAGAAGGAATTATAGGCGCGAATTTACAAATATTAATGAATGATCCTTACTTATCCGTAAAATCATCAAAATCGTTAACATGGATTACAATTATTATTTATGGAGTTTGGCACCACTCCCCTTTTGCTTTTGTAGTTTTTTATGCAGCACTTCAAACTGTTCCTCAAGAACCATTGGAAGCTTCAATTATAGATGGCGCTTCAAGGTTTCAAAGAGTTAAACATATAGTTTTACCACATATATATCCTGTAGTTACCTTTGTTGCTTTAATTTCATTAATGGATAATTTCAGAGTATTTGAACCCATCATAGGTTTTAGTGCTGAGGGAAGCGCTCAATCTTTATCTTGGTTAATTTATGATAACTTAGTTAACGAAGAAGTAATATTATTTGGATCAGCTGCTGCAACTTCGATCATGACCATTATTGGAATTTCAATTATTTTAACACCAGTTTTATTAAGAACGTGGAAAGAGTTTAGAACAAATAGATAATTTATGGACTTTGGATTAGATAAGAAATCAAACAGTTTAAAAACTTTTAATACAATATTTATATTTGTTTGGCTATTGCTCGCTTGCTTTCCATTTATTTGGACATTTTGGGGATCATTTAAAGTTAGAGCTGACTTTTTCTCTAGAGCTGATTGGTGGTATGCAATAACAGCTTTTAATACTTTCATTGAAACTGGCGCTAGATTTACCAAGGAAGCTTACAGTGGCGCATGGTTTGAAGGTGAATTTTGGAAGGCTTCAAGAAATACAGTAATAGTAACAATAAGTGTTGTTTCAATTTCATTATTTCTTGGCACATTAGGAGCATACGCATTATCTAGATCTACGAAAAATTATGCATTTTGGATTTTAATCATTGCTTTAATTTTTAGAGCAATGCCTCATATAACATTGGTTTCAGGATATCTATTCCCTTTTTTTCAATTACAAATTTGGGGAATTTTACCAACTACAATTGTAGTTCTTGTTGCAATAAACCAACCTTTTACGTTGTGGCTACTTTATTCATTTTTTAAAACTGTTCCGAAAGAATTAGATGAGAGTGCATTAATTGATGGTTGCTCATACTTCCAAGCCTTTAGGCATATTATAATGCCAGTGATGTGGCCTGGAGTAATCACAGCTGGATTGTTTAGTCTTATGTTAGCTTATAATGATTTCACGGTAACAGCTTTATTGTTAAACCAAGAAAACCACACCATGGTTCCCAAAATTCAAAGTTACCTTGGAACCAATCAGCATGAAGGAAATTTAATGTGGGCTGTATCGGCAGTTGTATCCGCTACCGCTCCATTATTTCTATTGGTAATGTTTTTCCAAAGACAGGTTATTAGTGGTTTAACTGCTGGTGCTATAAAAGGCTAATGACAATCAAAGCAGTATTATTTGGTTCAATTGGAACAATTATTGAGACCTCTGATATTCAAAGAAATTGTTTTAATCAAGCATTTCAAAAAGAAGGATTAAATTGGTACTGGAGTAAAAAAATTTATAAATCAATGTTAAAAAAACCAGGTGGAGAGAAAAGAGTTAGGAAATATAGTTTAGAAAATAATACATCTATTAATGCAAAAAAAATAAGAAACTTAAAAACATTAATATTTAATAATTATTTAAAAAAAAATAAAATAAAACCAAGACCTGGGGTCTTAGATATTATCAGTTATTGTAAGAGATATAAAATAAAAATAGGATTTGCTACATCTACTACAAAAAATAATATTGACTCAGTTTTTTTATCCACTGCAAAATATCTTAAGAAGAAAGATTTCAATTATATTGGGAATGCCAATAGTAATAAAAATACAAAAACAAAATTAGAAGTTTACAAACATTGTTTAAAGAAACTTAAATTAAGAAATGATGAATGTATTGCAATTGAAGATACCGAAATAAGTCTAAAATCAGCCGTTAAAGCAAAAATTAAATGTATTGCTTTTCCAGGAGATTTTCACACCGATAGTAAGTTCAAAAACTCACTGATTAGGGTTAAAAAGCTAAAGACTGATTTAATATTTAATTAGAGTGAATTTATTAAATCTGGAGCCATTTTCTTAGATTTTGATGAAAATCTAAGTTTTTTTATTGCTTCTAGGTTTGATTTATCATTACCAACAACTACAAAACCAATCATACCCATATTTTTATGGGGTGTGCACCAGTATGCATAAATTCCAGGAACTTCAAATTTGTATTCAACATCCTTATTGAATTTTGACTTAAATTTACCAACGCCTTCTGGAACTCCTTTTTTAATAAATTCAACGTTGTGACCTTTGTCTTTAGCTTTCCAAAGAACTGTATCGCCAACGTTTACTCTTACTATCTTTGGCTCAAAAACATTTGACTGTTTATCCAGTCTATTTAACATTTCTACCGTTACATCTGCAGCTAAACCGATATTAGCAAAAAGTGTTGATAATAAAAATGTAATGATAATTAAAAATTTGTTATGTGATTTCATGAGATGCATATATGCTTTTAAAATAATCTTACAATAAGCAATATCTGTTACAAGTTGACACGGCCTGTAAGAATTAAACTTTTCTTGATAATCTATCTGCTCTTAGTGTTGTAAAAATAATTATAATTAAAAAAGGTATGCAAAGCATATTCATTGTTTTCCAGCTAGTATAACTTAAAACAA
Source organism: uncultured Pelagibacteraceae bacterium (assembly GCA_902604795.1). Lineage (GTDB taxonomy): Bacteria > Pseudomonadota > Alphaproteobacteria > Pelagibacterales > Pelagibacteraceae > Pelagibacter. The sequence continues at coordinate 23,444 of CACKZV010000006.1, read as the reverse complement.
CACCAGCTGTTAAACTTGCAGTAGCTTGAATTGAAAAAACTATAAAATCATTAAAACCTTGAGCTCTAAACCTTTCTTCTTCTCTATAATTTAATACAAGTAAGCTTGTCCCTGATATAAATAGAAAATTCCATCCAAGACCTAAAAATATTAATGAAAATAAATAGTTTGTAACTGTTTGATCAAGATAACTCAGAAATATTGTGATTATAAAAAATAGTACACCACAATACATAATTTTGCTGTGTCCAAATTTTTTTATGAGATTTCCAGTAACTAATGCTGGTAGGAACATGCTAATTATGTGTAATTGAATTACAAAACTGGTGCTGTTTAAAGACATATTATCATTAATATGCATGCTTATTGGAGTAGCGGTCATTAAAAAAGACATTACTGCATAAGCAAAAGATGAGGAGACTAAAGCCTGAAGAAACCTTGGTTGAGAAATTAATTCTAAAATTGATCTTCCTCTTGAAATTTTTTTTTTCTCAGTAACTTTCTTTTCATTATAAAAAACTAAAAAAATAATTGATGATAAAGTTAATAAGGCCAAACATAGATAAGAACCAACATATAAACCCTCTGAAATTATATTCTTTCCAAGATTTGCTAGATTAGGACCTAATAGAGCTGATAAAATTCCTGCAAAGAGTAATAAGGAAATAGCCTTTGGAGCCTGTTTTTTATCTACACTTTCAGCAGCAGCAAAACGATATTGATGAGCAAATGCCATCCCAAATCCAAGTGAAAAGCATGAGAATGAATAAAGAATAAAATTTTGTTTCATCACTGCATAGGCTGCCAGTAAAGCAAACAATGAGCTTGTTATGGATGATAATATAAAGCCTTTTTTTCTACCAGTGATACTCATTATTTTAGAAGCAACTATTATAAAAAGAGCTGTGCCTACAATTGATAACGACATTGGCAAAGTCGACAAAGATTTAATTGGGCTTATGCTAGATCCAATTATTCCACTTAAAAACACTGTCACAGGTGCAACTGAAAATGCAAATGCATTGCTAGCGAATAGCAACCATACGTTTTTATTCATTAGAGTATTAAACTCTTTTCTTACCTTGAACTACTCTGTCCAATATTAAAGCAACAAATAATATTGCAATACCAGCTAAAATACCTTGGCCTACATTTGCATATTGTAGTGCCTCAAGCACGTCTTGTCCTAGTCCTTTAGCTCCTATTAATGATGCTACTACAACCATCGCTAAGCTTAACATCACAGTTTGGTTTACTCCTGCGAGTATTGATGGGGTTGCCAAAGGTAAATCAACTTTTCTAAGTAAATACCATTTAGATGCTCCATAAGCTATTGCAGCTTCTCTGATAGTTTCAGGCACTCCTCTTAAACCTAATACTGTAAGTCTTACAACAGGTGTTCCTCCAAAAATCATTGTAATGATGACAGCTGCAACCTTTCCTGTTCCAAAAAATGCAATTACTGGAATCATAAATACAAATGCAGGCATAGTTTGCATAAAATCCATTATTGGTCTTATCATTGAATAAAATCTTTGACGTCTTGCACAATAAATTCCTAAAGGTATTCCAATAATAATACTTAGAATTGCAGCTGTACCTAGTAAAGCAAGTGTTGTCATTGCTTTAACCCAAAATCCTAAAAAACCCATGTAAGCTAAAAATCCTGCTGAGTATATTGCGGTTCTTATTCCTGCTGACAAAGCAGTTAAAACTACAATGGTAGTTATAATCACAATCCAAGGTGTTTTAACAAATAAAAGTTCTAAAAAATCAAGAACAGATCTAATTCCAATTGTAATCGCAGTAAATACTGCATCTCCTTTTATAACTGCATAATCAAAAATTGTCTCTACCCATTTAATAGAAGTAAGTCTTATTTCTGGATGAGTAGGAAAATCATTCATTACTGAGAAGAAACCGGGGAAGCTATAATGTATTACTGAAAAAAACATTATTACTATTGTAAAACCAATACTAAGTAAGTAATTTTTTAGTTTCATACCAGGACTTATTGATTTGTTTGACAACCACTCAGAGTATCTTTTTTCTAAAACGGTATTAGCTAATATTCCTTGAATAAATTTTACAAAAATTAATAATAAAATTCCTGAAATAGTAATCCATATTGCCGAAGCCTCAATTTGCTGAACATCAACTACATATTCCTTCATTGCCTCTTCGAGTGATTTAATTGCCCTCTCGTAGACTTCGACTTTATCTGGGTTGTTTTCTTTTGCAGCCTCTAATTGTTTATATCTAAAATCGATAGTTGATTGAATTTTATCAATTTTTTCAACTGCATCTTTAGTGATGTTTCCAAATAATCCTCTAACAATTTGAACAACAGCAAATGTTTCCACAATTAGAAATGCCAGAGCATAATTCCATACATTTCTTAGTCCAAACCATACTGGTCCAAACAATGCTGCAAAAAGGTTAAAAGAGTAAGAGTATGATGGCTTGCTACCAATTTTTTTAAACTCTTTTACATAATAATCTGGATTTGAAATTACAAAATTTTTAATAAGTTCGGATCTTGATAAATTTTTAATTTCGTTACTCATTCTCATTTCCTTCAACAACTGCCTTTAATAGGTCTGATTGAGTAATAATTCCAACTTCCGTATTATGGTCATTTACAACTACAATTGGTTTATCTTTAGAAACAGAAGTTTCAATAAGTTTGCTTAATATATCGTTTTCATTTACTTTTTCATTGTTACTAAAATTTTCCCCAAAGTTTTTTTTATATTGCTCTAAAGATTGCATAATAGTTTTAGCCTGAACAACTTTTAATCTTGAAATTCCTTTTACAAAATCTGCAACATATTCATCAGAAGGATTTACAACTATTTCTTCAGGAGTTCCGATTTGAACCACTCTTCCATCTCGCATTATTGCTATTCTATGCCCAACTCTTACAGCTTCATCAAGATCATGAGTTATAAATACAGTTGTCTTTTTCATTTGTTTTGAAAGTTTAATAAACTCTGTTTGAAGTTGGCGTCTTATAAGCGGATCAAGTGCACTAAAAGGCTCATCCATGAGTAAAAATTCAGGATCGGCAGCTAATGCTCTGGCCAACCCTACTCTTTGTTGCATTCCACCAGATAATTCATGAGCATATTTATTACCCCACCCTTGTAATTCAACAATATTTAAGATGTTATTTGCTGCATCTAACCTATCATTTTTACTTACTCCTCTTATTTCTAAAGGCATTGCAATATTATCTAAAACAGATCTGTGGGGCATCAATGCAAAATTTTGAAAAACCATACCAATTTTTTTATTTCTAAGTTCTTGTAAATTTTCTTTATTAAATTGCATTACATCCTGATTGTTTATTAAAATTTTTCCAGATGTTGGCTCTAATAATCTATTAATATGCCTCACAAGTGTTGACTTACCGCTTCCAGATAATCCCATAACACAAAAGATTTCACCTTTATTAACATCAAATGAAACATCGGAAACACCAATTACTGAGTTATATTTTTCTAAAGCTTCTTGTTTTGAAATTTTTTTATTTTGTATTGCGTCCAATGCATCATTGGATATATTTCCAAATATTTTCCAAACATTTTGGATCTGTATAGCAGCTTCCATAAAAGGATTTTAGCTTAAAATTATTGAAAATGATACCTGGCAACTATAAGTCGCCAGGTAAATTAAATTTAAATTGACTAAATTAAAGACCTAACCAACCATCAACTGTTGATTTGTTTTTAGCCATCCAGTCTCTTGCAACTTCTCCTGGGTCTCTTTTTTGAACTGATACTTCATATGCCATCCAAGAAACATCATCTGCTGTGATCTGGAAATTTTTAAAAAATTCAACAATCGCTGGTGATTTACTTTCTAAAGAAGTTCCCCATCCGATTTGAATTTGTTTCAAAGCATCCTTTGAAGCTACATAAGATTTCTGGTACCAATCTGCATCTGCTTTTGGTTGAATCATTTTATATTTAGCTGGATCATACTTTGGTTCTTCCAACATAACTACATCAGCCATTCCCCAAATAGCGTGAGGTTTGTAACAATAAAATGCATAGCCTTCACCCTTTTTGATCGAGTCTAGAACTCTAGCATTTTTAACTGCTTCAGCAGCTCTAATTGGCTCTATACCAGCATCGTAAAGTTTATAGTCTCTAAGTTTTACTTGGTTTACATTTGCAGAAGCCCATCCATCTGCGCCAATCCAAAACTCACCTTTTCCATTTCCATCGCTATCCATTGCTTTAACAACTTCTGGTCTCCCCAAATCTTCTATTGCAGTAATATTCATTTTTTTTGCAAATTGTTGAGAAACACAATAGCCTTGATTTCCTTCATAAGGATTTTTGCTTAATTTTAATGTTCCTTTTGGTACTAAATCTTTTGTATAGGCTTCTTGATTTGGTAGCCAAATATCAGGGTGAACTTCGATTTCACCTTTGCTTCTATCAATCGCTCCATAGATTGCAGTATTATTTCCTGGAACTAACTCGGCTTCACCACCCATTTTATCAATGACAACAGCAGCAAGTAAATTTGCAATTGCAGTTGCACCCGTCCAACCAGGATCACCAATTTTTACTTTTTCAGCAAAACTTGAGGCTGGTACAAATAATGAAATTACTCCAGCCACAAGAATTTTTTTGATTATATTCATATTTTTCCCCATTATTGTTATTTTATATAATTAAATCTAACTTTGTTTTAAATTTAGAGTCAACTTTTCTAATAAGCTAAATAGTAAAATCTGCTATGCAAAAGCCTAAAATGGGCGATTTAAATAAGAAAATCCTCAACAACTTGATTAAATTTCTGAGGCTGTTCAAGATGTACATTGTGACAACAATTTTTAAATATTTTTAAATCACTATCAGGAATATTAATTTTTAGTGTTGAGACTTGTTCAAAATTATAAGATTTGTCTTTATCTCCCCAAATTATCAAGGTTTTGTTTTTTATTTTTTTTAAATTTTCTAAGCCATTCCAATCTCTCATAGCTATTAGGGCGTTACGTGCTGTTTCTTCAGAAATGTTTTTAACAGCATTTTCACATAAATAATAATTTTTGGCTTGATTTCCTTCAACAAACCACTTTGGTGGTATTCTTTTTACTTGTTCCTTAACTCCTTCCTCACCCAGCTTTTTTATCGACGTATTTATAGGTTCAAATCTACCTGGAATGTCTCCAATAGGTCCAGTAGCGAAACAAATCAATTTATTAATTCTATCTCCAGATAGTTTTGCTATTTCTTGAACTATCATTCCACCCATCGAGTGACCCATTAAATTAAACTTATCTATATTTTTTAAATCAATTTGTTCGATAATAAATTTAGCCATTAAACTTATACTATTTAAAGATTGTGCATTAAAGCTTTCACCAAAACCTGGCAAAGCAGGTGCTATAATTCTAAATTTTTTATATAGATAATCTTTTTGGAGTTTCCACATTTCAGACGATCCTAGATATCCATGAACTAGAACCAGTGGATATCCTGAACCAATATCATCAATATAAATATCTTGCATAATTGTTTATAAAATATAGTTGTATATTGTATTTTTTAAAACAAAATTCAAAGTAGATTTATGATTGGTATTCTTGGTGGAATGGGGACACAAGCTGGTTTAGATTTTTGCAATAAACTTGCAAAGATTAATACTGGCAAACTTGATCAGCAATATCCAATGTTTGTTCTCTACAACAAAACTAACACACCAAAGAGACCAGAAAATTTAAAAAAATATCACAACGTCTTAAATGCTCTTGTTGAAGGCTGTAAAATGCTGCAAAAAAATAATTGTAAATTTATAGTTATGCCATGTAACACAGCACACTATTGGTATGATGATTTGAGAAAAAAGATTAAGATACCAATTTTAAGTATGCCACAAGAAGTTTATAAAGAAACACTTAAAACTTGTAAAAAAAATACTAAAATAGGTCTTTTATCTACTGAAGCAACTTTAGAGACAAAGGTGTATAGCAAATACTTTGCTAAAAGTTTTAATTTGGTGAGCCCTAGTAATGATTTACAAAAAAGTTCTGTGAACAAATCAATAAAACTTGTTAAGATGGGAAAAATTAAAGAAGCTGAAAAAGCTATTAGACCTGCTGTAAATTACTTAATGAAAATTAAATGTAAAAAAATAATTCTAGGATGTACTGAGTTACCAATTGCAATATTTGCATATAAATCTTTTAAGAAAATAAAACAATCTAAAATTTTTATTGATCCTAACTTGCTTGTGGCAAATATTTCAATGAAAAAATATAAAAGAATTTAATTTAATCTCAGTTCTAATATTTATTAGAACCGAGATTATAAATTAATCCGATATCCTTTTTACTTTGTAGGATCTGGAACTTTTCTTAAGTAAGGCTTAACTGTTTCCCATCCATCTGGATATATTTTTTTAGCCTCATCATCTTTTACAGCAGGAAGAATAACTACGTCTTCACCTTTTTTCCAATTAGCTGGAGTAGCAACCCTATGTTTTGCAGTAAGTTGCATTGAGTCTATTGCTCTTAAAATTTCATGGAAATTTCTACCTGTAGCCATTGGGTAAGTTAAATAAAGACCAATTCTTTTATCTGGTCTTACAACAAAAATAGTCCTAACAGTTTCGTTATCAACTGCTGTTCTTCCCATTGAGGTTGTTCCTGCATCAGCTTCTAACATATTGAAAAGTTTTGCAACTTTTAAATCTTCATCAGCGATAATAGGATAATCAGGCATCGTTCCAGATACATCTTTAATATCTTCTAACCATTTTTTGTGATCCTCAACTCCATCTACACTTAGTCCGATTACTTTTACATTTCTTGCATCAAACTCAGCTTTCATTTGTCCCAATGAACCTAATTCTGTAGTACAAACTGGTGTAAAATCTTTTGGGTGAGAAAATAATACGCCCCAACTATCTCCAAGCCACTCATGAAAAGAGATATCTCCCTCTGTAGTTTTGCATTGAAAATCAGGACACATACTGTTTATTTTTAACATTCTTCACTCTCCTTTTAATTAATTAGAACTATTATAAATTATTGATTAGGTTTATCAACGATATTTAAGTTTGAAAAAACAACTTATAAGACGTGTATCTTAAGCAAATTATAAGTGTTAGATTTTTTAATATGAATAATTCTAATCACTCAAATATTTTGATTATCGGTGGTGGTTGCGCTGGTATATCAGTTGCCACAAGACTAAAAAGTTTAAAGTCTGACTTATCAATATCAATCATAGAACCTTCTGAAAAATCTTTATATCAAGCTGCATGGACTTTAGTGGGTGCAGGTGCTTATGATGTAAACAGTACTATTAAGCCAATGTCATCTGTAATGCCTAGTTACGTTAATTGGATTAAAGAATATGCTGAAAGTTTTTCCCCTGAATCTAATTCAGTGAAAACTTCAGGTGGTGAATATTCATATGACTATTTAGTAGTTTGCCCTGGTTTAAAAATAAACTTTGATGGAGTGGCTGGGTTAAAAGAAACTTTAGGAAAAAATAATGTTTGTACTAATTATAGTTCAGATATGGCTGTTTATACTTGGGAATGTTTAAAGAATTTGCAGGGAGGAAATTTATTATTTACTGAACCTCCAATGCCAATTAAGTGTGCAGGAGCACCTCAAAAAATAGCTTACTTAGCTGCTGATCACTTAAAGAAAAAAGGTGCTCTTAAAGATAGTAATTTAGAATTTTTATGCGCTAAGCCAGTAATTTTTGGTGTACCTCATTTTCAAGGTCCACTAAATGAAATATGCGACTCATATGGTATTAAAAGAAGCTTCCAACATAATTTAATTTCAGTAAATGGAGAGGCCAAAGAGGCTGTCTTCAAACAATCTGATAAAGATGGTAATTCTAAAGAAGTTACAAAGAAATTTGATTTTATTCATGTAACACCACCTCAAACTTCTCCAGACTTTATTAGGAATAGTCCATTAGCTGATGCTGGTGGATGGGTTGATGTAGATCATAAAGAAGGAACATTAAGACATACTAAATATGAAAATATTTATAGTTTGGGTGATGTAATGAATGCACCTAATGCAAAAACAGGAGCAGCAGTTAGAAAACAAGCTCCAATAGTTGCTCATAATATTATTAAAGATATCAATAAATCATCTGAAGCATATAGACTTTATGATGGATACGGTGCTTGTCCATTAACAGTTGCTTACGGCAAAGTTATGTTAGCAGAATTTTGTTATGGTGGAAAAGTAACTCCAAGTTTACCTTTTGACCCAACAAAACCTAGCTCTTTATATTGGCAAATGAAATCAAAGCTATTTCCTTGGTTGCAATGGAATGTGATGTTTAAAGGAAAAGAATGGAGTAAGCCTAACCATAAAGCTATTGAAAATTAGTATCAATTTTATAAAATTTTACATATTTTATAATTATGATTTTTGAACAACTATTTGATACTAAATCCTCGACTTACACTTATATTATTTCTAGTGGTAAAGGACGTGAGGCATTAATCATAGATCCAGTAATTGAACATACTGATGAATACATAAAAGTTTTAGAAAGTTTAGAATTAAAACTTGTAAAAGTAATTGATACTCATATTCATGCAGATCATGTAACTGGTTTAAATGAGCTTAATCAAAGAACTAATTGTGTTCGTATAATGGGTGAAAACTCTAAATCTGAGGTTATTGACATAAAATTAAAAGATGATGAAAATATAAATGTCGAGAATATTGAGCTAAAAGCAATTTATACTCCTGGTCATACAGATTGTTCATATAGTTATTTGATGAAAGATAGGATTTTTACAGGAGATACTCTTTTAATTAATGGGACAGGTAGAACAGATTTTCAAAATGGTAGCGCCCATGAAGCTTATGACTCATTATTTGGTAAACTATTAAAACTTCCTGAAGAAACGCTTGTTTATCCTGCGCATGATTATAATGGTAAAAAGTTTTCGACAATTGGTAGTGAGAAAAGTAATAATCCTCGATTACAAGTTAGCTCAAAAGAGGAATATGCTGAAATAATGGATAATCTTAATCTTGCTAATCCAAAAATGATGGATATTGCAGTACCTGCAAATCTTAAGGGATTAACGCTTAAAGAACTCTAAAATCAGGGTTATTATTAGTATTGTTTTTAAAAAATATACAATTATATAACTATCATGGCATGCAATAATACACACTGTAAATGTAAAAACTGTTCTTGTGAAAGATGCGTTTGTAAAAACTGTGATTGCAAACCATCATCAGAAAACTGCTGTTGTAACAAGTAGTTAAATTTTAATAACTAATCTTAAATAAACATGAATGATTTTTTAGAGTCGATAATTAAAAGAGATCCTGCTGCAAGATCAAAGTTAAGTTTAATACTAACTTATCCTGGTGTTAAAGCAGTATTTTTTCATAGAATTGCAAATTTTTTTTCAATTGCAAAATTTCATCTTGTTGCAAGAATAATTTCTCAGTTCTCAAGATTTTTAACAGGTATTGAAATCCATCCAAATGCTAAAATTGGAAAAAATCTTTTTATAGATCATGGTATGGGAGTAGTAATTGGAGAAACATCTGATATTGGAGATAACGTTACTATCTATCACATGGCAACATTAGGCGGAATTGCTCCAAGTATAAATTCAGACAATCAAAGAAATATTAAGAGACATCCAACATTAAAAGAAAATGTTGTTGTTGGATCAGGTGCACAAATACTTGGACCAGTTGTAGTTGGTAAAAATGCAAAAATTGGAGCAAACGCTGTTGTTACAAAAGATGTTCCAGAAAATGCAGTAATGGTTGGTATTCCTGCAAAAAATGTAGGAACCGCGTCTGAAGAATTTAAACCCTATGGTGTTGCACCAGGGGGTGATACAAAGCTTGATGTATGAAAACTTTACAAAATAATTTTGTCGAAGCAATAGGAAACACTCCATTATTTAAATTAAAAGCTGCATCAGAAATTACAGGTTGTAATATTTATGGAAAAGCAGAGTACCTTAATCCAGGTGGCTCTGTAAAAGATAGAGCGGCTCTAGCTTTAATAAGAGATGCTGAAGAAAAAAAACTAATTTCAAAAGGTGGAACAATTGTTGAGGGAACTGCTGGTAATACTGGGATTGGGTTATGTCTTTTAGGAAATTCTATTGGTTATAAAACAATTATCGTGATGAACGATAATCAAACACAAGAAAAAAAAGATTTATTAAGAAATATTGGAGCTGATTTAAGGTTGGTTCCACCAAAACCTTATAAAGATGAAAATAACTTTGTTAAATATGCAGGAAGATTGGCTGATGAGTTGAAGAGTAGTAACAATCACGGTGTAGTTTGGGCTAATCAATTTGATAATACTGCAAATTCAAAAGGTCATTATGAAACAACAGGGCCAGAAATATGGGAACAAACTGACGGCAAAATTGATGGTTTTGTATGTTCATCAGGTACTGGTGGCACAATTGCAGGAGTAAGTAGTTTTTTAAAAGAAAAGAATAAAGATATTAAAATATATTTATCTGATCCAACAGGTTCGTCTCTTTATAGTTACATTGAAAATGGTGAATTAAAGAGTGAAGGTGGTTCAATAACTGAAGGTATTGGATCTAGTAGAGTTACTGCAAATTTTGCAAAAGCAAAAATTGATGGAGCATTTTCAATAAGTGATCATGAGTCTTTGCCTGTTTTATTTGATTTAATTGAAAAGGAAGGTTTAAGTTTAGGTACAAGTTGTGGAGTAAACATTGCTGGAGCAATAAGATTGGGTAAACTTTTAGGTCCAGGTAAAACAATTGTGACAATTCTCTGTGATAAATCTGATAAATACAACTCAAAGATGTTTAATAAATCTTTTTTACAAGAAAAAGGTCTTCCCTATCCTCACTGGATATAATCACGCATAGCAGCGCTGTAATAAATTCATTACATTTCTCTCTTATAATAAATTCTAATATAATGATCTTATAAAGGAGAAACTATGGACGTAAAAGAGCAAACAAGAAAAGCATATGAGCTATTTGGTAAAGGCGATATGGAAACTTTTTTTAATGAAATGATTGATGATAATATTGTATGGACATTTCCAGGTAAAGAGGGTGTTCATCCGTTATCAGGAGTACATAAAGGTAAACAAGCTATGATGGCTGCTATGTCAAAAATTCCGGCGATATGGCCAAATTTTCATTTAAAAGTTTTAGATATGATTAGTGAAGGTAACAAAGTTTTTGTTAGAGTTCATGCAACTGCTGACAATATGGATACTATGTTTGGTCATTATTTTGAATCTAGTGATGAAGGAAAAACTAAAGTCATGATGACCTTTGATGATACACTTAGCATGTTCAATGCAATGAAAAAATAAATTAAAGAAAGGAGAAACAATATGGAAAAAGAAGTTTTAGTGATCGTAGATTTGAAAGAAGGAAAGCTTGAAAAATTTATGGGATGGATGCAATCTGATGAGGGTATGAGTGTAAGAAAATCAGCAGCTCATCCAGAAAAAACTATAGGAGCGGTAAAGCCAGATAAAAGTGGGGTAATGTTTAAGGTATTTGTTCATAATATGGAAAAAATGAAAGAACTAGTATCTGGTACACATCCAGTTGGAAAGCCAATCTACGATGAGTGTGTTGAGAAAATGACTGCTTGGGATTTGACAAAAGTTGAAATGTAATATGGCAAGATTTTATTTGATTGGTAAAATAAGTGCAGAGTTAATGAAAAGAATGCAAAATGATCCTTCTGCAGATAGATATGCATCTACTAAAAAAGTTACTGAGGCGGCTGGTTTAAAATTGATCAGCTATGAATGGGTAAGAGGTAGATTTGATGTTATCTCATGTGTAGAAGGAGATTATGAACAAGCACTTGCATTGAAGATTGCTTTTAAAAATTCAGGTCTTATGGATGATTTGATGGTACACGAAGTTATTGACTACAATAAAGCTTTTGAAAATGCTGCAAATGCCTCAAAGTCTGTTATTAAACCTGCAGAATAAATTAAAATTTACTTATAAAAAGGAGGTTTAGTGAGCGCATATCTATTAGCAAACATAACTGTTAACAATCCTGAAAATTATAAAGAATATGTTTCGAAGGTAAAATCTGTTGTTGAAAAATTTGGTGGGGAATATTTAGTTCGAGGTGGAGAAATGAATATAATAGAAGGTGATTGGCCAAATGAAAGAAATATTGTGATTAAATTTCCATCAAGAGAAAAAGCAATGGAATGGTATAATTCTGAGGAATATAAACCAATTAGGCAAATAAGACACGACAATGCTGTGTCAAATTCTATAATTGTAGATGGTATATAAACATAATAAATTAATAGAAGATTAGGAGAATAATATGTCAATTTTAGAAAAATACAGTGCTGCATTAAAAAATAAAGATGAAGCAGCTATGAATGAACTTTTGCATGATGATTTCAAATTCACAATGCATAAATCAGGAAATACTTTAGGTAAAGCTGAAGTGATCAAATGGGCGATGAGCGGTGATATTAATCAAAGAGATACTAGAGTTGTATATGAAAATGATGAAGTTGGTGTACACCACGCATTTGTAACATTTGATGATGGAAATACTGAAGCAGTAATGGCAGTCTACAAATATGATAATGGAAAAATCATGAGTTTAGAGACTGGCGCAACACCAATGCCTAAATAGTGAAAAAACTTATACTTTTATTTATTTTTATCGCCTTTAATTCTAATGCAGCTTCAATGAAGATGATTGGGTCTAAGGGCGATCCAAATGAAGTTACAAGAGTAATAGAAGTAAAGATGTATGACAATTATTATGAGCCAAGTTCAATTCAAGTTAAAAAAGGTGAAACAGTAAAAATAATTGTTAAAAATTTAGGTGAATTGGTGCATGAATATAATATTGGCACTAAAAAGATGCATATTGATCACCAACCCGAAATGGCAAGATTAATTGAACATGATATTCTTTTAGGCGACCGAATTGATCATAAAAAAATGAAAGAAATGTCAAAAAAAGATCATTCATTGGGCCACAAACACGCAAATAGTGTAATGCTAGAGCCAAATAAAACAGGAGAAATTATATGGAAGTTTTCAAAAGATATTTCTTTAGAAATGGCATGTAATATTCCTGGTCACTACGAAAGTGGAATGGTCGGTCCTATAATAATTAAATAAATTAGAAAAGTTGTAGATATTAATTAAGGATATATTATTCTTTAGTTATGAGTAATCTAACTGCTTATATAATTCTAATTATTGCAGTTGCCCTTGGTACAGCATCAAATGGTTTTGCAAAGGCAGCAAATGGTTTTACAATTTTTTTACCAAGCGTTTTTACTGCAATAACAATTGTAGCATGCATGTATACGCTGTCTTTAGTTATGAAAACTATTCCTGTTGGCGTAACTTATGCTTCATTTGCAGGCTTATGTATAATAGCTACTTCAGTTGTTGGTATTTATAAATTTAACCAAATTCCCGACTTTTTTACAATTATAGGTCTAATATTAATTATATCTGGAGTTTTAATTGTTAATTTAATTGGAAAATCAAATTAAATATTAAAATTCGTCTGGCAGATCATGCTTACCGTCATCTTTTAAATCAATCATAAATTCTTTAACTACAAAATCTAAATCTAGGTCTGAGTATAAATGTGGAAAGATGTTGCCATCCGTTGATTGCTCCCAAACCAGATTTTTTAATTTAAGAGCATCAACTTTAAGAATTATTAAATTAGTTTGATTAATATAAAACTTATTTAGTGTTGGCTTGACCTGATCTTTATCTGAAAAATGGATATAACCATCTTTTAAATCTAATGCAGTGCCTTTGAAAACATTATTTTGTTTTGCCTCACTCCACTCAGATTTTGTACATATCTTGTAAACAAAATCAAAATTCATTTTATTTGAGAAAGTCGTCTACTTCTACTTGATAACCTTCAACTAAACGATTTGTTTCATTTGCCATTCCAACAATTGCAATCATTTCATTTATCATTCCATCTGTGGCACCTTTTTTTCTGGCGGCTAAAGAATGAGATTTAATACAATATTCGCAATTGTTAGTAATTGAAACTGCAACATATATGAGCTCCTTTACGGCAGGGTCTAATTCACCTTTTCCCATTACTTGCTGTAATGATCTCCAGGTTCTTTCTAATGTTTCAGGACTATTAGCCATAGTTTTCCAAAAATTCGGAATTTCTGTTATTTGTCTTGCTTCTTTTATTTCTTCAAAAATTTCTTTTACTTTTCCAGTAGCTTCATTTTCAGAAATTTTTTTAAATATTGTCATGGTTTTCTCCTTTTAGTTATGAATTGACTCAATTTTTGGCATTAATTTTAGTAGTTCCTTAGTATAATTATGTTTAGGATTTTTAAACAACTCCTCAGTTTCTGACACTTCACATAATTTTCCGTCTTTAAGAACAGCTATTTTATCACACATTTGTCTTACAACCGGTAAATCATGGCTTATAAATAAAATTGTGAGATTTAACTGTTCTTGAAGATCTTTTAATAAGTTTAATATTTGAGCTTGAATGCTTACATCTAATGCTGATGTAGGTTCGTCACAAACAAGAAGTCTTGGTTGTGTAGCTAATGCTCTTGCTATTGATATTCTTTGTCTTTGTCCCCCTGAAAATTCATGGGGATATCTGATTGCAGACTGTTGAGTTAATTCAACAGATTCTAATAAATCATGAATATAACTATCTAAATCACTAGATTTTATATCTGGATTATGAAGTTTAATTGGTTCTGCAATAATTTCCTTTACTTTTAGTCTTCCATTTAACGAGGAAAATGGATCCTGAAAGATCATTTGAATTTGTTTTCTAAATTTAAGTAGATCTTTGTTTTTTTTAATTTTGGTAACATTAACACTGTCAAAATAAATATCTCCAGAGCTAGGTTTGAACAAATTAACAACCATTTTTGCTATTGTTGTTTTACCACTTCCACTCTCACCAACTAAACCAAAAGATTGTCCTTCTTTTATATTTAGTGAGACATCATCTACAGCCATTACAGAATTCTTTGTATTTTCTGTGAAAAAACTATCATCAAAAGATTTGCTCAAATTTTTTATTTCTATTAAATTTTGATCAATAATTATCTTTTTAGACCATCTGTTTAATATTTTAATGTTATTATTTTGATTATTAACATTCTCTTTTTCAATTATTGTAAATCTAGATATTTTTTTATTAGTTGGTGGTACAGAGCTAACTAAACTTTTTGTGTATTTTTCCTTGGGCTTAACTAATATCTGTTTGGTTAAACCTATTTCGACTAAGTCTCCATTTTTCATTACAGCTACTCTATCTGTAGTTTCAGCTATAACCCCCATATCGTGGGTAATTAGTATTACAGCTAAGTTTCTCTCATTTGTTAATCTTTTTATTAATTCAAGAATTTGAGACTGAATAGAAACGTCTAGTGCTGTTGTTGGTTCATCTGCAATTAATAATTCAGGCTCACAACATAAAGCAAGAGAAATAACAACTCTTTGTCTCATCCCACCAGAAAATTGGTGAGGGTAATTATAAAACCTTTTTTCGGCATCCTTGATCCCTACCTCTTTTAATAGATTAATTGCTTTATTTTTTGCATCCTCTGAACTTAAATTTATGTGAGTCTGTATTGTTTCTATAAGCTGTTCACCAATTGTTAAAATAGGATTTAAAGAGGTTTGAGGATCTTGAAATATTAATCCAATTTTTTTTCCTCGATACTGAACAATTGTTTCTGGATTTTCGCTAATATTTTTTTCTCCCATTAATATTGATCCACTCGAAACTTTACCAGGTTCATCAATTAAATTTACAATTGCATTAGCTACAGTACTTTTTCCTGAACCAGACTCCCCAACTAATCCAACAATTTCGCCTTTTTTAATTTCTATATTAATGTTTTTTGCAGCATTTACTGTTTCTTTTCTCATTTTATAGTCGACACTCAAATTACTTATTTTAAGAAAAGTCATTTTTTTAACCTTGGGTTAAGAGTATCTCTCATCCAATCTCCTAATAAATTAATTGAGAAAGCAAGAATAACTAAGAATATTGCAGGAAAGAATGTTATCCACCATTCACCTGAAAATAAAAAATCATTTCCTAATCTAATTAAAGTACCCAATGAAGGTGTTGTTGGAGGAACTCCCACTCCTAAAAAGCTCAATGTTGACTCTGCAATTATAGCAAGAGCTAGACCAATTGTACCTATTACCAAAACAGGTCTCATTATATTTGGCAGTATATGCTTAAACATAATAAGTAAATTTGAAACACCTATAATTGATGAAGCTGAAACATAATCTTTATTTTTTTCTACTAAAGTTGCTGCACGAGAAACTCTTGCAAATTGAGGCCACTCTGAAATGCCTATTGCAAAAATTAAAACATATATTGCCATCTCGTCATGCATTTCTCTAGAAATTATACCTCTTGCAATACCATCAACTAATAGAGCCATTAGTATACTCGGTACTGTCAGCTGAACATCTGTTAATCTCATTACTATCATTTCATATTTTCCACCAAAGTAACCTGCCGTTAAACCTAGGGAGACACCTAAAATTAAACTAAAAATAATTGCTGAAAATCCAACTATTAATGAAATTCGCGAACCATAAAGAATTGTTGAAAGCATATCTCTTCCTTGTCCATCTGTACCTAAGATAAATTTTGCCATACCATCCTCTGTCCAAGAAGGAGGGGTAAAAGCTTCCATTAGAGATAATGATGAAGGGTCAAATGGGTTATGAGGGGTAACAAACTCAACAAAAAAAGAACAAAAGAAAATTACTAATAATATTATTGATGATACAATTGCAGTTGGAGATTTAATAAAGCTAAAGTAAATGTCGCTATCTTTTAGTCTTTCCCAAGAATTTAGTGTTTTATTATCCACTTGTAGCATCCCCTTTAACTCGAATTCTTGGATCAATAAAATAGTATAGTATATCTACAATAAAATTTATCATTACAAATACAAAAGCTATAAATACTAAATAAGCCGACATAATTGGTATGTCTACGAATTGAACCGCCTGAATAAATAAAAAACCCATTCCAGGCCATTGAAAAACAGTTTCGGTAATTATTGAGAAAGCAACTAAAGTGCCTATATTTATTCCAGCTATAGTTATAACAGGAATTAATCCATTTTTTAGTGCATGTTTATAGTTAATACTTTTTTCACTTATGCCTCGAGCTCTAGCAAATTTTATATAATCAGTTTGTAATATTTCCATCATCTCTGCTCTTACTAATCTAATTATATAAGTCATTTGAAAGAGACTTAGTGTTACAGATGGAAGTATAATAGCCTTCAATCCTGAAACTGTTAAAAGTCCAGTAGTCCAAAATCCTAGGTCAATCACTTCTCCTCTTCCAAAAGATGGGAGCACTCCTAATATTACTGCAAAAAGATAAATAAAAAGTATACCAATTACAAAAGTTGGAAGTGATACTCCCAAAAGAGATATGGCCAATATAAAATCACTCAAAAAACCTTTTCTATTGATACCTGTGTATACTCCTAATAATGTTCCTGAAACTAATGCAATTAACGCAGAAATTAAAACTAATTCCATAGTTGCTGGTAATCTTTCAATAATTAATTCTGAAACTGGTCTTCTTAACTGATATGAAATTCCAAATTCCCCTTTAGAGGCATTAACCACAAACCTTGAAAATTGGATATGTATTGGATCTGTCAGTCCAAGAGTTTCTCTCAATTCTGCTCTTTCTTCATCAGAAGTTTCTTCACCAACCATATTGTTAATTGGATCACCCACAAAGTTAAATAAAGAAAACGAAACAAATGATACAACAAGCATCACTATTACTGATTGAATCAGACGTTTGAAAAAATACTTTATCAATTTAAGAAATATTTATACTTATAAGCCCTTTGTAAAACAAAGGGCTTATAAAAAAAGTTATTTATTTAAAACTTGCAAAACGGAATAATGGTTCATTATTCGGTCTTATTGGAACATCTACATTATTTTTAGTTGCCCAAGAAATTACTTGGTGATGTAAAGGAAGATATGAAATATCATCTTTTACAATTTTCCAAGCATTTGCAATAGCTGCATTTCTTTTATCTAGGTCAACTTCACCTTCCATAACTCTTATAGCAGCATCAACTTCGCTGTTGCTAAAGTTAACTTTATTCCAGCTAGCTCCTGACTCATATAAATAATGGAAAACATAATGACTATCTAATGTTGGAACTCCCCATCCTAGCATATAGAAATCACCTTTATCTTCTTTAAGCTCTTTAAAGTGTTTACTTTTAGTTTGGGCAAATAAGTTTACATTAACACCTATTTTACCTAACATTCCAACTACTGCAGTGCAAATTGCTTCGTCATTTACATACCTGTCATTAGGGCATCTTAGTTCAACATCAAAACCTTTTGGATATCCTGCATTAGCTAATAATTTTTTCGCAGCCTCAACATCATAAGGCAATCTTTTATCTAGATCTTTTGTGTATCCATTTACTCCAGGAAAAGTTATGATTCCTGCAGGCTCACTAAGGCCTCTCATAACTTTTTTCTTTATTGCTTCAATATCTATTGCTTGATAAAGCGCCTGTCTTACTTCTTTTTTCTTAAATGGATTATCACCAGTATTTCCAGATCTTAATTTATCTGCTGCTTGGTCCATACCTAAAAAGATAGTACGCATTTGAGCAGTACTTACTACTTCATGATCTGCAGAATTTCCAATTCTAGCTAAGTCTTGAACTGGAGCATCAGTTACTAGATCAACTTCACCAGATAATAATGCTGCAACTCTTGTAGCCGAGTTTTTAATTGGTAATAAGTGTATTTCAGTAACACTATTATCTTTCATTGAACCCCACCAATTACTATTTCTTTCAAATACTGTCTTAGTATTTGGTTCTCTTAGAGTAATTTTGAATGGTCCAGTTCCCATAGCGTTAGTTGCTGAGAATGTTTCTTCTCCACCATCCCAGTTTTGTGAAACTGTAGCTCCAAAATCAATAGACCATTTTTTAGACATTATAAATATATTTGATAATTGGTTTAAAAGAATTGGATTTGGTTTACTTGTAATCACTTGAACAGTGTAGTTATCAATTTCTTTAACATCAGAAATTGTACTGATGTATTCTTTAAAATCTGATGTAGGTTGTTTTGCTCTCAAAATACTAAAGACAACATCTTTTGCTGTCATATCTGTACCATCAGAAAATTTTACATCTTTTCTTAAATTAAAAACCCAAGTATTTGGATCAGTAGTTTTCCAATCAGTTGCAAGTTGAGGTTCAATACTCATATCTAGACCTCTTGTTACAAGTGCTTCATAGACCTGTCTTGAAACTTGTGTTGTGGGACCTTCATTTTGGGCATGAGGATCCAAAGTTAAACTATCTCCTTGCATAGACCATTTAATTGTTTTCGCGTATGAATGTGTTGACACAAAAACAAATAAAATTGCAAAGAAAATTTTAATAAAATTTTTAAATTTCATTTTTCCTCCTAATTATTACAAATAAAATTAAACCTGATTAATGAGTTAACTACAAGGGTAAAATAGGTGACTTAATTATTAAGGATGATATCGTTTTTGAAATTGGTATATAAAATTTTTGAATAATTATTCATATTTTTCATATTTTCTTTGGCATCTTTGTCAAATTTTTCCAAAGCACCCTGCCCTAATTGATTTTCTAGTGCTGACTTATATTCAGGTACACATCCCCAATCATTTACAGTTGTATCTTTAATTTCTATGTGGAATTGAATACCATAAGCATTCTTTTTATATCGAAATATTTGATATTTTGTCTCTTTTGATGAAGCAATTAATGTTACATCTTTATTTTTTTCTAATCCTTGAACTTCATAAGAGTGCCATTGTAATGATGTAATTTTTTCTGGAAAATCTGCAAAAAGTATATCTTTCTTTTTTTTATTCAAAAAGTTCACATCCAACATTCCAATTTCAGGATTATTAGTTCTAACTACTTTTCCTCCTATTACTTCTCCCAACAATTGACATCCAAGACAGAAACCTAAGTATGGCTTATTTAAATCTACAACAAACTCTTTAATCTTTTTTTTTTCTTCAATCAGCCAAGGATAATCCTTTTCCATCCAAGTATCCATAGGTCCACCCATACAAAGCATTCCATCAAAAAAATTTAAATTATTCGGAATTTTTTCACCTTCATCTAACTCAACTGTTGTAATATTAACTCCATCTTTGATCATTAAATCTTTAATAAAACCAGGATCTTCAATATTTATGTGTTGAAGAACAAGAATTTCCATTATTAGACGATGGGTTTTAGCAAACCTAATATTTTTTTATGAATTATTTTATTAGATGATACCGCTACATGTCCTGCCTGCTTTGCATCTTTATTTTTCCAAGTTGTAGTAATCCCACCAGATGCATTGATAATTGGTATTAGTGGATGAATGTCCCAAATTTTATTATTACATTGCAATACAACATCAATTCTACCTTCACATATCTGAGCATATGACAATGCATCTGAACAAGGGAATTGTATCAATTTAAGAAGTTTTGGAATTTTTTTTTGTTGATTTAATGAAATTGCTCCATGAAATCCAGCAGTCAATTTAATATCTTTAAATTTAACACTCTTGTTTACTGATATTTTTTTTCTTTTTTTATTTTCAACAACATATGCAATTTTTGAAGATTGATTATAATAATACTTATTTAACATAGGGAAGTTTGCCAAACCAAATATTGGATCGCCTTTATAATTTACTGATATTAAATTACTCCAAGTTGGACTTCCTATAACAAATGACCTTGTTCCATCAATGGGATCAATTACCCAACTAAAATTACTTTTAGTTTTTTTGTAACCAAATTCTTCTCCAATAATTTCATGACCAGGAAATTTTCTAGTTATTTTTGCTCTAATGAATTTTTCAAAAGCTTTATCACATGTGGTAACAGGGTCATATCCTTTGCCAAGTAATTTATTATTAACTTTAAAAGGCTTATTAAGTTTTTTAAAATAAAAATTTGTTAAATCAATTGCTAGTTGGTTCAAAAACTTTGGAAATTCATTATTTTTAATTATTAGATTGTCTTCCATAATTCCAAATACTACTTAATTTCTCTTGATTAAAGATATTTTTTAATTAATGCTCAATTTTATGAAAATTGAATTAGATAATAATAAGGTTTTCTTTAGAGATGAAAATCTGAATGAAGAAATTCATCCTTTTTGGCTTAGAGAAAGAGTAGAAAATGTTGAATTACTAGATCAAAAGACACAGCAGAGACTCTTTGATCCAAGTACAATGGAATCAGACGTCATTATCAAATCTGCAATAATTGAAAAAGACCTATTAAACATAACTTTTTCAGATGGAATAGAAACTAAAATTGATATTAATAAAATAATTCGAGAATTTAAAAATTCCAACTCAATTAGTAAAATTAAAGAAAAAGTAAAATGGACTTCATCACTCAGTGACGTAAAAAAATTCAATTTTCATGAGAATATTTATGAAAGTGTTGAAATGCATGAATTGCTTACTTCTTTTTACAAGTATGGATTTGCAATTATAAAGAATGTTCCAACTCATGATAATTATTTAATCAAATTTGCCAACTCAATAGGTAGTGTTAGAAGAACTAATTTTGGCGAGCACTTTAATGTTTCATCAAAACCTAATCCTAATGATCTTGCATATACACCGTTACCTTTGGCTCCTCACACCGATAATCCATATAGAAATCCTGTCCCTTGTATTCAGATATTGCATTGTATTGAAAATGAAGTAACTGGTGGTTTATCAACGTTGGTTGATGGTTATGCTGTAACTGAAGATTTAAAAAAAGATTTTCCTGAATATTATGAAATATTAACCAAAGTTAAAGTAAAATTTAAATTTATTGATAAAGATGTGATTTTAGAAGACTGGTCTGAATTAATAGAGCTCGATGAAAACAAGAATTTTAAACAGGTTAGATTTAGTCCTAGGCTTGATTACGTGCCAGTTTTAAAAAAAGAGGAATTAGACCTTTATTATAAGGCTAGAAAAAAATTATCCGATTTATATAACTCTGATTTCTATAGAATAGAATTTAGATTAATATCTGGAGATTTAATTATGATGGATAATTACAGATTACTTCATGGTAGAACAGAATTTAATCCAAATGAAGGTAAAAGATTTTTACAAGGGTGCTATATTGAATATGATAGTACTGATAGCAAGCTCAGACATTTGCAAAGAAAGTTTAATATAAATTAATTTAACCTATGCTCTGTAGAAAAGGCATATACTCAAGAAGATAATAACCTAAAGCTTGCAACTGGTTAGTGATCATTAGTATTCCTGTAATTAGCAGTAAAGATCCACCAAACATATTTATCATTTTCATCTTTGCTTTTAGATTTTTAGAAAAAATCATAAATTTTTGTATCAAATAACCTGATAGAACAAAGGGAATAGCTAGTCCAAGAGAATAAAATGATAAAAGACCAATTCCTTTATTAATACTATCTTCAGTTGATGCGATTGCAAGAATTGATCCTAAAATCGGACCAATACAAGCTACATTGAGATCACAGCCAGCAGGTTCAGTTAATGGCAAAATTAGGATTACAGACCAAGGAGAAGTAATACAACAAAAGTATGGTTATGAACCTTTAGCAAAATATAATCTATGTAGTTACATAGGATCTGTTATGGAAGCTACTTTAAATCCACCTCCAAAACCAAAAGATAGCTGGGTAAAATTAATTCAAAGTATGTCAGAAATATCAACAAGCTCTTATAGAAAAAATATAAACCAAAGTTCAGATTTCATTAGATATTTTAAAACTGTAACCCCACATATGGCACTCGGCAAACTATCAATAGGATCTAGACCTTCAAAAAGAAAAAATGTTGATAATATAAATAGTTTGAGAGCTATCCCTTGGGTATTTGCCTGGACGCAGATTAGATTAATGTTACCCGCATGGTTAGGTACTGCAGAAGCTTTGAGATATTCATCAATTAAAAAATTTAAAAAGACACTTATAGATATGGAAAAAAACTGGCCATATTTTAATTCAACAATGGACTTGCTTGATATGGTACTTTCAAAAGTAGACCCTGAGATATCTAAAATTTATGAAAAAAATTTAGCTGACGATAAACTTGTAAGAGTTGGAAAAAAATTAAGGTTTCAATTTGAAGCAGTTAAAAAATTAAATGATCAAATTACACCTAAAGAAATTTATAAACAAAGAAAAAGTTTTAGAGGTCCAGCAATTATTAGAAATATATATTCCGAAATCCTTAATGTTTTACAAGCAGTAGTAATGAATAAGCTTTTGAAAAAAAAATTAAACAAGAAGGATAAAAAAGAATTAAATGATGCAATGATGGCATCAATAGCGGGTATTTCAGCAGCTATTAAAAATACA
>CACKZV010000005.1 GCA_902604795.1 uncultured Pelagibacteraceae bacterium | reverse complement strand
AGTCTAATGTAGTTTATCTAGCTGGTGGAGGAACAAATAGTCCATTTACAAACTATTCTGCATATTGTGTCTCAAAAATTGGATTAATTAAGATGTGTGAATTGCTTGATGATGAAAATAAAAATTTAAACATTTTTATCATAGGGCCTGGTTTTACTAAGACAAAAACCCATTTAGAAACTATTAGGGCTGGCAAAATTGCAGCTGGAAAAAATTATTTTAAAGTAAAAAAAATTTTAAAATCTAAAGACTCTGGCACTTCTTTTGAACAAATATTTCAGTGCATAAAATGGGGTGTAAATGAGGGAAAAAATATTGTTGGAGGAAGAAATTTTTCTGTAGTACATGACAAATGGGGTTCTAAAAATTTAAGAAAAGAGCTTATTTTAGATCCTGAAAAATATAAATTAAGAAGGTATAAAAACTTATGAATTTAAAATTAACTGACTGTCTTGCTAAAATTTTAAAAAAAAATAATGTTAAAAACGTTTTTGGTTTGCAGGGTGGTGCTGTAGTTCATATTTTTGATTCTTTAGAAAAATCTAAATTCAAAGTAACTTACACAAATCATGAACAAAGTGCAGGTCTTGCTGCTGTTGCTGATGCAAAAATAGAAAATAACATTGGTTGTGCTGTAGTTACCACCGGCCCTGCATGTACAAACGTGATAACTGGGCTATTAGCAGCTTGGCAGGACTCTGTTCCAACAATATTTATAAGTGGGCAAGCAAGATCAAATCATACAAGCTATGGAAAGAAAGTTCGGCAAGTTGGAACTCAAGAAGTAAATATTTGCGATGTTGTAAAGCCATTAACTAAATATGCTGTATTTATTAAAAAAAAAGAGGACTTTATTAAGGAATTGAATAAAGCCATTAGAATAGCTACAACAGGAAGACACGGCCCTGTTTGGCTAGACATTCCCTTAGAGATCCAATGGTCTGTTATAAAATATGATTCTACACAGCAACCTAAAAAAAAATTGAAATACAAAAAAAAAAATTACTTAAAAAAATTTTTAAACTTATATGAAAATTCAAAAAAACCTCTTTTAATCTTAGGTTATGGGACTAGAAGTTCAACATCTATCAAGAAAAAATTATTAAAAGTAATTAATAAACATAAACTAAATTATGTATCAACCTGGAATGCTGCAGATTTATATGGAACTTCTGATAAGAAAAATCTTGGCATAATAGGTATGAGCGGACAGCGTGGAGCAAATAAAGCTGTTTTTGAGTCTGATCTAATAATCTGTTTGGGAACACACCTATCAATACCTCATACAACTACTTTGTATGATAGCTATGCTAAAAACTCAAAAAAAGTTATCGTAAATATTGATAATGATCAGATGAATAATTTAAATCTAAAATTTGATTTAAAAATTCATGAAGATCTAAATATATTCTTAGACTTTTTTCTTAAAATTAATAAGGAGTCAAAAAAATGGCTGACTGATCATCTTAAAATCCAAAATTGGTATGATCCAAAAAAATCTAAAAAACCTAACTCAGATATTTTTATTCGCAATATTACTAAGAAAATTAAAAATAAATGTCTTATTATTGATGGTGGAGGAACTGCGTTATTTAGTGGTTTTCAAAGTTCTTTCTTACATAAAAGTGACCGGCTTATATGCTCATCAGCAATTTCGTCTATGGGAACAGGGCTAGCAGAATCTATTGGATCTTCTGCAAGCAAAAAATTTAAAAATTATATTTGTATTATTGGTGATGGTAGTTTTTTAATGAACATTCAAGACTTACAAACAATTTCACAAAAAAATATTAATTTAATCATTATTCTTGTAAACAATAATGGTTACTTAGCTATTAGACATACTCAATCTGAATTTTTAAAAAAAAAATATTATGGAACACATCCAGATTGGGGACTAACCATGCCTGATTTTAAAAAAATTTCAAAATCTTTTGGTTTAAATTATATAAAAATAACTAAATCAAATAATCTAAACTCTCAAATAGAAAAAATTATTAAAAAAAAAAGACCAATAGTTTGTGAATTAATTGTAGATGAAAAACAACCTCCACTATTTAAACAAGGGTATATTAAAAAGGAGAATGGTTTATTTGAACCTCAGCCTTTATCAGAAATGTTCCCTTTTTTGGATAAATTAATTGCTAATACGAACAACTAAGTATCTAACTGTAGGCCTACTATTCCATATTGAAATAATTAATTCTTCAATATCAACTTAATCACTATATTGCGCATAAAAATAATATTATGAAATTTGAAAATATTAATATACCAAAATCTTTCATAAGGTCTTATGGGCACTATAATGATTTACTAAAAAAAATTAATATGGATAAATTATCAATTAAGAAAAAAATAAATAAGTTTTTATAAATATTATATTAATTTTAATATTAATTTTTTTTTGAGTCCCTTAATAAAATAATTGAGAATGATAAGAAAATTCCAAAGATTAATCCAATTAGTGGATATTTAAATTTACTAATTGGATCCTTTATTGAAACAGTTGCTTTGTCTAATAACGGATTATACTGAAAATTTTCATTATTAAGACTCGCAACTAATTCTTCTAGATATTTAATTTTTTTATTTAGAACTTTTGTGCCTTGAAAGTATAATTCTTTCGATACAAAAACAGTTACATCTTTATTGCCTAATATAGGATCATTTATTCCAATTTCCTTTGCTATATCAAGATTTTGTTTGTAAAGTTTTATTTTATTTTGGATTTTTGAATTTAATTGATTTCGAAAAACATCTACGTTTAGATCTCTAATAAAAAATATATAGTCATTAATAAATTTTGCACCATCCAATTCCTCAGGATAAATTAGAAAATAATTATATTCTCTTCTTTTATATTTTTTTTCTGGTTGTATAAATCTTTTCTTAAAATATTCTTTTGCTGAGACTTCACCCACATTTAAAAAGTTTTTGAATTCACCAATTTCAAGGTTTTGATCAACAAAATTTTGTAAATTATCCAATGAACCAAGATTTTGATAAAATTGCTCAACAAATATTTTATGTAAAAAACTATCATACAAACTAAAATCTATTGTTGGACTTTGTGAGTCTAAAGTTGTGTAATTATAATATGAAAAAAGTTCACCAGGTGGATTTTTTACAACTACTTTGGCTTCAAACATTAATTTAGGTTTGTTTTTGAGGCTGTAACCAATTCCAATTAAAAGACTAATAAGAGTTATGGCAAAAATAATGAGTTTATCTTTCCAAAGTTTCTTGAATAAATCGGTTAAATAAATCTCATTATTGGTATTTAAATTATCTTTTTCCACTATAGCAAATATTTATAATATTTTGTGATATATATAAATATTTAATTTACTGCTCATTTCATGAATAAAAAAACTAAATACAATTAAACTATATAGAATTAGATTTCAAATTGAGTTTGTGTCTATAAGATTAATATAAAAAAATATTTGGTAAGTATTTTTAATAAATGGTAAAAAAAAATTTAATACTTATAATAATTAACAATAATTAATTAGTTAAATTATATGAAATTTAGCACTAAAGGCAGAACACTTTTAAATCTAAAGGCTAAAAATTTTAATATTCCTAATTTAATATTAATTACTCAAAAACAAATAAAAGATAGACCAAGTGAAGTTATAAATCGAATATCAGATAATTTTAAAAATAAAATTGCAATAAGATCTTCAGCAATAAATGAGGATACATCAAAAAAATCACTCGCGGGTAAATATCTTAGCTTTTTAAACCTAAATCCAAAGAATAAGTCATTAATTAAAAATATGATTAATAATATTATTGATGGATATAAAAATAAAAACAAAGATAAAAACGAGATAATAGTTCAAGATATGGTTGAAGATATATCTATTTCGGGTGTGTGTACAACCGTAGATTTACACAACTATTTACCGATCATAAATGTAAATTATGATGAAGGTAATAGGACTGATACAGTTACCTCTGGTGCAAATAATTCCTATACAATTACTATATTTGAAAAAAAAATTAAAAAAATAAAAGATGTAAGAATTCAGAAACTATTAAAAGAGGTAAAAAAGTTAAAAAAATTATTTAATTCAAACTTATTAGATATAGAGTTTGCAATTAATAAAAATAATAAAGTATTCATATTACAAGTTCGCAAAATAGTTTTACCTAAAAATAAGAAGATTTATTCAGCCAAAAAATATTTTAATTTATTAACAAATTTAGAAAAAAAAATTATTAAACTTCAAGAAAAAAATTATGATCTTTATGGCGATACAAATTGTTTTGGAGTTATGCCAGATTGGAACCCAGCTGAAATTATTGGAATTAAGCCAAGACCTTTAGCATTATCTCTTTATAAAGAGTTAATTACTGATCACATATGGTCAAAGAACCGACACGATTATGGTTTCCAAAATTTAGAATCTCATCACTTAATGACAACTTTTTATGGAACTCCATATATAGATGTAAGAGTAGATTTCAATTCATGGGTACCAAATGAATTAGATCCAAAAATATCAAAAAAGTTAGTAAATTTTTATATAAAAAAATTTAAAAAAAATACCCACTTGCATGACAAAGTTGAATTTGAAATTTTGTTTACATGTTTTACAGCAACAACATCCTCTAGGCTTCAAAAAGAACTTATAAAAACATTCAGTAAAAGTGAAATTAAAAAAATTAAAAATTCATTAATTAAAATTAATCATATTGCATACAAATCCTCATTTAGTGATCTTAAAAAAATCGAAACTTTAAAAAAAAGGCATGAAATGTTAAATAAATCTAAATTTTATCCTTTAAATAAAATATATTATCTAGTTGAAGATTGTAAAAGATTTGGAACATTGCCTTTTGCTGGTTTAGCAAGATGTGGTTTTATAGCCATTGATATTTTGAATTCACTTGTTGAGACTAAGATTATTTCTATAGAAGACAAAAATAATTATCTTAATTCAATTAAAAATATCGCCTCAAATGTAAATGATGATTTTGTAAAATTAAGCAAAAAAAAATTTTGTGCCATTTATGGTCATCTTAGACCTAATACTTATGATATTACATCTCTAAATTATAATGAGGGCTACAATAAATACTTTGCTAAAAAAAAAAGAATCTTAAAAAAGAAGAAATTTAAACTTTCGAAAGAAAAATTAAAAAAAATTGATAAATTTTTAAAAAAGAATAATTTAAAAATTAATTCAATTGAGTTAGATAAATTTATTAGAAAATCAATATTTAATAGAGAATATGCAAAATTTTTTTTTACAAAAAGTATAAATTTAATATTTGAAAATCTAATTGAATTTGGAGATAAGCATAAAATATCTAGAGACGAATTATCCTATCTTAATATTAATACAATTCTTAATTACCATTACGATTTAGAAGCATCTAGTTTAACTAAGAATATTAAATATGAGATAAAAAGAAACAAAAAGATTTACAAAATTAATTCTTCTATACATTTACCTGAAACAATTTGTTCAGTATCAGACTTATACTTGTCACAAAAAAATACTAAAAATGGCAATTATATAACTCAAAAAAAGATAAATGCAGAATTCATTAAAATTCAAAATATGAGTGATATTGAAAAAATTGATAATAAAATTGTAATGATTGAAAGTGCAGATCCTGGGTATGACTTTATTTTTTCTAGAAAGATAAAGGGGTTAGTTACAAAATTTGGAGGTCAAAATTCTCATATGAGTATTAGAGCAGCTGAATTATCTTTACCATCTTGTATAGGGGTCGGTGATAAAAAATTTAGTGAAATATTAACAAAAAAAAATCTTACAATAGATTGTTTAAATAAAAAAATATATTGATGAAAATTTTGATAATACCATCTGTCAGAGAAACTTATAAAAATCAATTTGAATATTGTACTGATTTAAAATTAATTAAGTTTTTAAAGCAAATTTTTTATAAACCATTAATTAGTATTTATAATAATGAAATCGAGGATAAATATGATTTGTTGATATTTGCAGGTGGAAATAATTCAATCAATTTAAAGAAAAAAGATAGAATTAGAGAGAAAATAAATAATAAAATTTATAATTACGCATTGACAAAAAAAATTGCAATGATTGGTATTTGTCACGGAGCCCAGTTTATTTCTAAGAAATTTGGTTTCAAAATCAAAGAAGGTGTAGGAAAAATAGGAAATCATAATGTTTTATTCAATATAAACAAAAGAAAATTTTATAGAAGTGTAAATTCTTATCATGACGATGTCATAAAAATTAAAAACATAAAGTCTGTTAATATTTTTGCTATTTCAGGAGATAATTATGTTGAAGGTTTTCATGTTAAAGAAAAGAAAATTTTAGGAATTATGTGGCATCCAGAAAGATATGTTAAGTTCAAAATTTTTGACAAAAAAATTATAAAAAAATTTTATGCAACTAATAGTATTAGCAGCTGGTAAAGGTTCTAGGCTTCCAAAACAATTCAGATCAAGGCCTAAATGTCTAGTCAAAATAAATTCTAAACCACTTTTACTTTATAACAAAAAATTTTATGATAATTTCAAAAACAAAATAATCATAACCGGCTACAAAGAAAATCTTTTAAAAAATTTTACAAAAAAAATAGGGTTTAAAGATATTATAAATAAAGAATATTCAACTACTAATATGGTGTACAGCCTTTTTTTGGCTGCTAAGAAAATAAATCAAGATGTAGTAATTGTATATGGAGATATAATTTTTAAAGATAATATTTTTAAACTATTAAAACAGAAAAGAAATATTCTGCCTGTTAATGTAAATTGGTTTAAAAATTGGACAAATAGAATGCCTTTAAAAAAAGTTCTCTTAGATGCTGAAAATTTGATAGTAAAACAAGGCAAATTATTGGAGATTGGTAATAAGATAAATATAAATAAATACCCCAAATATCAATTTATGGGAATTATTAAACTTAGTAAAAATTCATATTTTAA
The DNA here is from genome assembly GCA_902604795.1 of uncultured Pelagibacteraceae bacterium. Taxonomy (GTDB): domain Bacteria; phylum Pseudomonadota; class Alphaproteobacteria; order Pelagibacterales; family Pelagibacteraceae; genus Pelagibacter. The sequence continues at coordinate 73,926 of CACKZV010000005.1, read as the reverse complement.
ATGTTTCAGATATTTTAAAAAAATTAAAAATAATAAAATAGATATGACATCATTTATTAATCTTTGTGTTAGAAATAAAATAATTTCTATTAAAGTGGAAAAGTATAAAAATTATTGGTACGAGATTGATACCGTCTCAGATTATAAATATACAAAAAATGATTTAAAAAGATTATAATTATATTATTTTACTTGCAAAAGAAGTTTCGCTGTTAAATTTATTTTAACAACTCAATTATTTTTTTTATCTTATCATTAATATATTTATCATTTACCAGATCAATACAATTTATTTTTGGAAGAATAATGTCTTTTCCTACAACATTTTTTCTTAAATTAAAGACCTTTTTTTTCAGAAATTTTTTATTTCTTATCACTTTTATAATAATAAATTTTTTTTTTCTTAATAACTTTGAGACTTCAACACCTAAATAAGAAGAGGAAACTATTGGAAAAATATTTTGTGAAATTAGTATTTCAGATATTCCTAACAGTCTCTTAGTTGATATAACTCTGTCTTTTATAGTATAGCCTAAATCAAAACTTATTTTTTTTCTAACCACATCACCGTCAATAATTACTGATCTTTTTTTTTTCTGATAAATTTTTTTTGAAATAAAAGTTTTACCTGAACCAGATAAACCAAATAACCATAGACCATTTATTTTCTTTGTCATTATCAATAAGATATGTTTTAAAATTTTTTTCAGTGCATAAATCAAGCCAATTGAGCTATTAGTACTGGTCAGCTACACACATTGCTGTGCTTCCACATCCAGCCTATCAACGTGGTGGTCTACCACGGCTCTATAGGAAGAACTAGTTTTGAGGTGAGTTTCCCGCTTAGATGCTTTCAGCAGTTATCTCGTCCGTACTTAGCTACCCGGCACTGCAGCTGGCGCTACAACCGGTCCACCAGTGGTACGTCCATCCCGGTCCTCTCGTACTAGGGACAGCTCCTCTCAATTCTTCTACACGCATAGCAGATAGGGACCGAACTGTCTCACGACGTTCTGAACCCAGCTCACGTACCACTTTAATTGGCGAACAGCCAAACCCTTGGGACCTGCTCCAGCCCCAGGATGTGATGAGCCGACATCGAGGTGCCAAACACTGCCGTCGATATGAGCTCTTGGGCAGTATCAGCCTGTTATCCCCGGCGTACCTTTTATCCGTTGAGCGATGGCCCTTCCACTCAGAACCACCGGATCACTATGACCGTCTTTCGACTCTGCTCGACTTGTCAGTCTCACAGTCAGGCAAGCTTATGCCATTGCACTCTACGAACGATTTCTGACCGTTCTGAGCTTACCTTCGCACGCCTCCGTTACTATTTGGGAGGCGACCGCCCCAGTCAAACTACCCACCATACAATGTCTTGATGCCGGATAACGGCTATCAGTTAGATGTCAAGAAAAACAAAAGAGGTATTTCACTGGTGACTCCACGTTAGCTGACGCCAACGTTTCAATGTCTCCCTCCTATGCTAAATATGTTTTTCCTAACACCAATGTAAAGTTGCAGTAAAGGTGCACGGGGTCTTTCCGTCTAACTACGCGAACTCCGCATCTTCACGGAGAATTCAATTTCACTGAGTTGATGTTGGAGACAGCGGAGAAATCGTTACGCCATTCATGCAGGTCGGAACTTACCCGACAAGGAATTTCGCTACCTTAGGACCGTTATAGTTACGGCCGCCGTTTACTGGGGCTTCAGAAATGAGCTTGCACCCATCGCATTAACCTTCCAGCACCGGGCAGGCGTCAGACCCTATACATCCACTTACGTGTTAGCAGAGCCCTGTGTTTTTGATAAACAGTCGCTTCTCCCTGGCTTGTGCCACCTCTTAATGGTTGCCCAAAAAAAGGTCTTCTTTATCCCGAAGTTACAGAAGCATTTTGCCGAGTTCCTTCAACATCATTCTCTCAAGCGCCTAAATATACTCTATTAATCCACCTGTGTCGGTTTAGGGTACGGTCTTAATGGTGGAGCTATTTCCTGGGACTTTTTCGCGGCATGTTCAATCCATTAAGAACATACAACTTACAAAATCCGTCACTACCACCAGGTTAAGGAATATTAACCTTATTTCCATCGACTACGGCTTTCGCCCTCGTCTTAGGGGCCGACTAACTCTGCGCGGATTAACCTTGCGCAGAAACCCTTGGATTTTCGGCGAAGAAGTTTTTCACTTCTTTAATCGTTACTCATGTCAGCATTCGCACTTCTGATACCTCCAGGATCCCTCACGGGTATCCCTTTACAGGCTTACAGAACGTTCCGCTACCGCTTATAAAGTTCGAAAACTTTATAAACCCACAGATTCGGTATGTGATTTTAGCCCCGTTACATCTTCGGCGCAGAAACTCTATTAGACCGGTGAGCTGTTACGCTATCTTTAAAGGATGGCTGCTTCTAAGCCAACCTCCCGGCTGTTATGGAATTTCCACATCCTTTCACACTTAATCACAATTTTGGGACCTTATCTGGTGGTCTGGGCTCTTTCCCTCTCGACCATGGACCTTAGCACCCACAGTCTGTCTGTTGAAGAACTACGTTTAGCATTCGGAGTTTTATTAGGTTTGGTAAGAATCTCTTCCCCCTAGCCCATTTAGTGCTCTACCTCTAAACGCATATTTATTCAACGCACTACCTAAATAGTTTTCGCGGAAAACCAGCTATCTACGAATTTGGTTGGCCTTTCACCCCTTACCACAAGTCATCCAAAGACTTTTCAACGTCAACTGGTTCGGTCCTCCGGCAAGTGTTACCTTGCTTTCAACCTGCTCATGGTAAGCTCATTCGTTTTCGGGTCTAATTCATAAAACTAATCGCCCTATTAAGACTTGCTTTCGCTGCGCCTACACCTAGATGGCTTAAGCTTGCTTTATAAATTAAGTCACTGACCCATTATACAAAAGGTACGCCGTCACTCTAAAAAGAGCTTCGACTGATTGTAGGCATGCGGTTTCAGGTTCTATTTCACTCCCCTAATAGGGGTTCTTTTCACCTTTCCCTCACGGTACTAGTTCACTATCGGTCACTGAAGAGTATTTAGGCTTAGAGGGTGGTCCCCCTATATTCGAGCAGGATTTCACGTGTCCCGCTTTACTCAAGAAATTTGTTAAACATTACTCATACGGGACTATCACCCTCTGTGGTTAGCTTTTCCAAACTATTCAAATTTTTTTAACAAATCTACTGGCCTAGTCCGGTTTCGCTCGCCACTACTAACGGAATCTCAATTGATTTCTTTTCCTCCGGTTACTTAGATGTTTCAGTTCTCCGGGTTGTCTCTTTAAACCTATGTATTCAGTTTAAAGTACCACATAAAGTGGTAGGTTTCCCCATTCGGAAATTTACGGATCAAAACTTGCATACAGCTCCCCGTAACTTATCGCAGTATACCACGTCCTTCGTCGGCTTTCAGTGCCAAGGCATCCGCCACACGCCCTTAAACGCTTGATTTATGCACAGAAAAAAATTCTGTGTTGAATCAAATTTTTTTAATATTCATCTTTTCGAATATTAATTGATTGTTCAGATCTTCGAACAATCGGATATAGATATTGATAATAATTTTTAAATATTTACGAATAAAATAACTAAGTATTTCTTGGTGGAGGATAGCGGGATCGAACCGCTGACCTCCTGAATGCAAATCAGGCGCTCTCCCAGCTGAGCTAATCCCCCAGAAAAATGGTGGGCCGAGAAAGACTCGAACTTTCGACCCCACCCTTATCAAGGGTGTGCTCTAACCAACTGAGCTACCGGCCCTTTTCTGCAAAAGGAGAAACACTATTTTAAAAAGAGAAATGAGGACGGTCAACATTAACCTGTTATATTATTTAGATTAAGAAAAAATCCTTAATCATCCTTAGAAAGGAGGTAATCCAGCCGCAGGTTCCCCTACGGCTACCTTGTTACGACTTCACCCCAGTCGCTGACTATACCGTAGTCAAGGGTTTAAAACCTTGCCTTAAGGTAGAACCAACTCCCATGGTGTGACGGGCGGTGTGTACAAGACCCGGGAACGTATTCACCGCGGCGCGCTGATCCGCGATTACTAGTAATTCCAGCTTCATGTACTCGAGTTGCAGAGTACAATCCGAACTGAGGCATCTTTTTAGGATTTGCTTGATGTCGCCACCTTGCTTCCTATTGTAAATGCCATTGTAGCACGTGTGTAGCCCAACACGTAAGGGCCATGAGGACTTGACGTCATCCCCACCTTCCTCCAGCTTATCACTGGCAGTTCTTTCAGAGTGCCCAACTGAATGATGGCAACTAAAAGTGAGGGTTGCGCTCGTTGCGGGACTTAACCCAACATCTCACGACACGAGCTGACGACAGCCATGCAGCACCTGTGTTTCGTCCGGCCGAACCGAAAACTCTAATCTCTTAGAGTCGCGACGAACATGTCAAGTGTTGGTAAGGTTCTGCGCGTATCTTCGAATTAAACCACATGCTCCACTACTTGTGCGGGTCCCCGTCAATTCATTTGAGTTTTAACCTTGCGGTCGTACTCCCCAGGCGGTGTGTTTAATGCTTTCGCTGCGACACTGAAAATAAATTTCCAACGTCTAACACACATCGTTTACGGCATGGACTACGAGGGTATCTAATCCTCTTCGCTACCCATGCTTTCGTTCCTCAGCGTCAGTAATGATCCAGAAAGCTGCCTTCGCAATTGGTATTCTTTCTAATATCTACGAATTTCACCTCTACACTAGAAATTCTGCTTTCCTCTATCATACTCTAGCTAAAAAGTTTTGATGGCAGTTCCAGAGTTAAGCTCTGGGATTTCACCACCAACTTTTTTAACCACCTACGAACTCTTTAAGCCCAGTAATTCCGAACTACGCTAGGTCCCTTCGTATTACCGCGGCTGCTGGCACGAAGTTAGCCGGACCTTCTTATTCGGGTACAGTCATTTTCTTCCCCGACGAAAGAGCTTTACAACCCAAAGGCCTTCTTCACTCACGCGGCATCGCTGCATCAGAGTTTCCTCCATTGTGCAATATTCCCTACTGCTGCCTCCCGTAGGAGTTTGGGCCGTGTCTCAGTCCCAATGTGGCTGATCATCCTCTCAGATCAGCTATAGATCAAAGTCTTGGTAGGCCATTACCCCACCAACAAACTAATCAAGTGCAGGCTCATCCTTCGGCGCATAAAGCTTTCTCCGTAAAGACTTATGAGGTATTAGCACAAGTTTCCTCGTGTTATTCCTCACCAAAGGGAAGATACCTACATGTTACTCACCCGTCTGCCACTAAGTATTTCTACTTCGTTCGACTTGCATGTATAAGGCGTGCCGCCAGCGTACGTTCTGAGCCATGATCAAACTCTCAAGTTTAAAAACGGCGCACACTAGCTTCTATACAAATACTAAGAATAATATTTGTATAATGTTGAAGTGTGTACGACAAATTTTGGTAACCTTAACCGTCCACACTTCTCTTCTTAAAATCTATACAATTTAAATAGCTAATTGAGCTATAAAGCCCAATAAACAACATTTTTATATGCTGAGTGTGACGCTTATATTGGAAATAATTTATAAATCAAGTTTTTAGATAAACAAAAAATGTGATAAAAAGTCATATATTTCAACATTTTTAATCTATCGGAAGTATTGTGCTATTAAAATTAAAAAAAAAAATTAAATCACAAACACATTTAATTTGGTTAATTTTATTAGTTACAATTGCAATATTTGTCACTTACATTAATGAGATTAAAAAGAAATCACAGTATGAGTACATAAAAAAAACTCTCAACAACATTTATCTTAAAAAAACATTCAAAAAAATAACATCTAGTTTAGACAATAGATTTACAGAATATCAGTATTTTGTAAAAGAAGGGGATAATTATGAAGTCATAATCAATAATATTGAAATACCAAAGAGTGAAAAAAAAATATTTCTCGAAACTGTTAAAAAAAATAATAAAATTAAAATATTAAGACCTGATCAAAAAATTTATTTTAAAATAGATAACAAAGAGAAACCTAAAATCGTAGAATTTTTAATTGAAATCAGTAAAAAAAGTGAGATTTATTTTGTTAGAAACTTTGAAAATCAAAGCTTTAAATCTGAGTTATTAGAAAAAAACTTGAAGAAAATAATTTCTTATAAGGAAAGTAAAATTACAAACAGTTTATATCAATCTGCTCTAAATTTAAATATAAAGCCTAATATAATTATTGAATTTGCAAGACTATATGGTTTTCAAGTTGATTTTCAAAGAGACATTTGGGAAAATGATAGTTTTCAAATTATCTATGAAGAATTCTTAAATGACAAAAACGAAATAATTGAAACAGGAAATATAATTTTTGCTAACCTAACTTTACAAAATGAAGATCTTAAACTTTATAGGTATGAATATGAAAAAAATAAAATTGATTACTTTGATGAAAATGGAAAAAGTATGAGAAAGACTTTAATGAAAACTCCTATTAATGGTGCAAGATTATCATCTTCATTCGGAAAAAGGAAACATCCAATTTTAGGTTTTACAAAAATGCATACTGGCACAGATTTTGCTGCTCCAACAGGAACTCCCATTCTTGCTTCAGGAGATGGTCTAGTAGTAAGAGCTCAATGGTGTGGAGGTGGAGGTAATTGTGTTAAAATAAAACATAATAGAGTTTATCAAACTGTGTATGCACACATGTCAAAATTTGGAAGAGGTATTAAAAAAGGAGCAAGAGTTAAACAGGGTCAAGTAATTGGCTATGTTGGATCAACGGGTCTTTCAACTGGACCTCATTTACATTATGAAGTGATTGAAAATGGGAGAAAAATAAATTCGCAAAAACTCAAGTTACCATCAGGAAAAATATTAAAGGGTGATCAACGTAAAGTATTTGAAGTAAATAAAATTAAAATTGATGTTCTGAAATCTGATTTAATATCGAAAATGTAATTTATTTTGTTGTTGTTTCTTCTGCTTCTTTTTTTTCAGCCTCATTTTTTAATTCATTGTTAATATTAGCATCTGATGCATTTTCGTTATCATTTCTTAAATTTTCTTGGGAAATAAGAATTCTTGAAAAGTGTTCTGAATGCTGCAAGTAGTTTTCAGACAAAATTTTATCGCCATTTGAAAGGGCTTCTCTGGCAAGATCATTATACTTCTCGACCAGTTTTGAGGCATTTTGATTATTTTTTCCCGGGTGTCTTCTTTTAAAAGAAGATCCATTTCCAAAATCACCATTAGACTTGTGTCCATTTCCGTTTCTTCTAAAACCTCTATCTCCATTTGGTTTAAAACGACCTCTTCTGTTATTATTTTTAAAATTATTCATTATTTTATTTTAGTACTTGCTATACATCTGTCTTTTCCAGATAAGTCTTTAGATATTTTATTAATATAAAAGCCATTTTCATTTAACATTTTTAAACATTCATTTTTTTGTTTATAACCGATCTCAAGAATAAGTTTTCCATTTATTTTTAACAATTTTTTACTTTTTATAATTACTTTTTTTAAATTTCTAAATCCATCTGAACCTCCTGATAATGCTAACATTGGTTCATGAAATTTTATATCATCATCTAATCTATTTAATTCAATACTGTTTATGTATGGAGGATTAGATACGATTAAATCATAGTTATTAGATTTATATTTGTCAATATCGATATTAATAAAATTAATTTTATTTTCTATTTGATGCAATTTTGCATTAGTTTTTGCAACATTTAGTGCTTTTAGAGATATATCTATGGCTGTACCTCTACAGTTTGGTCGCTCTTTTAATAAGGTAATTACGATACATCCCGATCCAGTTCCAATATCTAATATTTTTTTTGACTTATTAACTGGAAGATACTTTAAAGTTTCTTCTATAATTAATTCAGTATCTGGTCTAGGAATTAAAACTGATTTGTTAGTTAAAAACTTAAATTTCCAAAAATATTTGTAGCCTAGAATATATGCTATCGGTTCTTTTTGATATCTTCTCAATAAATAATATTTAAATTTAATTATATCTTTTATTTTCAATTTTTTATTTGTGTTTAATAATATTTCCTCTCTTTTTTTGTTAATTACTTTTGATAAAATTAATTCGGTGTCAAGATTAGGATTTTTAATTTTACTTTTTTTTAAAAAATTCTCACCTTTTTTTAAAATTTGACTATAATTCATATTTAGATATTGCTAAGTTCATTTTCTTGGGCTTGAATTACTAAATTCTCAATCATTTCATCAAATATTTCACCTTCCATAAATTCAGCTAATTTATGCAAAGTAAGATTTATTCTATGATCTGTCACTCTTCCTTGTGGAAAATTATATGTTCTAATTCTTTCAGATCTGTCCCCAGTTCCAATTTTACTTTTTCTATCTTTTGACCTTTCTTCATCTCTTATTTGTCTTTCTAGTTCATAAATTCTTGATCGAAGAATTTTTAAACCTTTTTCTTTGTTTCTTATTTGTGATTTTTCATCTTGCTGACTTACAACAATTCCTGTTGGTATATGAGTAATCCTAACTGCAGAGTCTGTTGTATTTACACTTTGGCCACCTGGACCACTACTTCTAAACACATCAATTCTTAAATCCTTATCTTCTATTTTTACATCTACTTCCTCAGCTTCAGGCATTACTGCAACGGTAGCAGCAGATGTATGAACTCTTCCTTGAGTTTCAGTATCAGGAACTCTTTGTACTCTATGGACACCACTCTCATATTTTAATGAAGAATAAATATTTTTACCTTTTATTGATGCAATAACTTCTTTTAACCCACCAGCATCACTTTTAGAAATAGATATAACCTCCAAAAGCCATTTTTTTTTGTGACTTACCTTTTCGTACATTTTAAATAAATCTGATGCAAATAAACTTGCTTCCAGACCACCTGTTCCAGCCCTTATTTCTATTATTGCATTTTTTGTATCTGCCTCGTCTTTAGGTAACAAATATAATTTTATTTTTTTTTCATCATTTTCATTATTTTTTTCAAGCTCATTTAATTCAGTAATAGCTAAATCCTTCATCTCTTTGTCTGTATCACTATCATTAATTAAATTTTCCAATTCATCTTTGTTTTTCTGAAAATTAAAGTAGGAAACTGCTTCTTTAATAATGTCACTTAATTCAGAGTATTCTTTTGACTTCTCTGCAAAAGATTTTTTATCAATTTCCTGTGAAGATAACTCCTTTTCCAATTTAGAGTGTTTTACTATTAAATCTTGAACTTTTGATAAAGGTACCATTATTTGGCTTTTTCAATTTCTTCAGCTTTTTCTTCAACCAATCTTACAACTTTAGAAATCATCTCATCGCTTGATATTTTTTTACTTTCAATTCCCTTTAAATAAAGCATGTTATTACCTTTTCCTCCTCCAGTAATACCTATATCAGTTTGTGCTGCCTCTCCCGGTCCATTAACTACGCATCCAATTATAGATAGAGAAATGGGAGTTTTTATGTGGGACAGTCTATCTTCTAACTCTTTAACAGTTTCAATTACATTAAAAGCTTGTCTAGCACAAGATGGACAAGAAATAATTTTTACCCCTCTATTTCGTAAATTAAGTGATTTAAGTATTTCATTTCCAACTTTTACTTCCTCTACAGGATCATCAGATAAAGAAACTCTTATAGTGTCTCCAATACCACTCAAAAGAAGTGCACCAAAACCAATAGAAGATTTTATACTACCAGGCAAAAAAGAACCTGCCTCTGTAATACCTAAATGTATTGGATAATCAGTTACCTTGGAAAGTTGTCTATAAGCTTCAATAGATAAAAATACATCAGAGGATTTAACACTAACTTTAAATTCATTAAAATCAAAGTCTTCAACAATACTAATATTTCTAATTGCGCTCTCCACTAGAGCTTCAGGACAAGGTTCTTTATACTTTTCCAATAGATCTTTTTCTAGTGATCCTGCGTTAACACCAATTCTAATTGAACAATTATTATTTTTTGCTGCAGAAATTACCTCTTTAATTTTTTTTTTGTCTCCAATATTTCCAGGGTTTATTCTAAGACAAGCAGCTCCACTCTCAGCCGCCTCTATTGCTCTTTTGTAGTGAAAATGTATATCAGCAACTATTGGGATAGATGTATTTTTTATAATATATTTGAGAGCTTTCGTAGAGTCTTCATCTGGGCATGATACTCTTACAATATCAGCCCCCGCCTCTTCAATTTTTTCAATTTGATTTACAGTTTCTTTAACATCTTTAGTTAAAGTATTAGTCATTGATTGAACAGAAATTGGATTATCTCCTCCAACTTTTACATTGCCAACATTAATCACTTTTGTTTTTCGTCTTTTTATTTCTCTAAATGGTCTAATATTCATGAATTATTTACTTAATTTAAATTCTTTGTGCAGAGAAGATATAGCTTTTTGTAAATTCTTTTTATCTATTAGCACAGAAATTTTTATTTCCGATGTAGATATTACTTGAATATTTATTTTTTGATTAGCAAGTGACTGGAACATTCTATAAGTAACTCCAGGAGTGGTGACCATTCCAACACCTATTATTGAGACTTTTGAAACATTCTTATCAAATATTAAATCTCTAAAATTTATGTTTCTATTTTGTAAAATAATTTTTTTTGTTTTACTTAAATCATCAGATTTTATTGTAAAAGTTAAGTCAGTTTCTTTCCCATTGGCAGAAATATTTTGTACTACCATATCTACATTTATAGAATTTTCAGATAGAGGTTTAAAAATTGATGCAGCAATCCCAGGTTTATCTCTAACGCCCAAAAGCGTGACTTTGGCATCATTAGTTGTATTTGAAATACCAGTAATAATCTTATTATTTATTATGTTTTTTTTTTTTGTTATTAGAGTACCTTCATTATTTGTAAAGGAAGATCTCACTTCTATATCTACCCTATTCAATCTTGCATCTTGAATAGAATGAGGTTGCATAACTTTTGCTCCTAAAGAAGACATTTCTAGCATTTCTTCATAAGATATAACTTTTATTTTTTTAGCTTTCTTAAGTTTTTTTGGATCTGTAGAATAAACACCGTCAACATCTGTGTATATTATACATTTCTCTGCATTGAAAAACTTTGCAAACATAATTGCACTTGCATCTGTCCCACCTCTACCAATAGTTGTTATTCTATTTCTATTGTTAATACCTTGAAATCCTGTGATTATAGGAATTCCTCCTTTTTTTAAATAACTTGCAATTTGACTTTTGTTAATTTTATTAATTCTTGAATATTTATGCTTTCCCTCTGTGTTTATTGGGATTTGCCATGACATCCAAGATCTTGAATTATAACCTCTATTAATTAATTCTCCTGAAATTAATGCACAGGAGACTTGTTCTCCTGACGAAACTAAAACATCGTACTCTGAGTCTGAAAAATTTTTGCTAATTTTTTTGGATAAATTGATTAACTTATTTGTCACACCACTCATTGCAGAAGACAGTACAATTACATTGTATTTTTTTTTATAACTAGCAATAATCTTTGCAACCCTTTTAATCCTATCAGTTGTACCAACTGATGTACCTCCAAATTTTAATACAATTATTTTCATTGATAATTTTTTTTAATATAAATTAAAATATATTGATAAAATACATCTTGATTGTAATGTCAATAAACAATGAAAAATAACACAATAAATAAAAAAGAAATAGAAAAATTTTCAAAAATAGCTGAGGAATGGTGGGATCCTAATGGAAAATTTAAGCCATTACATAAATTTAACCCGATAAGAATAAAATACATAAGAGATACAATTTTATCTGAGTTTAAAATTAAAATTGCACATGAACCTTTTAAAGGCTTGAGCATTTTAGATATTGGATGCGGTGGTGGATTACTCTCAGAACCTATGGCTAAACTTGGAGCAAATGTTGTTGGTATAGATGCTTCTTCCAAAAATATAAAAGTAGCTAAGTATCATTTAAAAAAAAGTAAACTTAAAATTAAATATTATAATTCCTCTCCAGAAAATTTAAAAATTAAGAAAAGATTTGATATTATTTTGAATATGGAGATTGTTGAACATGTTGAGGATATTGATTTTTTCATTAAAGAAAGTTCGAAGTTTTTAAAGAAATCAGGTGTGATGTTCATTGCTACCTTAAACAAAACACTTAAATCATATTTATTCGCGATTGTGGGAGCCGAATATGTTTTAAAATGGCTTCCAATAGGTACTCATGATTGGGAGAAATTTGTTAAACCAGAACATTTGACAGATATTTGTAAAAAAAATTCATTAAAACTAAAAAAAATTGATGGAATGACATTTAATCCTATCTTAAATAAATGGTCTGTTACATCTGACAAATCTGTAAATTATATTTCAGAATTCAAAAAAGTTTAATTTTTATTGTCATCAATCCAAGGTATAATATCAGTTTCTATTCCTTCTTCTCTTAATTCCTTAACATCTTTGAGTGAAGCACTACCATAAATACCTTTTTTTGGTTTCTTTTTGTCGTAATGAATTGATCTTGCTTTATAGGTAAAATTTTCTCCCACATACTCAAAATTTGCTTTTACAAATTTTTTGTAATCGGAAAGTTTTTTACGAACTTCTTTATATTTTTTTATTTCTTTGAAATTTTCTTTTTTCTTGGTGTTTAATAAATTTGGGGACATCAATGACTTTTCAACATTTATTGACTCGCAGGATTGACAATTTAAAAGTTTTAGTTTTAGTAATCTATCGTATTCATCAGAAGCGCTAAACCAACTTTCAAATTCTTGCTCACAATCTTTACAATATAGTAAATATTTAATCATAATTGTTATGTAAATATTATCCTATAAAATTTCAATATAGCTAAGTCCTATAATCAGCATTAATTTCTATATATTTTTTTGTTAAATCCATAGTGTACGATTTAAATTTTTTAATTCCCTGACCAATATCAACTTCAATTTCAATTGATTTGCCTTTCATGTATTCCATTACTTTTTCTTCATCGTAGGATTTGTATAAAGATCCTTTGTGATAAATTTTATATGGTCCGAACGAAATAGACAATTTTTGTTCATTAATTTTGGCGTCACTATTTCCAATTGCCATAGCCACTCTTCCCCAGTTCGGATCTGTTCCTGCAATCGCTGTCTTAACTAACAATGAGTTTGCTATTTTAAAAGATATATTTTTTGCATCTTTTTCAGTTCTGCAATTAATACAATTAATAGAGATAAATTTAGAAGCTCCTTCTCCATCAGAAACAACTTGCTTAGCTAAATTTAACAAAACGTCGTGAACTGCCTTGTTAAAGTTTTTAAGCCTACTATCATTAAATTTTTTAATTTCTGAATGGTTAACTTTGCAGGTTGAAAATATAGAAACCATATCATTGGTACTTGTGTCCCCATCACATGAAATAGCATTGAATGTTGTCTTTATATTGTTTTTTAAGACATCATTTAAAACTGATGAAGATAAAGTTGCATCAGTAAATATATAACCCAATGTAGTTGCCATATTTGGATAAATCATACCAGAACCTTTTGCAATTCCATAAATTTTAATTGTTGATGAACCAATTTTTGTTTCGGCCATTGACAATTTGGGTTTTAAGTCTGTTGTGATTATACCCATTGCAGCTTTCATCCAGATTAATTTATTTTGTGTATATTTTATTTTCTCAACTAACTCTAGTAACGAATTTTTAATTTTTTCTAATGGAAATTTTTCTCCTATAGTACCTGTACAACCAAAAAGTATTTCTTTTGAAGAAATTTTTTTTGGAGTATTTTCATCTCTTTTCTGTACCTCAGTTAGTTTTGAGGATAAATCTAAAGAAATTTTCTTCAATGCGTCATAGCCTTCTTGACCTGTTAATGCATTGGCATTTCTAGTGTTAACTAATAATGCAAATATTTTTTTTGCTTTTATTTTTTTATTCCATTTTAAATTTTCTGATATTAACTTTGATTGGGTATATACAGAGGCATAATTTGCGCCATCTCTAAAATAAAATAAAACTAATTCATCTCTCTTAAATTTGTATAAGCCAGCGCTGACTGCAGAAATTGAAACTCCATCAATATGATCTAAATCCTGAAAATCAACAATTTTAGAGCTTTGACTGCCAGTTTTTATAAAATTGTTTATGTTAAATTTCATTATATTTAAAATAATTAATTAATTACTATATATTTCTAATATTTAATTTTATATCAAAATGTTTAACCCACTTAATATATTTTCAAAGCTTATTAAAAGCGGTAATGAAAAGGAACTAGACCGAATTAAACAAATTGTCAATAAAGTTAATCTTTTAGAAAAAGATTTAGAAAATTTATCTGACGAAATGTTTCCAAAAAAAACTGAGAAACTGATAGAAGAAATTAAAAATGGTAAAAGTTTAAATGACCTTTTGCCTGAAGCTTTCTCAATGGTTAGGGAAGCCTCTAAAAGAATTAGAAATGAAAGACACTTTGATGTTCAGCTAATTGGCGGTGTTGTAATCCATGAGAATAAAATTGCAGAAATGAAAACTGGAGAAGGTAAAACATTAACCATAGCCCTTGCGGCTTTCCTTAATGCTCTAGAAAAAAAAGGTGTCCATATAGTAACTGTTAATGATTATTTGGCTAAAAGAGATAGCGAGAATATGGGAAAGATTTATGAGTTTTTAGGTTTAACTTGTGGATATATTAATACTGGGCAAGATGATTTAGAAAGGAAAGAAAATTATTCAAAAGATATAACTTATTCTACTAATAGTGAATTGGGTTTTGATTATTTAAGAGATAATATGAAATTTTCTAAAGAGACTATGGTTCAAAGAGAGCATAATTATGCGATTGTTGATGAAATTGACTCTTGTTTAATTGATGAGGCTAGGACACCTCTAATAATTTCAGGAGCAACGGAAGATAAAACTAATCAATATATAGCTGTTGATAAACTTGTTAAAAATTTAAAAAAAGAAGATTTTGAAATAGATGAAAAAGATAGGAATATTTTATTAACTAATAATGGTGTGGATAATGTTGAGAGTATATTTTCAAATGCTGGAATACTTAAAAATAAAAATTTTTATGATCCAGAAAACCTTCATATTGTTCATTTAGTTAATCAATCATTGCGTGCAATACACCTTTTTCAGAGTGGAAGAGATTACATTGTAAAAGATGGGCAAATAATAATTATTGATGAACAAACTGGTAGACAATTACCAGGAAGGAGGTTTGGTGATGGCCTTCATCAAAGTCTAGAGGCAAAAGAAAATTTAACAATTAATGCTGAAAATCAAACTTTAGCATCAATTACTTACCAAAATTTTTTTAAACTCTACAAAAAAATAGCTGGATGCACCGGTACAGCCTTAACAGAGTCAGAGGAATTTTTTGAAATCTATAATCTACCAGTATTATCAATCCCTACCAACAAGAAGATGATAAGAAAAGACTCGAATGATCAAATATTTAGAACTAGTAATGAAAAAGACGAGGCAATAATTAATAAGATTGTTGAATGCAACGCAAAAGGTCAGCCATTATTAGTTTTCACTTCAAGTATAAATAAGTCTGAACACTTCTCAAACCTATTAGATAAAAAAAATATTAAACACACAGTTTTAAATGCAAAAAATCACCAGAGGGAAGCTGAAATTATTGCAGATGCAGGGAAAAAAAACTCAATAATTATTACTACAAGTATTTCAGGTAGAGGGGTTGATATCAAATTGGGAGGTCAGGATGAAAGTGATAAAGCTGAGATAAAAAAATTGGGAGGATTGTTTGTCATTGGTACAGAAAGGATGGAAAGTAGGAGAGTAGATAATCAAGCAAGAGGGAGATCAGGTAGACAAGGTGATGAAGGTAGTTCTATATTCTATGTAAGTTTAGAGGATGATTTGATGAGAATTTTTGGGTCTGAGTCAATGAATAATATACTTGAAAAACTTGGACTTAAAGATGGAGAAAGTATAGACCATCCTTGGATAAATAAAGCATTAGAAAGAGCACAACAAAAAGTTGAGGCAAGAAATTTTGATATTAGAAAAACTCTTTTGAAATTTGATAATGTTTTAAATGATCAAAGGCAAGTAATATTTTCGCAAAGAAATGAAGTTATAGAAAATAAAGACTCTAAGCAATATTCTGAAAATTTTTTAGATGAAATTATTGATGATTTGAAACTTAAGAAAACAAAGAAGTTAGCCAATGCTGGATCAAATGAAATCCATATGCAATTAAAATCTTTATTTGGAAAATCATTTGAAGAAAGTGAAATTAATGAATTAGTTAATCTCGAAAATAAGGCTTTTGAAGAAAAAATAAAAAATAAATTTAATAGTTCAAGAGAAGAGAAAATAAAAATGTTAAATGAAGAGCAATATAACGAAATAGAAAAAAGAATTTTTTTACAACTAATTGATCAAAATTGGAAATTACATATTCAATATTTAGAACAATTAAGACAAGTGATTGGTTTAAGATCTTATGGACAAAGAGATCCTTTAGTTGAATATAAGAAAGAGGCATTTACACTTTTTGAAAATTTATTAAGTAAACTTAAGTATGATTTGATTACAATTTTATTTAATTTAAAACTTATTGAAAAAAATGATGATCAAAATGATGTTCAAAATGAAAAAAGCATAAATACAAATAATAATCCAAAATGTTTACTTGTAACAAATAAAGAAGGAAAAATTTCTAGAAATGAAAGATGTGAGGCAACAGGGAAAAAGTTCAAGCATTGTTGTGGTGCTTTATAAAAGAATGCTTAAAAATAATATCAATAAAACAGCAGCAAATACACCATAATAAATTTTAGAATTCTTCTTAAAGTTTTGATTAATACTTTCAAATACATTTGCCTTCATAGATAGATCATTTCCATCTTCTGATTGTGTTGTAAATCCTTTATTTCTTCCAATTGACAAAAATTTATTTTTTCTATGAATAAGAATTTCATCTTTATCCATTGTTTCAAAAAAATTTAAATTTTTCTTTAATGAGTCTCTTACATTATCCAATATTAGATCTTTATCTCGATGAGCACCTCCAACTGGTTCTGGAATTATTTCATCAATTATATTTAATTTTAAAAGATCACTAGATGACATTTTCATTGCAGTTGAAGCTTCTAAAGTTTTTTTTGGATCTCTCCATAAAATGGTGGCACATCCTTCCGGGGAAATAACAGAGTATATTGCGTTTTGAAGCATAATTACTTTATTAGATGATGCTAAAGCTATTGCTCCTCCAGATCCGCCCTCTCCAATTATTATCGCAATTGTAGGGACTGTTAACTTCATAGAGCATTCAATAGATTTTGCTATTGCTTCAGCTTGACCTCTTTCCTCTGCACCAACTCCTGGATATGCTCCTGGAGTATCTACAATTGAAATAATTGGAATTTTAAACTTGTTAGCTAACTCCATAAGTCTAATTGTCTTTCTGTAACCCTCTGGTCTCATCATTCCAAAATTATGATCTATTCTTTTATTAAGATCTGATCCCTTTTCTTGACCGATTACTAAAACAGATTTACCATCGAATTTTGCAAAACCAGCTATAACAGCTTTGTCCTCACCATAATATCTATCTCCAGAAAGTTGAATAAAATCATCAAAAAGATTTTCAACAAAAAATTTTGCTTTAGGTCTATCTTCATGACGAGCAACTAATGCTGTTTGCCATGGATCTAAGTTAGAATAAATTTTCTCTAACTTTTCATTTATTTCTTCTTCAACTTTGCTTATTCTTGAAGTGTCAACTTCAGATAAACCTTCCTGATTATAGGGGTCTTTTAGTTTATCTAATTCCTCTTCAAGATTTTTGATATCAGTCTCAAAATTTAGGTAATTTTTCATATAGAGTAAGTATTATAAACAAAAAAGGCGATAAATTGTTAAAATAAGTAATTTTGATTGCGCAAAAATGATAATTTATTATAAGATTTTCAATTTATGAGAGAGCAATACATCAAAATCCACAACTTATCTGTAGCAAAAGAACTAGCTGATTTTGTCAAAAATGAGCTTTTACTGGATACTAATGTTGGTCCTGACGAGTTCTGGGAAGGTTTTGACAAAGTGGTGCATGAATTAGCGCCTAAAAATAAAAAATTACTTGAAATCAGAGAAACATTACAACAAGAAATAGATCTGTGGCATAAAAAAAATAGAGACCACGGGATTGACTATAATAAATATAAAATTTTTTTAGAAGAAATAGGTTATTTAAAAAAAGAAGGTAAAGATTTTAAAATAGAAACTAAAAATTTAGATGAAGAAATATCTAATATAGCAGGACCACAATTAGTTGTTCCAATAATGAACTCTAGATATAGCCTGAATGCTGCAAATGCAAGATGGGTAAGCTTATATGACAGTCTTTATGGATCAAATATAATAGAGTCAGAAGAAAGTGGAAGTGAAAAATATGATCCTTTAAGAGGACAAGAAGTAATTAAATACACTAGAAACTTTTTGAACAAATATTTTCCAATAAATGATCTTGACTGGAAAGATATTACAGGTTTAGCAGTACATAATAAAAAACTCTCAATCTATAAGGAAAACAAAGAATATAATTTATCAGATTTGGAGAAGTTTATTGGTCATAGAGGAGATGCGGCCAAACCAAATGCTATAATTTTAAAAAATAATAATCTTCATCTTGAAATAATTATTAATCCTAGAGCATTTAGTGCTGCAAGAGATACTGCTGGTATAAGCGATATTATAGTTGAGTCTGCTGTATCAACAATTTGTGACCATGAAGATAGTGTAGCCGCAGTAGATGCTGAAGATAAAGTAACTTGTTATAGAAATTGGCTAGGATTGATGAAAGGAAATTTAAAATCAATATTTGAGAAAAATGGTAAAGAATTAGAAAGAAAACTTAATCCAGATAGGAGTTACACTTCATTGAATGGTCAAAAGTTAAAACTTCACGGAAGAAGTCTTTTGCTTGTGAGAAATGTTGGACACTTAATGACAAACCCTGCAATTATTTTAAATGATGGATCAGAGGTTCCTGAGGGAATAATGGATGCTTTCATAACCTCAGCAGCTTGTATTCATGATTTAAAAAGAAAAGGTAATTCTAGAGAAGGTTCAATTTATATAGTTAAACCAAAAATGCATGGTCCAGAGGAAACAGAATTTACTAATTTAATTTTTACAAAAGTTGAAGAAGTTTTAAAGTTAGAAAAAAATACAATTAAGTGTGGAATTATGGATGAAGAAAGAAGAACATCTGCAAACCTTAAAGAATGTATTAGAACACTTAAAGATAGAGTATTTTTTATAAACACTGGATTTTTAGATAGAACTGGTGATGAGATGCACACCTCAATGGAAGCTGGACCAATGATCAAAAAAGGAGATATGAAAGAGTCTAAATGGATTAAAACCTATGAGGACAATAACGTAGATATAGGCTTAAAATGTGGGTTTTCAGGAGTTGCTCAAATAGGTAAAGGAATGTGGGCCATGCCAGACAAAATGAAAGAAATGATGGAACAAAAAATTGGACATGTGAATGCTGGCGCAAACTGTGCTTGGGTTCCTTCCCCTACTGCCGCTGCATTGCATGTTATGCACTATCATGAAGTAAATGTTTTTGAAAAGCAAAAAGCAATATTAAAAAGAGAGCCATCAAAGTTATCTGATCTTCTTGCTATTCCAATAGCAGATCGTCCTAATTGGTCTGTAGATGAAATTAATACTGAAATTTCAAACTCTGCTCAAACTATTTTAGGTTATGTTGTCAGATGGATTGATCAAGGCATAGGTTGTTCCAAAGTTCCTGATATAAATGATATTGGATTAATGGAAGATAGAGCAACCTTAAGAATTTCATCTCAACATATTGCCAATTGGCTTCATCATGGCTTGTGTTCGAATAGACAGGTTCTTGAAATTTTAAAAAAAATGGCAAAAGTTGTTGATAAACAGAATAAAGACGACTCTAGCTACGAAAGTATGTCTCCAGAGTATGACAAATCTATTGCTTTTAAAGCAGCATGTGAACTAATCTTTCATGGAAAATCACAGCCTTCTGGCTATACAGAACCTCTCTTGCACTTAAATAGATTAATTAAAAAAAGTTAATTAAGCCTCTATCTTTTTTCTATTTTTAAATGCAGATATAAGAGTACCATCATCTAAATTTTCGATTTCTCCACCTACTGGTAAACCTTGAGCAAGTTTTGAAACTTTGACGTCAGTTTTTTTTAGACTATCTTGGATATAAAATGCTGTAGTTTGACCTTCTACAGTTGCGCTAGTTGCTAAAATGACTTCTTCGATATCATCTTTATTTATTCTTTCTATAAGAGAGTTAATAAGCAAGTCCTCTCTATTACTATTATTATTGTTTGATAGAGTCCCCCCCAAAATATGGAAGTAACCTTGAAAAATTGAAGAACTTTCTATTGCCCACTGATCTGAAATATTTTCTACAACACAAATTTTATTATATTTTTTTTCTACTATTTCGCAATTATTATAACTACACTCAATTGTATTAGGCTTCAATGTTCCACAAATTTTACATCTAACAATATTTTTAAAAACTTCACTCAAATTTTGAGCCAAAGGCTTTAGTAATTCTTGTCGGTTATTAATCATTTTTAATATTATTCTTTTTGCAGACTTAGGTCCTAGCCCTGGTAACTTAGATATTAGTTTGATTAAATTTTCTATTTCAGGAATGTTTTGCATTTAAATTATAAAGGCCACTTAAATCCAGGTATTCCAAAATTTCCTGAAGCCTTAGAAATTTCCTCTGCAGTTTTTGATTTAAGTTGTGATTTTGCGTTATTATGAGCAGCAGTAATAAGATCTTCTAATATTACTTTTTCCTCTTTCAAAACATTTTCACTAAGTTTAATTGAAATCATAGTGCCCTCTCCATTTAAAGTAACCTTTACATCATTTGCTCCTGAGACACCTTCAACCTCAATTTTTTTAATATTTTCTTGGCTTTCTCTCATTTTACTTTCAATTTCTTTAGCTTTTTCCATTAATTTTGAAAAATCAGTCATTCTAATCCTCCTTCAACTCAACATTTATTAATTCTGCATCAGGAAATGCTTCGATCACTTTTTTATAGGCTTCAGACTTTTTAACATCATCAAATTTTTTTTTCTCATCAATTTTATTTTTTTCTTTTTTTGAAATTTGTCCTTGGTTTTTTGAAAGAGAGATAATCCATCTCTTAGATGTCCATTCGTAAAGTTTGTTAGATAGATTTTTAATAAAATCTTTGTCTAAGTTTTCATTAAAAGATATTTCTATTAAACCCTCAGAGAATGAAACTAAATTTGTATTAGTTTCAAGCTCATATTTAATCTTAGCTTCTTTTCTTTCAGCACATAAATTTATCAAACTTTCAAATGAACCAATTTTAAGTTCATTAATTACTTCATTTTTTTTTAAATTTGGTTCAATTTTTTCTTGTTGTGAAACATTTTTGATTTGATCTATTGTTTTATTTGAAATTTTTTTTTCAGGTTCTTTAATTAAAGTATCTGGTTTTTTTCCAGTAAAGGTTTCCTCAACATCTTTCTCCTTTAAACCTTTTATTCTCATTAATCTGAAAAGGAACATTTCAACTGATAAATTTGGATTTGAAACAATATTAATTTCCTCGATTGTATCAAGTGTAAATTGCCAAAAAAGAATTATGTCCTTTGAGTCTAAATTTTCAGATATTGTGGAAAGATTACTAAAATCTTGGTCATTTAAAGAAAAATTATTTCCATCTAATTTTATAAAATTAATATTTTTTAGATAATATAAGACCTCTAGGAAATCATTCAAAAAAATTTTTGGATCTACACCAGAATCATAAATCTTTCTATACAACTCAAAAACTTTTTTTTCATCACCACTAAACAGATTTTTAATTAATTCTATCAATGAACTTTTATCAAAGTATCCATAAATACTTTGTGCTTTTTCTAGATTTAATTCCTCATCATTTTGATTAGCTACAAGTCCACGATCTAACAAAGATAAAGCATCTCTAACAGATCCTTCTGAAATTTTAACAATTAATTTTAAAGCTTCATCAGAAACTTTACCGCCTTCTTTATCTTTAATCATTTTTATATAATTATAAAGCTCTTCAGATTTCACTCTAGAGAGATCAAAACGCTGACATCTTGAAATTACTGTTATAGGTATCTTTTTGATTTCGGTTGTTGCAAAAATAAATTTTAAATATTTTGGTGGTTCCTCTAATGTTTTTAAAAGCGCGTTAAATGCTTGTTTGCTTAACATATGAACTTCATCAATAATAAATATTTTATATTTAGCAGTTGTTGGTCCATATCTTGAAAATTCAATAAGCTCTCTAACATCATCAACGCCGGTCTTACTTGCAGCATCTATTTCCAAAACATCAATATGATTTGAGTTTGTTATTGCATCACAGTTACTACATTTTTTCTTACACATGTTTTCAATTCCATGCTCACAATTTAATGACTTTGCAACTATTCTGGCGAAGGTTGTTTTTCCTACTCCCCTAATACCTGTAAACAAAAATGCATTAGGCGACTTATCTGAAATTATTGAATTTTTAATTGTTTCAGCAATAATCTCTTGACCAATTAAATCCTCAAATACTTGAGGTCTATATTTTAATGCTAGTACTTTTGAATTTTCTGTCATTTTTAAGGAGACCAACCAACCTGGAAAATACTCACTACCCTTGCTATCTTTCGATCCTAGGGGATTTGTGGTAACACCACCTGACTGGCCTCCAACTTTATTATATCAATAAAAATTTCTATTCTACAAGAAAGTTATAAATTTATTTTTGTCTAAATTTATCAGATTTATAAACACCTAGAACGTGCATATCTTGACAATGCAGACCCAATTCCTCAAGTGAGTTTTTGATTTTAGGAGATTCTATGTGTCCATCAATATCACATAGAAAAAAATATGAGGAAAATGAGTTCTTTTCGGGAAAACTTTGTAGTTTGCTCATATTAACTCCATTTATCGCAAATCCTGACAGTGCAGAGTAAAGAGCAGCAGGTTTACTTTTCAACTTAAATAATATTGACGTTATATGATTATCATTAGAAAAATCTGGCTGAAAAATATCTTTACCAAGTAATAAAAATCTAGTCACGTTATCTTTATCATCTTGTACTTTTTCTTGAAGAATTTTAAGACCATATATTTCTGCACTTAGACTAGAAGCTATAGCGCCTTTAGATTTATCTTTAGTTTCTGAAACAAATTTTGCTGAACCAGCTGTATCTGCTCTAACATTTTCAATGAATTTTTTTTTCTTAATAAATCTTGAAGATTGGCTTAATGCTTGAGCGTGTGAGTAAACATCTTTTATGTCTTCTATTTTTGAATCTTTCAATCCTAATAGATTATGATTAATTGGAAAAAAATGCTCTGCATAAATATTTAGTCTGTATTTAAAGATTAAATACTCAACACCAATATTTCCAGTTGTTTTGTTCGACTCTGGAATTAAAGATTTTATTGAATTATCTTCACTAGACCTTTCAAAGCATTCATCAAATGTTTTACAGGGAATTGTTTCACTCTCTGGATACATTTTTTTAGCACAACTCTCGCTGTAACTTCCTGCAACACCTTGGTAAGCAATTTTCATAATTTAATTTTTATATTCCATAATTTTTTTTATTTCTAGATAATCTTCAGTTGTATCTACACCAATTGGTTTAGTTTTTGCTAATCCTACGTCTATTTCAATATTGTTATCCAAAAGTCTTAATTGTTCTAGATTTTCCGATTTTTCATTCTGAGTTTGTTCTAATTGAACAAACCTTTCTAAATATGAAACATTATAAATATATATTCCAATATGGTGATAAATATTTTTTTGAATATTTTTAATTTCTCTTGTGAATGATGTTGCTATTGATAAATTGTTTTGATGAAGTTCTTCTTTTGTAGTTACTTTTACAACATTCTTGTTTAAGAAAAATTTTTCGTCTTCAATTTGACAGGCTAATGTTGAAATCTTAGTTTTTTTTTCAATTGTTTTTTTGAGGAGATTATTTACATCCTCAATATTAAGCATTGGTTCATCTCCTTGAAGATTTATTACATATTCAATATTATCATCTTTTAACTCTTGATAGGCCTCGAAAATCCTGTCAGTTCCAGTTTTATGATCTTTTTTGGTTAAAATACATTTTCCACCATGCTTAGTCACCTCATCAAATATTTCTTCATCACCTGTTGCAACATAACTTTCTCCAATAAGAGATGATTTCGCTATTTTGTAAACATGATTGATAATTGAAATATTATTGATTTTTAATAAAGGTTTATTTGGTAACCTTGTTGCAGCTAATCTTGATGGAATTAAAATTACTGTATTGCTCATAAACTAAGTATTATGCGTCTTTCAGACGCAATAATTAAATTTAAATTTAGTTTTTTTTTTGTTTAACATGTTATACGAGGTTAATAATTAAAAATCATGGACTCATTTGAAATTAATAAAATTATAGCAGCGGTAGTTGTTATTTTTGTTGTTATATTTGGAATAACTAAAATTTCTGACATTATCTATTACGTAGAGAAGCCGAGTCAATCAGCTTATAAAGTTGAATTTGCTGAAACAGATGGCACGAAAGCTTCCACAGCTGTTGAAACAGTTGATATTTCTGCTCTATTAGCCATGGGAAGCGTTGATCATGGAAAGAAAGTATTTAAGAAATGTAGCGCATGTCATTCAATTAAAAAAGGCGGTAGAAACAATATTGGCCCAGCTCTTTATAATGTACTAGGCAGAAATATGGGTGCTCTCGAAGATTATAAATATTCAAAAGCCTTGATAGCGTTTGGAAAAGATTGGACATTCCAAGAGATGAATAGTTTTTTAATTAAACCTGCTTCATATATAAAGGGTACCAAAATGGCTTTTGCGGGATTAAAAAAAGAGAAAGATAGAGCTTCAGTAATTTTATATATGAATGCTAATGCTGATAGTCCTTTACAACTACCTTAGTTTGCCAAAACAATATAATAAAATACTTTTTTGAACATAAACTCTATTTAGAGCTTGTTGCCATACTTTAGATTGTTTCCCAAGAAATACTTCTTCTGTAACTTCGCTTCCTCTCGGTAGACAATGAAGAAATATTGCATCTTTCTTGGCTAAATTCATAGTTTTTGTATCCACTTTAAAATCTTTAAATGATTTAAGTTTCTTTTTCTTATTCACTTTATCGTTTAAAGAAATGATTTTGTCTGTCATTACAACATCAGAATTTTTAATGGCTATTTCTTTTTTATTGAAAATTTTTATATTTCCTTTTTGTTTTTTTATCAAAGAAATAAGCTTTTTATTTGGCTCATAGCTTTTAGGGCATGCAATATTTAAAGAGATAGAAAATTTTATACTAGCCTCTATTAAACTATTCATCATGTTGTTGTTAGCATCTCCTATCCAACATAGTTTTAATTTTGAAATACTTTTCTTTTTAATTTCTTGAATAGTAAAAATATCTGACAAAACCTGAGTGGGATGTGAGGATGGACTTAATCCATTAATTATTGGTATACTTGAATATTTTTTGAATTGATTTAATTTTTTATCCGAATCTGTTCTCAACATAAAAGCATTACCATAAGTTGATAAAATCTTAGATGTATCTGCTATACTTTCACTACCAATACCTAAGTGTAACTCCTCTGGTCTTAACGTTAAAGATCCTCCACCTAATTGTTTAATAGCTAAATAAAAACTTAATCTAGTTCTAAGGCTAGATTTTTCAAACATCTGTAAAAGAATTTTACCCTTTAAAGGTGAGTCTTTGTCTGGATCAAGGGTATTTAATTTTTTTCTTTTTGATTTTCTTTTTTTTGCATCAGAAATAATTTTTTTTAAATCTTTAAGGGGAATATCTCTAATATGAAGAAAGTTTTTCATTGTTTTTTATATCCCTCGCAAACTTTATTGATAATTTTTAAAGCTATATTTATTTCATTTTTATTAACATTTAATGGAGGCAAAATTCTTATAACATTTTCAGCTGCTCTAATTGTTAGTAATTTGTTTTTCATTAAACTTTGTATAAATTTAGTCTGATCATGATGTAACTGAATTCCTAAAATTAATCCTATTCCTCTTATTTCTTTAATAATGTTTGGAAATTTATTTTTAATTTTATTTAATTCTGAAATAAAATATTTTGAATTACTTTTAACTTTTGAAAGAAAGCCTTTTTTAAAAATTTCATCCATTACAGCGTTCCCAACAGACATTGCTAAAGGATTCCCGCCAAAAGTAGATCCATGTGTACCTGGAACCATAGCCTTAGAAACTTTTTTTATCATTAAAACTGCACCTATCGGGAACCCACCTCCAATTCCTTTTGCAATTGGAACTATATCTGGCTTTATGTTTGCATACTCATATGAAAAAAACTTACCTGATCTCCCAATGCCACACTGAACTTCATCCAAAATAAGAAGAATCTTTTTTTTATTACAAATTTGTCTAAGTTTTTTGAGACACCAGGTAGGTATTACTTTGATACCACCCTCGCCCATAATTGGTTCTATCATTATAGCTGCAGTTTTGCTTGTAATTTTTTTTTGAAGCTCATTATGATTTCCAAATTTAAAATGGTCAAATCCTCCTACTTTTGGGCCAAAACCCTCTATCATTTTTTTTGAGCCACTTGCGTTTATTGCTGCAATAGTTCTTCCATGAAAAGAGTTTTTTATGCATAAAATTCTATTTTTTCTTGGTTGACCTATTGAATAAAAATATCTTCTAGCAACTTTTATAGCAGCCTCTGTAGCTTCTGCCCCACTATTTTGAAAAATGACGGCATCAGCAAAAGTTTTTTTTGTTAATTTCTTTGCCAATTCTTCTCCTTCTGGAATGATAAAAGAATTAGAAACATGCCAAAGCTTTTTTGATTGTTTGTTTATTGCTTTTACTAAATTTGGATTAGAATGACCTAATGAATTAACAGCAATTCCTTGTACAAAATCCAAAAACTTTTCTCCCTTCTTTGTATACAAAAAAGATCCTTTACCCTTTATGAAAGATATATTTCTTCTTTTATAATTTTTAGCTAAGGAACTCATTTTTATACTATGATTTTATTTTATAACCTTTGTGTACCAAAAAGTATGCTAAATAAATAATTAATAAACTTAAAAAAATCAGTAAAGCTATACCAAATGATATAGATCCATCTAATTCACCAATAAATGAATATCTAAATCCATCTATCATATGAAAAAAAGGATTATAATTACTAAGAATTTTTAAAATATTAGGTAATTTATCAATACTATAAAAAGTGCCACTCAAAAAACTCATGGGTACTATTATAAAATTTGTTACAGTGCTCATTTGATCAAATTTATCTGCATATAAACCAATTATTATTCCAAGAGATCCCATTACTAATCCACCCAAAAATAAATAAAGAAACCACAAAAAATAATTTTGTATTGATAAATCTATAAAAAAAGTAAATATTAATGTTGAAGCTGATGCAATTAGCAAACCCCTTGCTGTAGAAGCGAGTGTAATTGCAAAAACTACTTCTGATGCAGATAAAGGACTATGGACTACATCAGTAATTGTTCCCATCATTTTTCCCATCATTAAAGAAGAGCTAGAATGAGCAAAACTTTGTTGGATTACCTGCATCATTATTAGGCCGCTTGCTAAAAATTTTATGTATGGGACACCCATTACATCAGCTCTTTGATCTCCTATGGCTAATGTAATAACGGTTAAAAACAATATACTAGTAAGTATTGGGCCAAGTAAAGTTTGTCCCGAAACAGTTAGAAATCTTAAGACCTCTTTTTTAAATAAAGAATAAGTACCAACCCAATTAACTATTCCAAATCTTCTTCTGCCAATTTGATATTTTTTCTGTAATTCAACCATAAGTATTATTAATAAACATTTTTTAAGGAAATTGTTAAAAAACAGAAGAAAATGCTTGTTAAGCTTAAGTAATTATGATTTCAAGATAATGTTGTAAAAAATTTTTAATATACTAAATATAGTTATATGAGCTGGACAGATGAAAAAGTCAATAAACTCAAAGATCTTTGGGGCAAAGGACAAACAGCTAGCCAAATAGCAGTAATAATTGGTGGGGTAAGCAGGAACGCGGTAATTGGAAAAGCTCATAGATTAAATCTATCTGCAAAAATTAAAACTCGATCATCGGTTTCAAATAACAGCTTGCCTGCAAAATCAAATATTAATTTAAAAAAGGGTAGTAGAAAACATAGATTTAGATCATTACTTTTAGATAAAAACTTTGAAGAAGCAAAAAATCTTCAATTAGAAGATTTAACTGAAAACACTTGCAAGTACATGGAAGGTCATCCAGATGATAAAGAATCATCATTTTGTGGAAGAAAAACTGTAGAGAAATTTTCTTACTGCCCTTTGCACCTTATGATTGTTTTTCAACCAAAGGGAAAAAGAGATGACACAGAAGATAAAGAGGAAGAAATACCAAAGTTTATAGAAAAGAAAGTAAAATCTGCTTAGGTTATTTTAGAATTTTATCCTTAGCTTTTTCAAATTCATTTTCATTAATTACTCCATTATCGTATAATTCCTTTAGCTCTTTAATCTGTTTTATTATTTCTAAATTCTGTGTTTGATTATCTGTAGAAGTAGTTGCCTCTTTTTCGTCTTTAATTACCTGTTTTGCCTCAACGCCTCTTGTAATTGCTTTTACAGCAATTGATAAGACAAATACTAAAATTAAAAATACAATTATATAAATAATATTACTTAACATAATTTTACTTTATCATTCTTTTTTTTGAAAATTGTCCTCCGCTAGTCCAATTAAAACTATACTGATTTATTTCGTTTTCAAATTTTTTATTTGCATTAATTTTTATATCAAAATTGGTTTTATAACTTTTAGAAATAACATTGTCGTATTTAAGTAGTTTTAGTTGATCCATAGTCAATAATGGTTTTGGCATTAATTGAAATAATCTAGCATTAAGTTTTGCTAAAGGTAAAGGTAAAGGAAATAACAGTCTTTTTTTATTGATTGATTTTAAAATTTTTAATATTATTTCTTTAAATGTAAAAACTTCAGGACCTATACATTCAATTGTTTCTCCAGTAATTTTTTTTTGAACAATACCAAAAATTATATTTGTCATATCAGATACATGGATAGGAGTGAATTTAGTTTTGCCTCCATAATAAAGTGGCATTATTGGAAATATATTTAAAAGACGCATAAAATTTGTTGTAAAATTATCATCCACTGAATATACGATAGAAGGTTTTAAAATAATAGATTTAGAAAAATTTTTACGTATTTTTTCTTCTCCATCCAGTTTACTTATAGCATAATTACTATCTACAGCAGACTCTATACCTAGTGCAGATAAATGAATGAATTGTTTAAGCGAATATTTTGAGGCTAATCTTGATAATAAAGATGGCAAATAAGAATGTATGTATTCAAATTGATTTTGTTTTTTTTCAAACAAAATTCCTATAAGATTAATACAAATTGAAGATTTTTTCATTAATCTTGAGATGGCTTCTTCATTAAAAGAATTAATTTCTTCTAACTCTAAATATCCATAATTTGATTGTGTTTTGATTTGATAGCCTTTACGGTGTATACTTCTAGTTACAGCAATTACTCTATAGTTATTTTTTGTAAATTTTCTTATTAAAGATTTTCCTATTTGACCAGATGAACCAAATATTAAAATTGAATCCTGATTTTTCATATATATATATATTTAATAATGAATTTAGATATTAAATTACATAAACAAGATTTACCAGATGAAATAAAGTTCAGTGACAAGATAGCAGTAGATTGTGAATTTACAGGGCTAAATATTGAAAGAGATAGACTATGCTTACTTCAAATATCTTCAGGTAAAAATGATGCTCATATAATTCAACTTAATAAAGATAATTATGACGCTCCTAATCTTAAAAATATTTTAAGTGACGAAAAAATTAATAAATTATTTCACTTTGCAAGAGCTGATCTTTTATTCATAAAAAAATATTTAGGAGTAGATATTAAAAATGTTAATTGTACAAAAATCATGAGTAAAATTGCGAGAAGCTATACTGATAAACATGGACTTAAAGATTTAGTCAAAGAGTTTATTGGAATTGATGTAAATAAACAATTACAATCATCTGATTTTGGTGGTGAATTATCTGAAAAACAACTGAAATATTGTGCGCAAGATGTGGTTTATTTGCATAAAATTTATCAAGCTTTAAAAAATATATTAGAAAGGGAAAAAAGAATTGACCTTTACGAAAGCACTATAAAATTTATTAACACAAGAGTCGAATTAGATTTTGCCTCATTCAAAGAAGATATATGGTCTCACTGAATGAGAAGTAAAAATTTAATAAAAATTGCAAAAGAAGTAATTAAAATTGAAACAGACGCGCTTAGAAAACTTCAAACTAGCATCGGAAAGTCCTTTGAGTTAATAACTAAAACTATTTTAAGTTGTAAAAATGGTAAGATAATAGTTTCGGGTGTTGGTAAAAGTGGAATAATTGGAAAGAAATGGTCTGCAACTTTTTCCTCAACAGGAACCCCCTCTTTCTTTTTAGACGCATCAAACGCAAGTCATGGAGATATGGGACAAATAACATCAAATGATGTTTTAATATTGATAAGTTTGAGTGGTGAAAGTGATGAGTTAAAAAATATAATTCAGTATGCCTCTAGAAATAAAAATATAAAACTCATAGGTATTACATCGAAGAAAGACTCTCTTTTGTATAAAAATGCAAATGTAAAATTTTTATTGCCTTTAGTCAAAGAAGCAGGCCCTGGAAGCTTTGTCCCAACTTCATCCACAACCATTCAAATTGCATTGGGTGATGCAATAGCAATAGCATGCATGAGATATAAAAAATTTGGCAAGTTAGATTTTAAGAAATATCATCCAAGTGGTTCATTATCTATCAAATTAAAAACTGTTGAGGATTTAATGCATAGTGGCAGAAACATACCATTTGTAAATGAAAATATTAGTATGAAAACTGCGCTAAAAAATATTGAGAGAAAGGGTTTAGGAGCATTAGTTATAAAGGATAAAAGGGGTATCACAAAAGGTTTTCTTACAGACGGCGATATTAAAAGACTTTCAAATTTAAAATATAATTTTCAAAATTTAAAAATTAAGGAAGTTATTAAAAAAAGACCAATAAGTGTAGATAAAAATATGCTTGCAGCACAAGCGCTTTCTATTATGAACACTAATAAAATTACTAGTCTATGTGTTCATCAAAACAAAAAAAAAGATAAGACAATCGGATTTTTACATATTCATAATATATTAAATGCAAACATAACTTAGATGTCTATTAAGTCTTTAATTCAAATTTTTATATTTGTACTGATAATTTTCATTATTTCCGCCGTTTATTACAAATATTTTAATATAAATCAAAATATGGTGGAAGAAATAAACTCTTTAGAAATAGCTAACCAAAATCAAATTAGGGAGCTTGAAACAAAAATCTCAGAATTAGAATTAGAAAATAATGAATTATTATTAAAAAATGAAACTAGTAAAAAGGCAGAGAGCAAATCTATTGAAAATCAAATTGAAAAAAATAGTAAAAAAGTAGAAGTTATAAAGGACAACACTAAAAAAAAGGATGTTAAAAAGGAAAATACTAAAAAAGAAGAGGTTAAAGAGGATAATCAAAATAATAGTGTTTCCTCAAGTGAAACAAAAAATCTTGTAAAAGATGTTGAATATAGATCAATTGATGAAAAGGGAAACAACTTTTACTTATTAGCTAACTCTGGGAAATCAAATATTGATAATAAGGATATTTTAGATTTAGTTAATGTTAGAGGTGAAATTACGTCTGATAATAGAGACACTATTTACATAGTATCTGATTACGCTCAATTTAATTCAGTAAATTCAAATTCTAAATTTTATGATAACGTAGTAAT
This sequence comes from uncultured Pelagibacteraceae bacterium, assembly GCA_902604795.1. Lineage (GTDB taxonomy): Bacteria > Pseudomonadota > Alphaproteobacteria > Pelagibacterales > Pelagibacteraceae > Pelagibacter. The sequence continues at coordinate 41,984 of CACKZV010000005.1, read as the reverse complement.
AAACTATCAAGAAAAACAAATTACTTGTTTAAATTTTGATATTAATATGGAAACAAGTAAAGCTATAGCTTATAATGACGTAAAAATTACTGATCCTAAATCAATAATGAAAGCAGGTCTAGTTGAATTCGATTTAAAAACAAAAAATATAAATATAAACCCAGAAAGTCTAACAAAGGATATTCAGGTTATTTCAAACTAATGGCATTAATTAAAAAATTTAGAATAAAAAATTTTAAAGAAGATAATACTTTACTAAAGTTGGAAAAAATATCTATGTTTTATAACAAAAGACAAATTTTAAATAATTTAAATCTTGAAATTAACAAACAAGAAGTTTTAGGAATGCTTGGACCAAATGGTGTTGGTAAATCAACAATTTTTCATATTATTACAGGTTTAATAGATCCTAGTTTTGGTAAAGTTTTTATTAATGGGCAAGACTGTACAAATATACCTATATACGAAAGAGCTACAAAATTTAAACTTGGATACGTTCCTCAACATGGTGGTTTTATACAAGATTTAAATTTATTAGAGAATTTGAATCTTGTAGGTGAAATTCATATTAAAGAGAAAGATTTAAGAAAAAATAAAATAGAAAAAATAATTTCACAATTTGAATTTGATCCTTTACTAAAAATTAAAGGAAAGCATTTGTCAGGTGGACAAAAAAAAAAATTAGTGATTGCAATGGCTTTAATAAATGATCCTAATATTCTTCTTCTAGATGAACCATTTGCTGCTCTAGATATTCTAACAATTAAAATGCTACAAGAAATTATTGTAAATTTGCAAGCACTAGAGAAAATAACTGTTGTTGTTTGCGATCATCAAGCAAGGGATTTGTTAAGTTGTGTAGATAGAGCCATAGTATTGTCTAGTGGAAAGATAATTGCATCAGGAAGTCCTAATGAAATAATAAAAGACTCAAGTGCTAGATCAGCATACTTTGGTGATGAATTTAAAATAAATTAGTTCATCTATGTCAAACCATATTTTTATAAGACAGAGGATATCGAGTTTTAACGAAAAAATTAGTGTAAGTGCAGATAAAAGTATTTCTATAAGAGCTGTGCTTCTCGCTTCACAAGCTGTTGGTTCCTCAAAAATTTCTAATTTACTTGAGTCAGAGGATGTTTTAAATACCTTAAAAACCATAAAAAAACTTGGTATTAATTATAGAAAAAAAGAAAATATATATATTATTGAAGGTTTCGGTGTTAATGGTTTCAATATAAAAAAAAAACTAGTCTTAAATGCGGGTAATTCAGGAACATTGGCAAGGTTAATACTTGGATTATTAGTAAAATCTAAATCTAAAGTTAAATTAATTGGAGATAAAAGTTTATCGAAAAGAGATTTTTCTAGAGTTATTAAACCTTTAAAACTTTTTGGGGCTGAAGTTGAAAGTAAGAAAAATACTTTACCAATAAAAATTCTTGGCACTAATTTTTTGAGACCTATAAAATATAAAGAAACTATAGGAAGTGCACAGGTAAAAACGTGTATTATATTTAGTGCTTTAAATACCCCTGGTGTTACTGAAATTAATTCAAAAAGCTCAAGGAATCATACTGAATTGATGTTAAAATTTTTAAAATATCCAATTAAAGTTATTAAAAAGTCAGGATATGAAAAAATTTTAATTAAAGGATTAAGTCAATTTAAGAGTTTTGATTATAATATTCCCGGTGATATAAGTTCTGCTTCCTTTTTTATAGTTCTTACACTCTTATCAGTAAAGTCTAAAATGATAATTGAAAAAGTAAATGTAAATAAAAGTAGAACAGGGATAATTGTTATTTTAAATAAAATGGGCGCAAATATAAAACTTAAAAATAAAAAAATTTATAATGGCGAGGAAGTTGCTGATATTTATATTACAAGTAAAAAAAAATTAAATTCAATTAATTGCTCTTCTAAATTAAATAGTTCAGCCATTGACGAATTTTTGATTATTTTTTTAGTTGCTGCAAAAGCAAAAGGAATATCAAAATTTAGGGACTTAGGTGAAATGAATAAAAAAGAGTCAAAAAGATTAGATTTAGCGGTAAAATTTTTAAAATTAATTGGTATTAAAGTTGATAGATTTAAAAATAATATAAATATCCATGGAAAACCAAATTTGTCTCTTACAAAAAGTTTTGAGATGAAAAATTTTTTAAAAGATCATAGAATATTTTTTCTTTCCTGTATTGCAGCATTAACACTTGGGGGGAAATGGAAGATTAATGACAAAGATTCTATTAATACTTCTTTTCCAGAATTCTTAAAAATCCTAGATAAATTAGGAGCAAAAATAATTTGAGAAAAAGAAAGAATATAATTACAGTAGCAATAGACTCGCCAGCTGCTGCTGGTGCTGGAACTCAGGCCAAATTAATATCTAAAAAATATAATTTATTTTATTTAGATACGGGAAAAATTTACAGATACATTGGGAAATTAAAATTAGAAAATGAAAATTTCAATTATACCTTGGTTAAGAATAAGGTATCAAAAATTAAATTAGCATATTTAGAAAACAATTTATTATTATCCGATGAGGTAGCAATATCAGCTTCAATAATTGCTAAAGACAAACATATAAGGGATATTGTCCATAAATTTCAACAAAAATGTGCTTATAATCCTCCAAAACATTATAGAGGATCAGTGTTAGATGGAAGAGATATAATTACTGTACAAGTAAAAGATGCAATGTTTAAATTTTATATTACTGCAAGCTTAAAAATTAGAGCAAAAAGACGTTATGAAGAGTATAAAAAATTGAATAAAAAAATACCCTACAGAGAAGTATTTAAAAGCCTTAAAAATAGGGATAAATCAGACAGAAGTAGAAAATATGGTCCACTTAAAAAAACAAAAGATTCTATCTTGATTAATACTTCTAAATTAAGTAAGAAAGCCTGCTTTAAAAAGATTAGAACTATAATGGACAAAAAATTAAATTATTAATGGAAATTTATAAAGATCTTACATCTCCTGCAAGTCAACAGTTTGAGAAATTACTAAATAGCCAATTATCAAAAAATAAGATCGAAGAAGGAAAAATAATCGAGGGCAAGGTTACAAAAATTACAAATAAATATATTTTTTTGTTTATTCCTGGCTTGAAAAGTGAACCAGTAATTGATGTTAATGAGATGAAGTTAATTAACATAGATGAAGAAATTAAAGAGGGTACAGTAATCTCAGTATTACTTGAAAAAATAGAAGATAAAAATGGTGATGTTGTTGTCTCTGCTCAAAAAGCACAAAAGATAAAAGGATGGAATAAATTAGTAAAATGTTATGAGAATAATGAATTGATAAATGGAAAGATTACCCAAAAAACTAAAGGTGGTGTAATTGTTGAACATATAGAGACTGGATCACTTATGTTTTGCCCAGGCTCACAGATCTCAGATAAACCAATAAAAAATGTTGACCATTTAATAGGTGTAGAACAAAAATTTGCTCTAATTAAACTTGATATGATAAGAGGGAATAGTGTTGTATCTAGAAGGCAAGTGGTTTCATCTAATAAAAAAGAGGATAAAGCAAAAATTATTAGTGAATTTAAAGTCGGTGATATTATAAAAGATGCAGTAGTAAAAGGATATTCCTCATTTGGTTGTTTTTTTGAGGTAACAACACCAGAGGGAACAATAGATACACTTTGTCATTTACAAGAAATAAGCTATAGCAGAGTTAATCATCCGGATGAAATATTTAATATTGGAGAAAAGCATGATTTAAAAGTCATTTCGATAGATATGGAAAAATTACAAGTAGGATGTTCAATAAAACAATTATCACCAGATCCTTTTGAACATATCTCTAATTATCAAATAGGAAATAAATATAAAGTAAAAGTTGTTAAAATTACTGATTATGGTTGTTTTTGTGAGCTCGAGGCAGGACTTAGTACGCTTCTTCATAGTAGTGAAATTAGCTGGACCAAAAAAAATATATCTCCAAAAAAGATTTTTAATGTGGGTGATCAGATAGATTGCATAATAACAGAAATTGATAAGGACAAAAGAAGAGTAGCAATATCCCACAGACTAACTCAGGAAAATCCGTATACCAAACTAGAGAATAGTTTTCCAATTGGGTCAGAGATTGAGGGAGTGATTAACAATATAAATGAATACGCCATTTATTTAAAATTGGATAATTTTGATATTGATGGTTTTTTACATTCTAATGATCTTTCATTTAATGGAAATCCTGAAGAAGAACTAAGAAAATATAAAAAGGGAGACAAATTAAAAGTTCAGGTTTTAGAGATAAAAAAATTAGAACAAAAAGTAAGAGTAGGGTTAAAACAACTGCAAAAAGACCCATTTGACTGGTTTAAAGATAAAAAAATTAATGATGCTATCACAGTAAAAGTAATATCATCTGATAACAAAGGATTGATTGTTAAACCGGAAGGTAGTGAAATCGAAACTTTAATAAAAAAATCTCAAATTGCAATGAGTGCATCAGATGCAAGACCATCACGTTTTGTGGGAGGTGAAAGAATTGATGCAGCAATAGCTGATTTAAATTTTGAAAAAAGAAAAATATCTTTAAGTATTAAATTACTTGAGGAAATTATGAATGCCAAAGCAATAAAAGAACACTCCAGTCCTTTAAGTGGAAAAAATCTACCCTTCTCCTCTCTTTCTGAACAGCTTGATGGCAAAAAGAACAAAAAGGAATCTGAATAAAAATTGTCTTTTGTAAAATCAGACTTAATTAAAGAGTTAGGCAAAAATTACCCAAATTTTTTAAAGAAAGATTTGTTAAAATTATTTGATATAACACTTCATGAAATGCAGGAAGCTTTAAAAAGAGGTGACAGAGTAGAGTTAAGAGATATATTTACAATTGAACCCAGATTACAGAAAGCGAGAGTCTCAAGGAACCCGAAAACCAACGAAAAAGTAAATACACCAGAAAAAAAAGCAATATTACTAAAAATTTCTAAAGAGTGGTCTAAAAAAATTAATGAAAAAAAATAAATTATTTATTGCATGTGATAGTAGAGATATTATTAAAATAAAAAAAATAATTCAACAGACAAAAAACTCAAAACTAAAAATTGGTTATAAATTTGGATTAGAATTTCTAAATTCGAAAGATGGCAGAAATTATATTTCAAAATTAAAAAATAAAATTACATTTGGGGATTATAAATTTTCAGATATTCCAAATACTTGTGCATCTGCCATCAGGGCTGTTAAAGATTTAAATTTTAATTATATAACAATTCATATAAATTCTGGCTTAGAAGCATTGAGGGCAGCAAAAAAAGTTTCAGGAAAAACAAAATTAATTGGTGTGACAGTACTAACTTCTTTAGATAATAAATCTTTAAAAGAAATTGGATATAATAAGAAATTAAAAAGAATAGTACTACATCAAGCTCAGTTAGCTAGAAAAGCAAAATTAGACGCTATAGTTTGTAGTGCTAAAGAAGTAAATATTGTAAAAAAAGTATTTAAAAAAGAAATTATTACCCCTGGGATAAGAATTAATAGTAAAAAAAATGACCAAAAAAGAGTTTTAACTCCTAAACAAGCATACAAAAATGGAAGTGATTGGTTAGTGATTGGAAGACCAATAACAAAAGGAAATATTTCAAATAATCTAAAAAAATTAATCAATCATTTAGATTGATGGTAAAGGGAATTAAAATTTGTGGGATCTCTGATCTTGATACGTTAAGATATATCTTAAATCATCGACATCCACCAAAATTTATTGGTTTTATCTGCAACTATAAAAAAAGTAAAAGATTTGTTGATTTTAATAAATTAAAAAATTTAATAAATATTAAAAAAAAAAAAACTAATTTTGTTTCTGTTCTTGTTGATCCAACTGATAAAATCTTGGCACAAATGAACGATCTAAACTTCGATTTTTTTCAACTATATGATGTAGATCCTAAAAGAACAAAAAAAATAAAAGATAAATTTAAAGTTAAAATTATTACAGCGCTTACAATTAAAAATCAAATAGATGTAAATAAATATATAAGTTATTTAGGAATTGCAGATATAATTTTATTTGATGGAAAGGGTTACGAAAAATCAGTTGGATTTGATCATGAGTTATTAAATTCAGTACCTAATTCAGTAAATAAAATGATTGCTGGAAATATAAAAATAGAGGATATTGCTAAATTTAAAAATAAAGACATCTTTTTTGATCTAAGTGGTGCACTAGAAAATGAGGAAGGTAAAAAAGATTTAAAAAAAATTAATAAATTATTAAATTTTGCAACTAAAAATGAAACTTAAAAAAGGAATTCCAGTTATAGATCAAGGAGATAGACTTGGTTTTTGGGGTGGAAAATTTGGAGGAAATTTTGTGCCTGAAACTCTTAAAAAACCGATAGAAGACCTAGAAATACAATTTAATAAATTAAAGAATGACAAAAACTTTATAAAAGAAAGAGACTTTTATTTCAAAAATTGGATTGGAACACCTACAAGATTTATTAAATTAAACAATTTAACAAAACATGTTGGTGGAGCGCAGATTTGGTCTAAGGTTGTTTCTGATGCTAATGGAGGAGCTCATAAAATATATAATGCAACTGTACATTGTTTATTAGCCAAAAGGTCTGGAAAAAAAGTCATTATTGGTGACACAGGCGCTGGCTATGCTGGAAAGATGCTGAGTATGGCGGCTAAAAAATTTGGTCTGGAATGTAAAATTTTTATGGGTGCAAAAGATATAAAAAGACAACAACCAAATGTTAAAGCAATGAAAAAAAATGGTGCAGATGTAATTCCTGTATATTCAGGAAGTCAAACACTAGTAGATGCTGTCTCTGAATGTATGAGATATTGGGTTGCTAATTGTGATACAACAGCAATGTGTGTTGGTAGTACAGTAGGACCTGCAATTTTTGTTAGAATATGTGGATGGAGTACTAGTCAAATATCTAGAGAGCTTAAAGTTCAATTAATAAATGAATTTGGTGAAGTTCCTAAAAAACTTAAACTATATAATTGTGTAGGAGGAGGTTCCTCAAGTTTTGGTTTTTGGAATGAATTTATGGATTATGATAAAAAACAAGTTGAGTTTATTGGGGTTGAGGCAGGAGGACCAGCCAAAAGTAAAAAACATGCAGCTCCTTTAACTTATGGTTCAAAAATCGGTATACTTCACGGTGCAGCACAATATGTAAATCAGAATAGGGATGGTCAGATTGAAGAAACTGAATCAATATCTGCGGGTCTTGATTATCCTGGGATTTCACCGCTACATTGCTTTTTAAAAGATGCCAAGCGGGCAAGATATACAGCAGCTAGTGATGAGGAAGCATTAAAGGCTTACCAAATAGTTACAAAATATGAAAATTTAAGACCATCACTCGAACCGAGTCATGCATTCTCAGTGGCGATTAAAGAAGCAAAAAAATTGAGCAAAAACACAATAGTAATTATTAATAGTTGTGGAGATGCATATAAAGACAGAGGAATTTTGGAAAAAAAATTGGGAAAGAAATATGTTAAATCCAATTAGCCTTGCATTTAAAAAAGCAAAAGAAGATAAAAGACCAGCTTTACTTACTTATACTGTAGCTGGTGATAGCTCAAAGAGACAATCTTTAGAAGTCTTAAAAGCAATTTCAAATTATGCTGATATTTTAGAAGTTGGTGTACCTCATAACACTCCAGTAGCAGATGGAGGCCAAATTCAAACTAGTGCTTATAGAGCAATTAAAAATGGTATTAAGATGAATGATATTTTTAAAATTGTAAGAGATTTTAAAAAAAGTAAAAATTCAAAACCAGTAATATTGATGGGTTACTACAATATGATTTTCCAATATGGTGAAAATAATTTTTTAAAAAAATGTAAAAAATCAGGTGTTAATGGTTTAATAGTAGTTGATTTACCATGGCCAGAAAACAAAATTTTTTCAAAGAAATGTAAAAAAAATTCAATTTATTTTATTCAATTAATATCTCCTACAACATCGAATAAAAGACTAAAAAGTATTACAAAAGACTCTCATGATATGATTTACTATATAAGCATGCTGTCTACTACAGGAGGAAAACTAAAAGTTTCACCAAAAAAAATATTATCTAATTACAATAAAATTAAAAAAATAAGTCCTAAAAAAAATTGTGTTATTGGTTTTGGTATTACTGAAAAAACTATATCAAAGTTTAAAAATACAGATGGACTTGTTGTTGGTAGTCAAATTTGTAAAGAAATTACTAGAAGTTTAAGCAATAGACAAAATCCTGTCATAAATGTAAGTAAGATGGTTAGTAAACTTAGAAAAAAAATATCATGAATTGGTTAACAAAAGCTATAAATTTTGGTGAGAAAATCAAGAAGGTGCTTAAAAAAAGACCTTCTAGGCAAGAGCAGGCTAATTCAAAATGGATATCATGCTGTGGGACTGGACCCCAATTAAAATCAACAATATTTAATAAAGAACAGCTCAACACCTGTCCTAATTGTAATAAACATTATCCATTTACACCAAGAGAAAGGTTTGATCATTTTTTTGGAAAAAATAATTACGAGATAATTAAAACACCAGAACTCGCGGAGAATCCATTAAATTTTCCTGGTTATAAGGAAAAGCTTGAACGAGGAAGAAAGATTACAGGACATCATTGTGCTGTAATGGTTGCTCAAGGTGTAAAGGATGGAATTAAAGTTACCTCATTCGCAATTGATAGTCGTTTTAATGGTGGCTCTATAAATGCGTCAGCTGGTGAAGCAATAGTGTATTGTTTTCAGAAAGCCATCGATGATCTTACGCCTGTTGTAGCTTGGAGCGAAGGTGGAGGTCAGGCTATGCAAGAATCAAACATAGCATTACATTTTATGGTAAAAACTGTTTTAGCAGCAAATACATTTAAAGATTCTACAAAATTACCGTTTATAAATATTTACACAAATAAATGTTATGGAGGTATAACTGCAAGTTTTGCCGCTCCATCTATAGCAGATATTTGTTTTGCAGAACCATCTATGGTTGGTTTTGCGGGTCAACATATAGTAAAAAATCAGACACGTGAAGATTTACCAGAAGGTTTTCAATCAAGCAAGGTTTTGGTTGAAAAAGGTATGTGTGATGGAGTATTTAACAGAAAAGAAATAAATGAAAAAATAATTGGAATATTAAAAATATTGCTAAAGAAGAATTCTGAAGTAAATTCAGAAAGTTTAAATGAAACTTCAGAAACTAATATCCAAACTAGAGAAGCATCATAAAAAAAAACTTGATTTATCTTTAGGAAGAACTTTTAATCTTTTAAAAAAGCTTGGTAATCCACAAGATAAGTTAAAAAATGTAATCACAGTTGTTGGAACTAATGCTAAAGCAAGTATGTGCTCTAGCTTTAAGTCAATACTTAACGAAGCTGGATACAAGACTAATCTTTACACTTCGCCCCACCTTCTCTCTTACACAGAAAGATACGTCGTTGATGATAAAGAAATCAATGAAGAAGATTTAATAGAATTGCTGACTGATGTTGAAAAGACTTTAGGAGATGACAATGCAACATTATTTGAAATATTAACTTGTGCTTTTTTAAAATATGCTGAAAATTTTAAAGATAATATTAATATTATAGAAGCAGGATTATTTCATCAATTTGATAGTACAAATGTATTTAAGGAAAATTTAATGACTCTAATTGGTGTAATTCATAATGACCACTTTCAATGGCTTGAAAATAAATCAATTGAAGGGGTAATATATGAAAAGACAGTTAAGCTTTTAAACTCAAATATATTTATTAATAAACAAGTAAATAATGAAATAAGAGATAAAATAGAAAGTTCATTGGAAAAAAATACATCAAATAAATATTTTTTTGGGAAAGATTTTAATATTGCAAAGTCCGAGAATGGATTTATTCAATATCAAGATCAGTTGGGAGAATTAGTATTACCTGAACCAAGTATTCTTGGAGATCATCAGCTTTATAATGTTAGTACCTCAATTGCTGCATCAAGAAAGATTTTTAATATTAAAGATGAACATATTGCAAAGGGTATCAAAAATATTTCATTAAAAGCAAGACTTGAGGAGATAAAATCGGGAAAATTAAAAGAGATTGTTGGAAATAATAAACTTATAGTTGATGGTGGTCACAACATTAGTGCAAGTTTTTCTATCGCTAATTGGATTAAAAATCAAAATGAAGAAGTAAATCTAATCGTGGGTATGATGAAAGATAAAGAACATACAGAATTTATAAAAGCTTTTGAAAATATTGTAAATTCAATTACTTTAATTGATATTCCTAATCAAGATGGTGCAATTTCAAAGGAAGATTTTAGAAAAAAGCTAAATAATTTAAAATTAAATTTGAAACTTTCTGATGGTATTGAAGAAAGTATAAAATCCTTATCAAAAAATGAAAATACTATTATACTATGCTTAGGTTCGCTATATCTTGCTGGAGAAATTTTAAGATTAAATTAGATATTTTCTTTTATCCAAGAAACAATTTCACTTTTTGGAACCGCTCCAACCTTAGTTGAAACATGATTTCCATCTTTCATCAAAATCATCGTGGGGATTCCTCGAACACCATATTTAGTTGGCGTATTTGGCTCTTCATCAATGTTATGTTTTGCTACAGATAATTGGTCGGACATCTCATTTGATATTTCTTCCAAGCTGGGAGCCACCATGTGGCATGGACCGCACCATTCTGCCCAAAAATCACAAATTAATATCTTATTATCTTTAACTAATTGATCAAAACTCTCATCGGTAGATTTTACTGTCGCCATATAAGTTTTATATAAATTAATTTTATTTATTCAATAGTTAAAAATGGTTAAATTGAATTTTATACATTAAACATTCTCGTACTTTTTTTGAATAGACATTGCATAAGTATTAAATTCATCTAACAGTGCTAATTTTTCGTTATCATTTTCATTAGTGTATTTTTCTCTTAAAGTATCAATTTCATTGTATAAAGTAGGTATTGTCCACCATTTCTCTTTTCTTTCGCTTAGTATTCTTTTAGCTATATCTCTTCTAATAGACTTGTACATAGAATTTGGAAGTATCTCTGGAGCTTCTTGAAATATAATTTTTTTACCAAAACTGACTAATCTTTCATCTTCAAACTTATCTAATAAATTTAATTTCTCTTTCCATGGTGCCTCATGCCAACTTGGGAACAGAGCAGTATCCTTATTCGATGTAAATTTTGTATAAATACTCTCTTCTGCATATATTTCTTCTTGCGATTTTGATTGCTCTTTTTCTTCTGCGACCTCACGAAGAGCGGTTAAAATATTTTGTGAAAACTGTTCATTATTTTGAACATATTCAGCTCTTTTTTTAATAACGTTTTTATCTAATTTATTATATGGTTCAACATTCAAGCCATATTTTGCATCAATAATTATTGGTGCTTTGTTTGATCTAACAGTTCTCAAAAACTTTGGGGTTTTTTTCATCTCAGTTTTTAATTCATTTATAGATTTATTTATCAATGGTTGAATTTCTGTTCTAAGATCTATTGTATAGTACCATCCTTGATAAATAGGATGCATACAATGTTTAGCATGTAACGGTACGACTAAATGAAGTCTGGACTTTCCATAATAATACTCATTTAAAGTTACAATTTCTCCTTTTTTTATAATTGTTTCAGTATTAGATTTATTTGCAGTACTTAAGAAAGATTCCCAAGTATGTTCTTGCTTTTCTTTTACAATTTTCAAAACTTTTGCAGTAAGTTCTGCATCAGCTAGTGCAGAGTGAGCATCACTTGCATCTATACCCTGCATTTGAGCTAACGATGCTAATTTAAAAACTGGGTTATTTTTTTCATTAATTTCGGTTTCTAAAACTGTTGGATCTACTGCATATGCAGCTCTTGCAATATTTATTCCATCATGTCTTGTATTGGGAGCGGAATTTGTCAAATAAGGATACCTAATACTTTTAAAGAACTCTTTTCTTATCATTTCTTCATCAAAATTTAAGCTACTCCATCCCAAAAAAATAGCAGGGCTCCATTTCTTAAAAATTTTTTCGACCTGACCTAACATTTGGTAATGGCTTAGATTTGTTTGAGTAAGTTGTTTAATTGATGTCTTATTAACAATTAATGCTGCAGCTTGAAAAATCTCAGTTTCGTGAAGTCTACATCTAAGATTAAATCTATCTTTTTCTTTAAAATTCTCGTCAAATAGTATTCCTCCAATCTCTATAATGCTACCAAAGTCAGTGCTAGCACTCGATGATTCTATGTCCCAAATTGCTAAATTCATATTGTTAACCTCAAATTAGCTACGTTTTGATGGGTTTTTGGAAAGTTTTTTAATACTAAACCTTTGCATCTAAACAAGTAGCTTCTAGTTAGTTTCCTCTGTTCTATGTATTGGTCGATTAAAGTCAAGTTATATTATTCATCTCGTAAAATTTTTTAACTCTTCCCATAAATAAATTTTGGTACATCTCTAATTCTGCACCTTCAATTTTAAATTCTTGAAATAGAATATCTTTTGTACAAAGTAAAATTATGCCTGCTTTCATTTTTGTCCCATGTACTACATCATGAGCCAAAGTATATGCTCCAAGTTGTAAGAAATAATCTTGAATATAATCTGTTTTTTTAGGTTTATTGCTCTGCTTAAAATCTATTATGACATCTTTTCCCTGATAAATTCCAATTAAATCTGCAGTTCCTGCATATTGCTCTGGATAATAAATAGTTTCTTCCATTCCATAAATTTCATCTAATTTATTATTTACACCTTTTTCAATTATTTCTTTGGCCATATTTTTGTATTGTTCATTACTTTCAAAAAAGCTTTCATTAATCCTGCCTCTTAAGTAATCTTCAATATAAGAGTGCATTGACGTTCCTCTTGAAGATGCTTCAGTTTTAATTCTATTTGCTTCCTTATAACCTACCCTTTCTTGCCAATTTTTGATGGCCGCCTTTTCCTCTTCGGATTTAGTAGCACTTAAGATTGTAGTAACACTTGGTAGTTTTTCCTCACCTAAGGAGTATTTTCTATATCCATCCTCAATTGACCTTGTAGATTTTGTATAAATAAATTTATTACTCCATTTCATTCATTTAGGCTTTAAGAAACTTTTCGTTTTTCATCCTGACCATAACCAGAAATTGGAGATGGAGAACTTGGATCGGGATCATCGTCATCATTAGGATTTTTTATTGAGTCGATACTTCTGTTTATTGCTCTAGCATCTTTACCAAAACTATCAACTACCGACATTGCTTCTTCTAATTTTTTTCTTAAAACTAAAACGTTGTTAAAATGCATATTAAATCTGGTGCTTATTTTTTTTAAATGATCATATATTTCAGATGCATGCTTTTTAATTCGTAAGCTCTGAAATCCCATATGGAGTGATTGTAAATAACCAGATAAATTATTGGGGCCCATGATAGTTACTTTATATTTCTTCATTAATTCTTGAGTTAATAATTCTTTTGTAGATGGATCTTGATAATTAGCTAATTCTAAAAATAAACTTTCAGTTGGCGCATAAACAATCGCAAAATCTGTCGTTTTTGGTGGGACGATATATTTTTCGTTCACGCTTTTAGCCTTTTCTTTAAATGCTCTAGCAAGTTTAGTTCTTGCATCAGCCATAGCTTTTTTGTCATCTTCCTGATGAGCATCTTGGATGGCCTTAAATCTTTCAACTGGAAAGTGGCTATCAACTGGAACCAAAATCCCATCTTGAAGTTTAATTGCAAATTCAACATTTTCACCCGTATCTTCTTTCATTTTTACATTTGATGAATATTGAGATGCTGGCAACAAGTCCTTGATCAGGGAGCCCAAACTAAACTCAGCTAAGGTTCCATACTTTTTAACACCTGCCAATATTTGATTAATGCCCTTCTGACTTTCATTCAAATTTTCAACTTGGGCATTAAAGGAAGCTACTTTTTGATCTACTTGAGTTAAAGCATTCGTCATATCTTTTGTTACACCTGATGAAAGATTATTAAAAGAAGTAGCCATTGAGTTCATAGTGCTATTTATTGTTGTATTTAAAGACTCTTTTAAATTTATAATTTCTTGATTTAGCATTTGAATCTCCTGATTTTCCTTCTCATTATGAGATTCATTCTTTGATTTAAAATTCAAATATATAATTAATACTGAACTAATAAGTGAGAGTGAAAGTAAAACAAGAATTATAGTATTCATGATTCGTAGGATATACGTGAAATTTTAAAATTCAATTAGAAAAGCTAAGAACTAAGTAAATTTAAAATTTTCTTTAAACCAATTTGGTTACTTGATTTTTTATTCGACATCAAGATTGCTGTACTTTTAAGAATATTTCCATCCTTTAAAATTCTTAAATTGTTAGCTTTTAAAGTCTCTCCTGTACTGGTTATATCGGTTAAAATCTCAGATGAACCAGTAAACGGATATACCTCAGTTGCTCCAAGAGAAGGCACTAATTTAAATTGAGTTACTCCTTTTGAAAATAAAAATTCTTTGGTCAAATTTGGATATTTTGTTGCAACTCTTAATCTACTTTTCTTATTATCTTTAAAATCAAAAGATATTTCTTCTAAATCAGCAAGTGTTTGGACATCTATCCATTCGTCAGGAACAGCTACAACTAAAGTTGCATTTCCATAATCTAGTTTTTTATTAATAATTATTTTTTTTTGAACATTTAATTCAGACTCTTTTAATAAATCATAGCCTGAAAAACCTATATCCAAAGATTCATCCCCTAATCTTTCTATAATTTCTCTTGCATGCAGATATACTATTTTAATTTTTTTATTTCCTTTTATATATCCAAAAAGGTCTCTTTCTCCTCTTTCTGATAAGATTTTAAGATTTTTATTTTTAAAAATACTTAAAGTATCTTTTCTAAGTCTACCTTTGCTGGGAATACCAATTTTAATCATTTAAATTTATTGCACCTCCTACAGCTGGCACCTTTATTTTAGATCCTAAATCACTAATAAGATTGTCATAACGGCCTCCATTTACTTCAATTTTTCTTGATTTTACTTTTGTTTGAATTTTAAAAACCATACCTGTGTAATATTCCAAATGTCTGCCGAATGAAGATGAAAAATTTACATTTAACTTTGAAACTTTATTTTTTGTTATTGGAAAATAATTCTTTCCAACACTAAGATTGATTTTATTTTGTTTAAAAAAAGTATTTAGAGTAGCTGCTGCTTTGCTCATAGGACAACTAATTTTTAAATAATCTCTAATAATTTTTACGACATTTTGTCCTTTTATTTGCCTTCTAGGATCTTTAATTTTATTATCAAATCTTAATAAAATTTCGTTTAAAGTTCTACCTGCAATATTTCTATCTTGATTTTGTTTAAACATTTTTAAATATCTTTTTTTATCCAATTCAACTACTGTTTCATCTACATCTGAGTTAGTCTCTAAACGCTTCAACAATTCATTAAAATAATTTTCTCTCCAAAAATGTCTTTGTAATCTAAGCCTCCATCTTTTTGGAATATCTAATTTATTTATTAATAAGTGAAAAATTTCAACATTCCCAATTGTAATAGTTCCAGTTTTGTATCTAAATTTATTTATAACTTTAATACTCGTATCTATGATTTTTTTATCATCTCTTTTCTCATCTTTTGATCCTAAAATCTCAAAACCTATTTGGTCTCTTATAATCTTATCAGTTTTTTTTTGAACTTTTCTGAATGCTTGTCCGCTGTAAAAAACTTTTGAAGATTTCTTATTTTTTTGATTAAGATATTTAATACAGGACGCAACAGTTAAATCTGGTCTTAAACAAATTTCTTTTCCATTCTGATCAGCAAATGAAAAAATTAAACTTCTAAATGACTCGCCAGATCTCTCAAGAATTAAATTAGTAGGTATGACTGTATCTAAATCGATGTAATCAAATCCACTCGATTTTAAAGATTTAAGAATATTTTCAGACAAGTTTTTTGACTTCATTAATTAAATCTTTCTTTGAAAAAGTTTTATTATTCTCTCCCTTAACACCTTTTAAATTTTTGATTGTCACTGTATTATCTTTAAACTCATTTTCTCCACAGATAATGGCAACTGGCAATTGGCGTTTGTTTGCAAAAGTAAGCTGTTTACCGAGATTTTTTTTAGAATCTAAAAATATTTCAGCGTTAATATTGTTTTGTCTTAAGAGATCTAAAATTTCGTAGTAATTTTTTAAATATTTTTGGTCCATTACACATACCAAAACTGGTTTTTGCTCATCTAATTCAATTTGATCTAATTGCATTAATGCAAATAAAAGTCTGTCTACGCCAAAACTTATTCCTGTCCCTGGAATATCTACACCTTTAAATCTTGATATAAGTTTTGCGTAAGCTCCTCCTGAGCAAATACTACCTATATCTACTTCTTTACCTTTGTTATTTGTAACTTTAAAATTTAAATTTGTTTCTACAATAAAATCAGAATAATAAGCTAAACCTCTCACAATTGTGAAATTGGTTTTTACTTGATCTAGACTTGATCCATACCCAAGAACCACAAAAAATTCCTCCAACTCTTTTATTCCTTCTTGTGACAATGGATTTTTTAAGCTTTGTTTTAATTCTTTTAAATCCTTTGTTTTTAAATATTTTAATATTTGATCAACCTGCTCATCATTTAAATCTGCACCTTTTGTTATGGCTCCACTAGTGTCTTTTCTTTCTTTTCTTAAGAGATCTTCTACACCTTTTAATCCAAAACCAGGCTTATCAAGTTTGTCAATTGCTCTAATAACTTTTAGCTGCTTTTCTTCAGATATTTTCAAATTATCTAATAATCCTTGAACTATTTTTCTATTACTTACATTGATTGTAAATTGATCTTTCTTTAGTCCACATTCTACTAATGCTGATGAAATTAAGTTACAAAGCTCTGCATTGGCCTGTGAGGAATTAACATTTCCAACAATATCAAAATCTGCTTGCAAAAATTCTCTATATCTTCCATTTCCAGCCTTTTCATTACGGAAAACATTTTGAATAGCGTATCTCTTATAAACTGAGGGTAACTCTTGATTATTTTGAGCAACAAATCTTGCTAGGGGACTTGATAGATCGTATCGAAGAGTAATGTTTTTATCTCCATCTTTAAATGAAAATACATCAGACATAGGGTTGGTTTCATCCTCTGCCAAAAATGATCCAATATTTTCACTGATCTCAAACGATGGGGTTTCTAGGGGCTCAGCACCAAACTTAATAAAAACATTCTCAATTGCTGATAACAGCTTTTTTTTGAGAAGAAGTTTCTTGTCCCAACGATCTTCAAACCCTGAGGGTAACCCGGGTATTAATTTATTTTCTTTCTTCATTTTTTGGTACCCTGGCTTGGGATCGAACCAAAAATTTCAGTTCCACAAACTGACGTGATAACCATTTCACCACCAGGGCTTATTGTTGTTTTATACTAATTAGAGTTAAATTTAAATTTATAAATAGTTAGATAGCTAGCTGCAAGCCAGCATGAAAATGATGTCTTTTGTAAGATACAAAGATGTAACTATTTTTAAACATGAGAGTTAAATAGCATTTTAAAATTAAAATGCAAGTATGTATTGTATAGGAATATTCATAGGGTTTCCTACTTTTATTCCTATACAAAATTTTAAATGAAATAAATTTTAAGAAGTTTTCTTTAAATTCACTGCGCTTGGACCTTTATCTCCGTCCTGAATTTCAAATTCTACAGCGTCGTTCTCATTCAAAAAACGAAGTCCTGCTTCACGAACTGCGCTTGCATGAACGAAACAATCTTTTTCTCCGTCTTCTCTTTCTATAAAACCGTAGCCCTTCTTACCGTTGAACCACTTTACTTTTCCTTTTAATGTACTCATACTTTTTGTTTACTCTTTCTTTATTGTATTAAACTTAGCTAAACTTCAGCTAGCGGGATAGTTATTAGATTTTAAATTTGAATGCAAGCTTTAATCAAGCGCACTTTTAACAGTTTGTGGTGGCTTCGGCGGGACTCGAACCAGCGACACAAGCCTTTTCAGGGCTCTGCTCTACCAACTGAGCTACGAAGCCATTATTTAAAATCTAAAAATAATTCTTCCTTTTGTCAAATCATAAGGTGTTACTTCAACTGTTACATTATCACCCTGAAGAACTCTAATCCTATTCTTCCTCAGCTTTCCAGCTGTGTGAGCTGTAACAATATGATTATTTTCAAGCTTTACTCGGAACATGGCGTTAGGTAATAAATCGATGACTTTACCCTTAAATTCCAATAAATCTTGTTTTGACAAATTTTGTTACTCCTTATTTATTCTAGATTTTATACTCAAAGCATGACCTTTTAATTCTTCATACTCAGCGAGATGTGTAGCGTATTCTCCTATTTTCTCAACACCTTTTTTTGAAAGAGTTATAAGGCTAATTTTTTTATAAAATTCACTTAAACTTAAGCCTGACGAAAATTTAGCTGACGAATTAGTTGGTAATACATGATTTGTCCCAACAGCATAGTCGCTTAATGCCATAGGAGAATATTTTCCTATACAAATACTTCCCGCATTAAAAATTTTATTCTTATACTTTTTATAATTGCTAACATTTATTTCTAAGTGTTCAGGAGCTATCTCATTAATTGCATCAATAATTTGTCTATCATTATATACTTTTAAAATTAGTCCATTATTTTTAATGCTTTTAGATGCAATATTTTTTCTTGGTAAATCTTTTAATTTTAATTCTAAATCTTTCTTAAATTTGTTAATCAAATTAGAATTTTTAGTAATCAATATACATTGAGAATTTGAGTCATGTTCGGCTTGCCCAATCATAGATGTAGTAACTTCATCTAAATTAGTTTTGCTATCTGCTAATATTGTTATTTCAGATGGGCCGGCAATCATTCCTTCAATACCTACATCTCCAAAAACCTGTCTTTTAGCTCCAGCAACAAAGATATTGCCCGGTCCAACAATTTTATTTACTTTTTGAATATAAGCCAAACTACCTATAGCTTGTGCGCCTCCCATTGAATAAATTTCATTAATTCCCAATTTTTTTGCTGCATATAAAACTGCAGGATTTAATTTTCCATTATTTTTTGGATTTGCTAGTACAATTCTTTTAACGCCTGCAATTTTTGCTGGTATAGCATTCATCAATAGTGTTGATGGTAGGTTTGCTGGGACATAAATACCTACCGATTGAATTGGTAAATGTTTATACTCAATTTTATTGTTTAGATTATCTTTATAAAAGATATCTGTAGTTTTTTGTAAAGAATGAAATTTAAGTATCCGTTTGTAAGCAAAATCTATTGCTCTTTTAATCTTAGGGTCTAAAGATTTAATTGCTTTATTAATTTGCTTAATACTTGGCTTAATTTGACTATTTTTACTAAATTTTTTCTCATATTTTAAAAGACTTTTATTTTTATTGTTCTTAATATCTTTTAAAATTTTAGATATTTTTTTATTTTCATTTATTTTTCCAGATCTTCTAAGATCTAAAAATTGTGTTAAATTATTTAAGTAATTTTTTTTATTACAATTAATTATTTTTATCATTTACTATTTTTTGATCCTCTAGTGTCACTTCAATTACTTCAGCGGCAAGAGTTATAATTCTATTTTTCGAAAATAACATAGTTATTTCAAAATTCTCCCCTTTCTTAAAAATATCAATTGTTAATAATTCTAATGTTAGATTAGTGTCATTTTGGTCTATATTCTTAGATTTTGACGAATTAATAAATTCAAATTTGATAATACTGTTTATTAATTTATTTTTATTTTCCTCTTCTTTACTAAATCTTGCTATTGAAATAAGAAAAATCTTGTTAGAAGCTAAATATTTAACATCGTCAATATTAACTTTACCCTCAGAGCAGCAAGCTGAAATGATATGAAGATCTTCAGGAGTTTGTGCAATTATCTTTTTTAAATACTGGTTTTCCATCAATTAACACGTCGAATGTTTACCCCAACTTTTCTTAGTTTATTCTCTATATTTTCATATCCTCTATCAAGGTGATAAATTCTATTAATTGTGGACGATCCTGTAGCAACTATTGCAGCTAAAACTAATGCAACCGAGGCTCTTAAGTCACTAGACATTAATTCTGCGGCTTGAAAGTTAGTATCACCTGAAATAAATGCCTTATTTTTTTTAATTAAAATCTCAGCACCTAATCTTCTTAATTCAGCTACATGCATAAATCTATTTTCGAAAATACTCTCAGTTATTGAACTTTTACCTTTAGCCTTACAAAGTAGAACCATAAACTGAGCTTGTAAATCTGTTGGAAAGTTAGGATATTCTTTAGTAACTAAATTGTTTAAATTTTTGATTTTTTTTGGACCAGATATATGAATTTGTTTTTTGGCTACTTTAATTTTTGCTCCAACTTTTTTTAGTAATGATAATTCTGTTTTTATAATTTTTGGATCAAAATTATTTATTTTTAAATTACCTCCAGTTAAACATGCTGCTACACAAAAAGTTCCTGTTTCTATTCTATCTGACATCACTGAATAACTCGTACTTTCTAAAGATTTAATACCTTCTATCTTCACAGTACGTTTGCCTATAAATTTTATTTTTGCACCACCTGATTTTAAAAAATTTATTAAATCAATTATTTCTGGTTCAATTGCACAGTTTCTAAGAATGGTAATTCCATTTGCTAAACATGCAGCTATAATTGTATTTTCAGTTGCTCCAACACTAATTTTTGAAAATCTGATTTTTGCACCTTTGAGTTTTTCTTTCGTATGTGCGTGGATATAGCCTTTCTTAATATCATATTTCATTCCAAGTTTTTTAAGCGCATTCAAATGATAATTTACAGGTCTTGCCCCTATTAGGCAGCCACCAGGCAAAGAAGTAATAGACTTTTGATGTTTGGCAACAAGCGCTCCTAAAACTAATATTCCAGCTCTCATCGTTCTAACAAGCGAATATGATGCAAAAAAATTTTGCTTTTTTTTCTTCGTTATTTTAACAATTTTTCTATTTTTATTAAATTTTATTTCAGAGCCAAGAGATTTTAAAAGATTTATCATTGTATTTATGTCTTTAACACGAGGTAAATTTTTTATTATTACCTCTTTTTCGAATAAGATTGTCGATGCCAAAATTGGTAAGGCAGCGTTTTTTGAACCTGAAATTGAAATTTCGCCCTTTATTTTGCAAGGACCTTTAACAATAAATTTGTCCATTATTATATTTTTGGAAGTGTAACTCCCTTTTGACCTTGATATTTACCATTTCTATCTGCATATGAAACAGCTGGATCCTCATTGCCCTTAATAAAAACAAATTGAGCAACTCCTTCATTGGCGTAAATTTTTGCTGGCAACGGTGTTGTATTAGAAAATTCTAATGTTACATGTCCCTCCCAACCTGGTTCGAGGGGTGTGACGTTGACAATTATTCCACATCTTGCATATGTAGATTTTCCTAAACATATAACCAAAACATTTTTAGGAATCTTAAAATATTCTACTGTTCTCGCTAATACGAATGAATTGGGTGGTATTATACATTCAGATGAGTTTTTTGTAATAAAATTTGAAGATTTAAAATTTTTTGGATCTACAATTTCAGAATTTACGTTGGTAAAAATTTTAAATTCATCAGAAACTCTCGCATCATAACCATATGATGAAACACCAAATGATATTTTGTCTCCTCTAACTTGTTTGTCTACAAAAGGAGAGATCATATCATTATCTCTGGCCATTTGTATAATCCACTTATCAGATTGGACCGACATTATTTATTTTTTTTCTTTGTTTTTTTTTGGAATTCTTTTCTTTTTTTTAAATTTTTTCTTAAGGCAAGTTCAAGTTTACTAAAATTATTCTTTTTTGAACTCATTATTTATTTTTTGTCAGGATTTGTAAGGTGATCAAGTGTTATAACCTGGTCGAGAGGAATCGTTTTGTCTTCTTCAATTTTTACTGGGCCAGTTTTCACCTGTTTTTTTGCTCTTTTTTCTGCAAGCTTTTTCTCTCGTTTAGCTTTTTTTTCCATGAGCTTTGCATTTTTATTAGCTCCATAGGTGTAGTGAATTCCCATAACATTTTCCTTAAATAGATATAACTCATTTTTAAAAAAAAATAAGGCAATAATTTGAAAAAATTAATTTTATACACTAATTTAAGTAAATATAGCCCCTATAGTTAAATGGTATAACACATCCATGGTAAGGATGAGTTTCCAGTTCAATTCTGGATGGGGGCACCACTATTATTTTGTATAAAATTTTTTTTTTAGCAAAAACCCAATTATAACTAAAATTATAATTCCCAGAATTGGTAAATAAATATCAGGAGAAAAAATTAATTCTAAAACACTTGGTACCTCAGAATTTTCCTCCAATATCTTACTCAAACCAGCACCAAGAGATGCTCCAACAAATAATTGTGGAGTCATGCCAATTATTGATCCCAGAAAGAAATTTCTAACCTTAACATTAAATATTGTAGGTAAAATATTTGAGATAAAAAAAGGAATGCCACCAATAAATCTATAGATTAGAAAAAAAACAAACTCATTCTTTTTAAACTTTTCAGTAAAATTACTAAAACGAGATGAAAATTTTTCCTGAACCAAATCTTTAAAAAAATAATTTGCAAACATATAAAGAAGTGTTGCGCCAATAGATAACCCAAAAACTATTAAAAAAGTTCCTAACCACTTTCCAAAAATAAAACCACCAACTAGAAATACTGGAGATCCAAAGCCTAATAAAAGAACCCAGACTATGGTACCTATTAGAAAAATAATACTTGATAAAAAAATATTACTATTTTTAATATTCTCTAAAGCTTCTCTATTTTCTCTAATTAATTCATAACTTGAGAAATCCTGAAAGGAAAAGTTGTTAAAAAAAATCAATAAAAAAACAAATACTATCAAAATGTAGGCAGAGCCTAAAAATAGTTTAATTTTTTTTTCTCTATTCATTGATTTTTAACTTATTAAAAATCACTGTACTTATATATATATATTTGTATAACTACCGAAATTTAACATTTATTTAACAACAATGAAACGTACATATCAACCAAGTAATAGAAAAAGAAAAAAGGCTGTTGGCTTTAGAGCAAAAAAAAAGACAAAGGGTGGAAGAAAAGTATTAAAAAGAAGAAGGGCCAAAGGAAGAAAAAAATTAACAAACGCTTAATGAAAAACAAGATTGTTAGCCTTTCTAAAAATGAGGATTTTAAGTCTATTCTGAGTGGAAAAAAAATTTCTAATAAATACTTAACAATTTTCTTTAAAAAACTTTCTGATAAAAATAATAATAGATTAAATATTAGTTTTGTAGCCAAAAAGAAAATTGGAAATGCAGTAACAAGAAACAAAATTAAAAGAAGACTAAGAAATATTATGAACGAAGCTGTGAAATCAATTAACATTAATCTTAATTACTGTTATTTATTGATCGCAAGAATTTCTGTTAGCAAAGATTCCTATGAAGCAATAAAAAACGCAACACTAGAAGACTTTAAAAAAATTAAATGACTAATTTTGTTAAATTTTTAATAATCAAGATTATAAGGTTTTATCAAATACTTATATCTCCATATCTAGGTAATAATTGTAGATATCTTCCAACATGTTCTGATTATTTTATTGAAAACATAAAAGAGAATGGAATTTTAAAAGGAAGTATTAATGGATTTAAAAGAATACTTAGTTGCCATCCGGTAAAAATTTTGGGTGGTGGAGAGGGATTTGATCCAGTTAAAAAGAAAAAGTAATTTATGGATACAAAAAATGTAATTGCCGCAATATCTTTAAGTGCAGCAGTAATAATTCTTTATAGTTTATTCTTTGCTCCGGTAGTAGTAGAACAAAAAGATATTCAAAATGATAAAAATATTGTTAGTGAAAATTCTTCAACGGATGCACCGTCATTAGTTCAGGATGAGGAAACAATTAAAATATCAAGAACTGATGCTTTAAAAGAAAATGATAGAATTCTTTTTGAAAATGACAAAATTAAAGGCTCAATTTCATTAATTGGATCATCAATAGACGACTTAACTTTTAAAAATTATACAAATACTTTAAATGGAGATGATAATGTAATTCTGCTAAATCCTAAACAGTCTGATAATGGATATTATGTAGAAACTGGATGGGCAACAACTAGTAAAAATATTAATTTACCAAACTCAAAATCTCTTTGGAGCATAGAAGGAAGTAGCAAACTAACACCTAATTCCCCAGTGATATTAAGTTGGACTAACAGTCAAAATATTAAATTCATAAAAGAAATAAGTTTAGATAAACAATATCTTTTTAATATCAAACAAACGATAATTAATAGTTCGGATAAAACTTATAACTTTTATCCATATGGACAAATCATAAGAAATGTAGCCCCCGATGTAACTAATTTTTATATTTTGCATGAAGGCTTAATTGGAGTTTTTGATGATCAATTAGTTGAAGAAGATTATGATGATATTGAAGAAAAAAAATATTCCAAGAATGCACAATCTGGATGGCTTGGTATAACTGATAAGTATTGGCTTACTAGTCTTATCCCTGAAAAAGATAAAAGTTTTAGATCTGATTTTGATTACAAAAATAAATTTAGAGCTAATTTTATTGAAACGAATGCAACAGAAGTTGGTGCAAACGAGACAAAAAGCAACTCAATTAGAGTAATAATTGCTGCAAAAGAAGTAAACGTTATTGATGGATATGCTGAGAGTGAAAATATTAATAAATTTGATTTAGCAATTGATTGGGGATGGTTTTACTTCATTGTAAAACCTTTATTCTTTGCAATTCAATATTTCTTTAATCTAGCTGGCAATTTTGGAATAGCAATTATAATGATAACTGCTTGTATAAGATTAGCATTTTTTCCACTTGCAAATTACTCATTTAGGTCCATGGCTAAAATGAAAGTTCTTCAGCCAGAAATGACGAGACTAAAAGAGTTGCATAAAGAGGATAAAATGAAACTTCAACAAGAGATGATGGCATTATACAAAAGAGAAAAAGTTAATCCAATTAGTGGGTGTCTTCCAATTTTTATACAGATACCTTTTTTCTTTGCAATTTATAAGGTTTTATTTGTAACAATTGAGATGAGACATCAGCCATTTTTTGGTTGGATAAAAGATTTAAGTGAAAGAGATCCTACATCCATATTTAATTTATTTGGACTAATTCCATGGGATCCTCCTTCTTTCTTACTCATAGGTGTATGGCCGTGCTTAATGGGTGTTTCAATGTGGATGCAGCAAAAACTAAATCCAACGCCTCCCGATCCTGTTCAAGCAAAAATATTTATGTTCTTTCCATTATTTTTGACTGTAATTCTTGCTCCTTTCCCAGCAGGACTAGTTATTTACTGGACTATAAATAACATATTAACAATGGCACAACAGTACATAATAATCAAAAGAACGACTGTCAAAACTGTTTAATAGAAATGGAAATAGAAAAAATAGTACCAAAAGATGGTCCTTCCATCAAAGAAGTTAAAAAATATATATATAAATACAAAAATGAATTAATAGTTATTAAATATGGAGGAAACGTTTTTATTGATAGAAATATTTTTAACAATTTTATTTCAGATATAAGTATTCTAAATAAGTTAGGATTATCAATAATAATAGTCCACGGAGGTGGCCCTAGAATTAAAAGAGAATTAGAAAAATCAAATATTCAATCAAAATTTATTAGAGGTTTAAGGGTTACGGATGAAAAAATTATAAATATAGTTGAGGATGTCCTTATTGATTTTAACGAGGATATTGTTAATTCTTTAATTGAAAAAGGATCAAATGCAGTCTCGATAAACACAAAAAAAAATAATGTTATTGAAGTTATTCCAGAAGCAGAGGAACTTGGTTTTGTTGGAAAGCCAAGTAAAATCAATATAAATATAATAAAAGATATAATAAAAGTAAGTTCAGTTCCAATAATATCACCTTTAGGTTTAGGTAGAGATAATCAAACATTTAATATTAACGGAGATACAGCTGCTGGTGCTATAGCTAAATCTTTGAAATGTAGAAGATTATTATTAATGACCAATGTTGAAGGTGTGCTTGATAAAGAAAAAAAACTCATTGAGGAAATTACATCATCTGAAATTTTAGAGATGATAAATAATGAAATTATAACAGAGGGCATGATACCTAAAATTAATACCTGCTTAGATGCAATAATGAATGGAGTTACTGGTGTCGGAATTATTGATGGAAGAAAAAAACATTCAATTCTTTTTGAATTATTCTCAGATAAAGGTGCCGGCACATTAATAAGAAAATGAAAAATATAAAAAATATTTTATTTGATTGTGATGGTGTTCTTTATCAGGATTTAGAGACTGTATTTGGTCAAGTAAGTAAAAGAATGACACAATACATTTCTGAAAAATTAAAAATTAATTTAGTCGAAGCTAAAAAATTACAAACTGAATACTTTCATAAATATAACACAAGTCTAAATGGATTAATGATACATCACGATATTCCTCCTAAAGAATTTTTAAATTTTGTTCATGACATTGACCTATCTTTTATGAAAAAGGATGTTGTTTTGAGAGGTGAAATTGAAAAATTGGATTTAAGAAAATTCGTTTTTACCAATGGTTCTAGTGAGCATGTTAGTAATATAACTACACATTTGGGGATTGATGATCTCTTTGAGAATGTATTTGATATTGTTGATGCAGAATATAGCCCAAAACCTGCAGCTAAAGCATTCGATCTTATGGTAAAAAAATTTGATATTGACCCAAAAGAAACAATTTATATCGAAGATATTGCAAAAAACTTGTCAATTGGAAAAGAAAGAGGAGCTACTACTGTTTGGCTAATCAATAATGAATATTGGGGTAAAAAAGAATCTGATAAAGACTATATTGACTATAAAATAGAAAATCTCTCTTTATTTTTAAAAGAAATAAGGTTATTAAAAAACTCTTAAATTATGAGTATAGAAAATGTAATAAATGAAGCTTGGGAAAAAAGGGATCAAATAAATCCTGCTTCAGATCAGTCCTTAAAAGATACTATAAATCAAGTTATTGATGATTTAGATAGTGGAAAGTCGCGAGTTGCTGAAAAAATAAATGGTGAATGGATAACTCATCAACATTTGAAAAAAGCAATCATGTTAAGTTTTAGATTATATCCAATGGAGAATTTAAATGGTCCATATAGTAGTTGGTATGATAAAGCTCATTTACTAAAAGGTAAGACTGCAGGATGGACAAAAGAAGATCATGAGAAAGCGGGTTTTAGAATGGTGCCTAACTCACCAGTAAGAAAAGGAAGTTTTGTTGGTAAGAATGCAGTTTTAATGCCATGCTACGTTAACATTGGTGCATACATAGACGAAGGAACAATGATTGATACATTTGCAAGAGCAGGAAGCTGTAGCCAAATTGGAAAAAATTGTCATATCTCTGCCGGTTCAGGTGTGGGTGGAGTTTTAGAACCTGCACAAGCTTTACCAACTATTATTGAAGATAATGTTTTTTTAGGTGCAATGTCTGAAGTTGTAGAAGGTGTAATTGTAGGAGAAGGATCCGTACTGAGTATGGGAATGTATATAGGACAGTCTACTAAAATTGTTAATAGGAAGACTGGAGAAATTACTTATGGAAAAATTCCTCCTTATTCAGTTGTAGTTCCAGGTTCACTTCCTGATAAAAATAGCCCAGCTGCACCCTCTCTATATTGTGCTGTAATAATTAAGCAAGTAGATGAGAAAACAAGATCTAAAACTTCTATTAACGATCTCTTGAGAGAATAGTTTCGATGAGAATTATAAATGAACTTCAATTAGCCAAAGAGCTAATTAGATTTCCAACTGTAACCCCTATAGATGCGGGAATAATGAAATTTTTGGAAAAAAAATTAAAAAAACTTGGATTTAAAACTAAAATTCTGGAGTTTAAAGAAAAAGGAAATGCACCGGTTAAAAATCTATATGCAAGATTAGGGGATAAAAGTCCTAATTTTTGTTATGCAGGACATCTTGATGTTGTTCCTGCTGGAAATTTAAGAGATTGGACAGTAAATCCGTTTAAACCATCAATTAAAAAAGGACATTTAATCGGAAGGGGTGCAAATGACATGAAAAGCTCTATAGCTGCTTTTGTATCAGCTGTAAGTGTTTTTGTTGAAAAAAATAGAGGATTTAAAGGATCGATAAGTCTTTTAATTACTGGAGATGAGGAAGGTGTTGCCATTAATGGAACCAAGAAAGTTGTGAACTATTTAAAAAAGAAAAGAGAGAAAATAGATTTTTGCTTGGTTGGAGAGCCAACTAATCCGAATAAATTAGGTGAAATGATTAAAATTGGTCGTAGAGGAAGTATGAATGGTCGATTAACAGTCACAGGAATTCAAGGACATGTAGCATATCCTCACAGAGCAAATAACCCTTCGACTGCTCTAGTTAGAATACTTAATGAACTAAAAGATTTACGATTTGACAAAGGCACAAAGGATTTTCAACCGACAAATCTTGAAATTACAAAAATTAATATAAATAATACTGCAGATAATATAATTCCAGGTCTTGCGTGTGCTTCGTTTAATATAAGATTTAATAATATGCACACTTCAAATTCCATTAAAAAAAAAATTAGTAAAATTTTAAAAAAAGTATGTAATAAAACTAAATCTAAATATAAAATTGATTACAGTGTTTCAGGTGAAGCTTTTCTTACAAAGCCTAACGGTACAACATTTATGATACAAGATGTTATTAAAAAAGTTACTAAAATAAAACCTAAACTTTCAACAACTGGAGGTACATCAGATGCAAGGTTCATTAGGAAAATTGCTCCTTGTTTAGAATTTGGCTTAGTAGGAAAAACTATGCATAAAGTTGATGAGGCTGTCTCACTAATTGATTTAAAAAAATTGAGTTTAATATATTCAAAAGTTTTAGAAAATTATTTTAAGTGAAGACTGGTCTAATCACTTCAGATTCTTATAAAAACCATAATACTGGAAATGGACATCCAGAAAAAATTGATAGAGTTACTGCAATAATTGATAACTTTAAAAAAGTAGATAACAAAAATCTTACATGGAAAAAACCAAATGAATTTGATGAATTTTTTTTAAATAAAACCCATTCATTAGATTATATTAATCATGTTAAACAGTCTTTTCCAAAAAAAGGTTTAGTATTTTTAGATGGTGATACAATTGTTTCCCCTGGTAGCAAAGATGCTACTAAAGATGCAGTTGGTTCAATTATTACAGCAATAGATGGAGTACAAAATAAAGAATTCAAAAATGCTTTTTGTGCTGTAAGACCTCCGGGCCATCATGCAGAAAAAAATAAAGCTATGGGATTTTGTATTTATAATAATGTAGCTGTTGGTGCTAATTATCTAATTGAAAAGTATAAATACAAAAAAATTGCAATAATTGATTTTGATGTTCACCATGGTAATGGTACTCAAAATATTTTTTATGATAATGAAAAGGTATTATATGTTTCTACTCACCAATACCCTTATTACCCCGGCTCAGGTTCACATAAGGAAAATGGAAAATTTAATAATGTATTGAATATTCCACTAGAAGCTGGAACAACATCTGAAGTATATTTAAATGCATATGAAAATGTTTTAAATAAGATAAAGCAGTTTAAACCTGAATTTTTGCTATTTTCTGCGGGTTTTGATGCACATATTGACGACCCGTTAGCACAAATGAGATTACGTACAGAAGATTTTTACAAAATTACCAAAAGGACTTTAGAACATTCTAAATCTTTTTGTAATGGTAAGGTTGTTTCAATTCTTGAAGGTGGTTATGATCTTAAAGCACTACAAAGTAGCACCCAAAGACATGTTGATGCGTTGATAGAATTTAATTGATAATATTTTTTTAATCAATACACACCAATATATGAAACTATATAAGATTAAAAAGTCTGATATTGATAAAAAAGGTAAAGGACTTTACGCCACAAGAGATATAAAAGAAGGTGAAAAAATAATAGATTACATTGGAAAATTAATTACAAAAAAACAAACTGAGAATTCTGATAAATACGATAACAGTAAGCCAATATATTTGTTTACAATAAATAAAAGATATGATCTTGATGGGGATTTCCCATGGAATACAGCTGGTCTAATAAATCACTCTTGTGAAAATAATTGTGACTACGATGGGAAGGGACTTAAAATTTGGGTTAAGGCTATCAAAAATATTAAAAAAGGTGAGGAATTAACTTGTGACTATGGATTTGGTTATGACAAAGATTACAAACAATTTCCTTGTAAATGTAAGTCAAAAAATTGTTGTGGCTATATTGTAAGAGCAGAATCAAGGTGGAGAATTAATAAAAAATTTGCAATGGGTAATAGGAAAAATTAGTATAAGACTTTTTTCAAAAATAATCCTTCTGGCGGTGCTGGCGGTGCACATAAATTTCTATTTTTTGATTTAATAACACTTATAAATTTTTTTAATGTCCACTTTTTTTCACCAATATATTTTAAACAACCAACCATTGATCTAACTTGTTGTTTTAAAAATGATTGAGATCTAAACTCTAATTCAATTTTGTTTTTTATCTTTTTAATTTTGACTGATTTAATTGATCTTATTGGACTCCTTGCATTACATCCAGATGCTCTAAAAGTTGAAAAATCATGAGTTCCAATTAACTTTTTTGCTGCTTTTTTCATTATCTGTAATTCGAGATTTTTAATAACAAACCATCCTCGCTTATTTTGAAGGATGGGTTTACTTAATTGGTTGAATATAACATATTTATAAATTCTTTCCTTCGCAGAAAAACGTGCATGAAATTTCATATTTTTTCTTTTTATTTTTAAAATGGCTATTTCGTATTTATTTAAAAAATAATTAATTGATTTTAAAAATTTATTTAAATTTTGGATTTTTTCAGTGACATCAAAATGTGCAGATTGCTCAATTGCATGAACACCGGTATCTGTTCTTCCTGAACCAATAAGTGTAATATTTTCATTTAAAAGATATGAAATTTTTTTTTGAATTAATCCTTGTATAGTTTTGCCTTTTGTTTGTACCTGCCAACCTATGAAAGAAGATCCGACATATTCGATAAGAATTTGATATCTGAACATGTTTAATTCAAATCAGTGCCTTTAGTAATTTGGCTACCACGCAGAAATTCCTTAGTTTTTTGAACTGTTTTACCTTGTCTTTGTATTTCAATTATCTTTATTGAATTTTCACCACAACCAATTTCAAAATTATCTGATAAGACATATCCTGATTTTCCACTCAAAATTGATTTTTCTGCTTTTAGTATCTTGTATCTTTCTCCTTTAAATTCAAACCAACCTCCTGGATTAGGATATAGACCATTAATTTTTCCTATTATTTTTAAATTACTGTGCTCCCAATTTATTTTTCCTTCTTCTTTTTTAATTTTTTTTGCATATGTAGATTTACTATGATCTTGTTCTTTAAAATTTGCTTTATTATCAAATATATCATCAATATTTTGTAGTATTTTTTCAGATGCTAAATTACTTAGTCTTTGTGATAAATCCTCACTATTTTCATTCTCTAAAATATTTATAGAATACTGATTACAGACGGGACCAGAATCTAAACCCTCATTAATTTTCATTATAGAAATACCTGTTGAAGTTTCATTATCCATAATTGCCCTTTGAATGGGAGCTGCACCTCGTAATTTTGGTAAAAGTGAATAATGAATATTTATCCATCCATATTTTGGAATTTCTAAGATATCTTTTGTAAGAATCTGCCCGTAAGCAACAACGATACCTAAACTTATATTTTGTTTGTGAAGAAAGTTTTTTTCTTCAATATTATTTAATATAATTGGAGTTCTAACAGGAATGTTTAATATTTCAGCCATTATATGAACTGGTGACTTATTTAATCTGTGCCCTCTATTCGATGCTACAGGTGGTTGAGTATAAACGACCTCAATATCAAAACCATTTTGATACAATGATTTGAGTATTTGCCCAGAAATGTTGGGGGTGCCCATGAAAGCAATTTTTTTGCTCATTAAACAATAATTCTATCAGGAGGATTTTTTCTTTTTGATAATTTTTTAACAATCATTGTTTTTTTCAATTTTGATAAGTAGTCTATAAATAAAATTCCTTCAAGATGATCCATTTCATGTTGTATACAAGTTGCAAGGAGCCCATTTGCTTCTAAAACTTTACTTTCTCCATTATAATCTAAATATTCAACCTCACAATATTTAGGTCTATCAACTTCTGCAAAATAATCTGGAACAGATAAACATCCCTCTTCATATGTTGTTTTTTCTTTATCTTTGTTTCTAATTATAGGATTTACAAAATACATTGGATTTTTCTTTCCATCTTTTGAAATATCCATCACTATAATCCTTTTAGGGATGCCAATTTGAATTGCTGCTAAACCAATACCATTAGCTGCATACATTGTTTCCAACATATCATCCATTAACTTTCTTTCTTCATTACTCACTGCTGGTACTGGTTTTGATACTTGTCTTAAAATCTTGTTAGGTTCAGTTATAATAGTTTTTATTGTCATGATTGATTGAAGTATTTTAAACTTTTAATGGAAGAATTTCCAACAATAGTTCGTTTCTCAAGCTAATTAATTTTGTTCTATTCATAACTTCAACTATAAAATTTAGCGATACACTATTTAATTCACTCAATTCTTTTTCACCAATAATCTCAACTAATTTTAATAATATCATGCCCGACTCCTTATTCTCTATCATTTTGTCATATTCAGAATTTAATTCAGATTTATATTGAGAGAGTTCATCAATTTGATCTATTTGAATTCCATCTGATCTCAATGATTGCAATAATATAACATCTTTAAAGTTGAAAGAGTAATTTTTATCTTTTTTCATTTTTGACAATAAATTATTAGTTAATTTTTGCGTTTTAGGTAAGCTTTGCTTGTTCAAAAAATAATTTAATACTTTTGATTGATGAAAAACTTCATTATTAAACTTAATCTTATTTTTTCTATTTTCTTCAGTAATTAGATTAGTTTGGTAGAAGTCAGTAAACTTTGAAGGAATTTCTTTTTTATCCATTTTTTTTAATAACTTAGATAATTCATCATCAAATGATTTTTTAAAATTTGAGATTTCAAAGGAATTATTCAATTTTGATAATAATGAAAGTTTATTTTCAAGGTTATCTGTTAGCAAAAACCTCTGATACATGAGAGCTCTTCCTTCATAATCTGGTAAACTTTTTAATGAGAACTCATAGTTAATAAGGTCATCAATCTCAAATTGGAATTTTTTGTACAAATTCAACAGATCGCTTTCCTCAAATATACCTTCACTAGTTGCTTTCTCTAAAAACTTAATCTGATCAATATCACTGAGATTAAAATCATTTAAATTTTTAAGCAAATTTGAGTTAGATAAATATTTCCAAATAAATTCATCAGACTCTACAGATGGATAGTATAAAAAATTCTTATCTGTTTTATGAGATAAATGAAAATAAAGAACATTTTCATCTGATAGTATAAAATTATTATCCTTATAACCCATTAATACTTCAAACTTCTTAACGAAAAAGTCATTCAAAGGATCTAGCTCAGAGTTTAGATCGAACAATAACTGAGCCTCATCTTTTTTATTCTGAGTTATTAAACAATAAATTTTGAAATATGTTAAGTATTCATCAGTTATTAAACTTAAACTATCAATAGCAGAGCATGAATTTTCTATTTTGTTTAATGACAAGTAATAATCAGCTACGTGTTTTATTAATCTTTCTTTATCTTTTATTGATGAATTTTTTTGAATAAATTCTTCAACTAAACTAAAATCTTTTTTTTTAATAAGATGGTCGAGTGTGAAATTTTCAAATTCGTTTAATGAAAAATTTTGATTTGGAACATAAGAATTTGTTAACAATGCTACATCCATTAACCTTTCAGAGAAACTTGATAATTTTTTAGACTGTATTTTTTCTAGTAACTTTTTAATTTTTATTCCATCTGTTTTTGACCACATATCAAGATTTAGATCATTATCATCAGGGTCAAACAATCCAGCCAATAAAATATTAGAATTATCTAAATTTTTATCTACTACAATATTCTCATCAGAAAGTTTTACTTTAACGTCTTCAAGCTGGCCAGTATTAATAGTTGTGTCTACATTATTTTTCGACTCTGTATTTTTAATCTCTTTTTTTTCTATTTCTGACCAAATCTCTTTAACTTCCTGAGCCTGGGCTGATAGTACAAACAAAAAAAGGGAAGCAGAAATTAAAATCTTACTTAATTGTTTTAAAATTTTCATTTGGTAAAATTTTTTCAATTTGTTTGTCTGGAGCGGGCAAATTAATCTGGTTAATCGCAATAACACCAAATACAATTATGAATATTACTGTTATAATTTTTAAAATTGTACCTAAGCTAAAAATTTTGTCTTTACTTGTATTTTTTGTAAATTGCATATAATTTAATAATTTCAAAATAAGACATATTTGTGTTTTTTCAATATAGAAACTCATGAAATCAAATAAAAATATTGTATTAATTGGAATGATGGGATCTGGAAAATCATCAA
This sequence comes from uncultured Pelagibacteraceae bacterium, assembly GCA_902604795.1. Taxonomy (GTDB): domain Bacteria; phylum Pseudomonadota; class Alphaproteobacteria; order Pelagibacterales; family Pelagibacteraceae; genus Pelagibacter. The sequence goes on along the minus strand of CACKZV010000005.1, from coordinate 7,419 downwards.
TTGGCAAAATTTTATCAAAAAAATTAAACTTAACATTTATTGATATTGATCAAAAAATTGAAGAAACTGAAAATTCTAAAATATCAGAAATTTTTACTAAATATGGAGAGAAATATTTTCGTAAAATTGAAGAAAAAATATCTTTAAAATTTCTCAGTTCAGAAAATTCTGTAATATCTTTGGGTGGAGGGGGTTTTATAAATGCCTCAATCAGGAAAATGTGTAAGAAAAATTGTTTATCTTTTTGGTTAGATTGGAAAAATGAAACAATAATAAAAAGGATATATAAGAGCAAGAAAAGACCATTGGTAATCAATCTTACTAAGAGTCAAATTAACAATTTAATCAAAGAAAGATCAAAATTTTATAGCTTATCGAGTCACAGGATTAATTGCGATAAATTAGACAAATTTGAAATTATAAATAAAATATTAGATATTTATGAATACAAATAAAATCTCAATAAAAACAAGCACTAAGAATTACTCAATTATTATTGGAAGAGATTTAATAGGTAAAATTGATAAAATTTTAAAAGCTAATCATCTAAAATTCGATAAATGTTTAATTGTTATTGATAAAAATATTCCTCAAAAGTTTAAAAGACTTTTATACAAAAAGTTAAAAACAAATAAACTTTTTAAAATAGAAATAACAGCGTCAGAAAAAAATAAAAATTATCGAACGATTGAAAAAATTCATACAGTTTTATTTGAAAACAGATTTAATAGAGAAGATTGTGTTATTTCTTTTGGTGGAGGAATTATTGGGGATATAGTTGGCTTCGCATCTAGTACATTTAAAAGAGGCATTAAATTTGTAAATATTCCCTCAACTTTACTGTCTCAAGTGGACTCATCAATAGGAGGCAAAACAGGTGTAAATAATAAATTTGGAAAAAATTTGATTGGAAGTTTTTATCAACCTGATTTAGTTGTTTCTGACATGAATATATTATCTTCTTTACCAGAAAGAGAAATTATTTGTGGATATGCTGAAATATTAAAAAGTAGTATTATAGATAATTTTAATAATTTTCTCTATTTAGACAAAAATTTAAAAAAAATTTTAAAATTAAAATCACCTTTCATTGAAAGATCCATAATTAAAAGCTGTAATTTAAAAAAAAGAGTTGTAGAAAAAGACGAGGACGAGAAAAACTACAGAAAAGTATTAAATTTAGGTCATACCTTTGCTCATTCTTATGAATCTACTTTGGGCTTTTCTAAAAAATTAAATCATGGAGAAGCTGTAATTTTAGGTATTAAAAATGCGGTAGAATTTAGTTTTAAAAGAAGAATTTTATCAAAACAAAAATTTAATATTATCATAAATCATATTAATAAAATTGAGATGAAACCAAAAATTGAAAAATTGTTTAAAAAAAAACATGTATCTAAAATTGTGAATTATATGAGGAGCGATAAGAAAAATAATTCAAATAACATTAATCTTATTTTAATAAAAAATTTTGGAAAGATAATAATTGACTTTCAAATCAGTCCTTCAGATTTAAAAAAATATATTTCTAACATTTTAAAGTAATTTGATCTGCAATGAATGAATATAATTTTTTAATTCATTGTCTAAAATTTTATAAATAAACCTTGTCGAGTATAGCTTACTTTTATTCTTTAACTTATCAGACTCAATCGAAAGAATAATGTGAAATTTTCCATTTTCATTAGATTTGTGATTTTTGTGTAAAAATGACTTGTCCTCTATATAAACTTTTGAAATACAATCCTGCGACAAAATTTTTTTTTCTACAGTTTCAATTAGTTGATTAATATTCATTTTATAAAGTATTATACATCATGAAAAATATTTGTGATTGGAATAATTGCTCGGAAGAAGGTCTTTTTAAAGCACCAAAAGAAAGGGACAATAGCAAAGATTATAGATTACTATGTTTAAGCCACGTTAAAGAATTTAATAAAAATTGGAATTATTTTACAGGTATGAGTGATCAACAAATAGTTGATTTTTTAAGGTCTGATATGACTTGGCATAAACCAACACAAAGTTTTAGCTCATCTGATAATTTTTTTAAAGTTCTTTGGAGTAATGCTTTAAAAGATGAGATGGATAAATTTAAATTTAATAATGATTTTAATAATATGAACAAGTTTAAATTTAATAGTAATGATTTAAAAGCCTTTAATATATTAGGTTTAAGTGTTGGATTAAAATGGGAAAAAGTTCAAGAAAAATTTAAAAAGCTTGTCAAAAAATTTCACCCTGATATGAATTCTGGAAATAAAAAATTTGAAGACAAGCTTAAAGTAATAACTTTAGCTTATACTCAATTAAAAAATACATATAAGGATAAAATTGACACCAAATATTAGCCATACACCTGACATTAAGTTATCTACTAAACAAACTTTTGGTATCGAAAGTGACATGGAAGTTGATGCATTTTCAAAATCAAGTGAGTACGTCCCAGAAATTGACAAGACTTATAAATTCGATAAAGACACAACGTTAGCTATTTTGTCAGGATTTTCTTTTAACAAAAGAGTTTTAATTCAGGGATACCATGGAACTGGAAAATCAACGCACATTGAACAAATCGCAGCCAGGTTAAACTGGCCCTGCATAAGAATTAATCTCGATAGCCATGTTAGTAGGATTGACTTAATAGGTAAAGATTCAATAGTAATTAAAGATGGTAAACAGGTAACTGAATTTAAAGAAGGGATACTTCCTTGGTCAATTCAAAATCCTGTTGCCTTAGTTTTTGATGAATATGATGCAGGACGACCAGATGTAATGTTTGTTATTCAGAGAGTGCTAGAGTCCGAAGGTAGTTTTACTTTATTAGATAAAAATAAAGTTATTAAACAAAATAAATTTTTTAGGCTTTTTGCAACAACAAATACTGTAGGACTTGGTGATACAACTGGATTATATCATGGGACACAGCAAATTAATCAGGGACAGATGGACAGATGGAATATTGTATCTACATTAAACTATCTTAGTTTAGATAAAGAAATGGAAATTATATTGGGTAAGAATAAAAATTTAAATAATCCTAAAGGTAAAGAACAAGTTTCAAACATGATAAAAGTAGCTTCACTTACAAGAAAAGGTTTTATGGCAGGTGATATATCAACAGTAATGAGTCCTAGAACAGTTTTGCATTGGGCAGAAAATTCTGAAATTTTCAAAGATATTGGATATGCATTTAGAGTAACATTTTTAAACAAATGTGATGATGCTGAGAAAAATACTATTGCTGAATATTATCAAAGATGTTTTGGAGATGAACTGCCAGAATCAATGATCAATATTCAGATTTGATGAACAAAGAAGATAGTATTAAAGAAAAGTTCAAACAAGCCCTTCAATCAACTTACAAAGTAATTTCAGATGACTATAAAGTTGTCAAAAATAAAAAAAATGATGAAAAAGTTTATGATATTGGGGAAATTGACAATATTAGCGATAAAAATCAATTTAAAAAACTAAGGGCTGAGACAGATTCTCAGGCCCTTAAAAGAAGATTTTCAAACAGAAAATTATTAGAAAAAAATAATCCACAAAACCCCTCGTGTAGAGCACTGTACCAACTTGCAGAAAAGGTAAGATATGAATTAATTGGTTCGGAGATGCTAAAAGGAATATCCAAAAATTTTAAAGATAATTATAAAAATAGACTGCAAGATCTTAAACAAGAAAAAATAACAAAGAAAGAAGATACAAATATTATTGATGCTTTTGAAATTTATATGACAAATAAATTTTTTAATGTCGAATTATATCCAGAAAATAAAGAAATTCTTAAATTTTGGGAGAAAGATTTCAATAAGTCAATAGATAAACACTTTGAGTTTTTAAACCAAAATCTAGAAAATCAAGAAGTGTATAATGCTAAATTTTCTGAAATTTTAGAAAGTATGGATATATTTGAGAATGATGACACAACTGAAAAAGATAATAAAGAAAATGATGACACGCAAGATCAAAATAATTCTAATAATAATGAAGACAAAGATAATAATGACTCTGGTAAAACAAGTGAAGATGAAAATATAAGCCAGGGAATGGACAGTGAGGATAATGTAAATGAGTTTAGACTTGAAGATCAGCTAGGTAGTGAAAATAACGAAGATGCAGAATCAGAAAATATAATTCAAAAGAAAAATTTAAGTGTAAGTGATAAAGAATATAAGATATATACTACTGAATTTGATGAAGTTGCAAAAGCAGAAAGTCTAGAAACAGCTGAAGAAATACAAAAACTAAGAAAAAATTTGGACCAGCAACTCACAAGTTTTCAAGATTTAATTACTAAGTTAGCAAATAAATTACAAAGACAATTGATGGCGAAACAAAATCGATCATGGGAATTTGATCTAGAAGAGGGATTGTTAGATAGTTCAAAATTACCTAGGATTATTATTGATCCATATAACTCCTTATCATTTAAAAAAGAAAAAGATTTAGACTTTAAAGATACAATTGTAACACTTTTAATTGACAACTCTGGGTCAATGAGAGGTAGACCAATAACAATAGCTGCAATATGTGCTGATATTTTATCCAGAACCTTAGAAAGATGCTCAGTTAAAGTTGAAATACTAGGTTTTACTACGAAAAATTGGAAAGGTGGTAAAAGCCGCCAAGAGTGGAATAGATTGGGTAAAATGAAAAATCCTGGAAGACTTAACGATTTAAGACATATAATTTATAAAGCTGCGGATTCTCATTGGAGACAATCAAAAAAGAATTTGGGATTGATGCTAAAAGAGGGTTTATTAAAAGAAAATATAGATGGTGAAGCTATAACCTGGGCATTTAATAGATTAAAAAAAAGAAAAGAGGAAAGAAAAATCCTTATGGTTATTTCAGATGGAGCACCAGTCGATGACTCAACATTATCAGTTAATTCAGGAGACTTTTTAGAAAAAAATTTGAAAAAAATTGTCAAATTTATTGAGAATAAAAGTGAAGTAGAAATATTAGCTATAGGAATTGGTCACGATGTATCTCGATATTATAAAAAAGCAATCAAAATTTCCGATGTACAAGAACTTGGAGATGTAATGATTGATCAATTAAGTGGACTATTTGAAAATAAAAAACTTCACTAAAGACTAATTAAATCTTTATTAGACCATTCTATTTTAATTTCTGCACCGCCTCTGGTCTCTGAATTCCTAATTAAGAGTTTTGCCTTATTTTTTTCTAACAAAGTTTTACCTATAAATATTCCCAAACCCAATCCTGCTCTTGAATTATTTTTAGATTGCAATGATTTTATATATGGATCTCCAATTTTGGTTAATATATCTTTAGGAAATCCTGAACCATCATCTTCGATAGATATCGAAGAGTTTTCACTGTCACTTGTTATTGAAATATAAATATTTTTTTTTGCAAACTTATTTGCATTTCCAATAAAATTTCTTATACCATAGACAACTTCAATTAATTTTGAGATTTCAAAAGAATTATAATTCTGCTCAGTATTGATGGTAAAATTTTTATCTGATATTTCTTTAAAAGAATCTACAATTTGTTTCACATAGTTATGCAGAGTAATATCCTTATCTATAAAATCATCTTCAACTTCAGGATTTAAAGATAATTTTTTTAATATTTCATTGCATCTATTAACTTGGCTTATAAGTAATTCAACATCTTTTTTTAATTCATTATTATTTTTAAAATTATTATACAAATCTTGAGAAATAATTTTTATTGTAGAAAGCGGTGTACCTAAAGAATGAGCAGCTGCTGCAGCTTGTCCACCTAATGAGACTAATTCATTCTCTTTTGAAATAACTTCCTGAATTTTATCTAATGCGTCTTTTCGAACTTTTGACTCATTTCCAAATGTTAAGGCAAAAAAACTTAGGAAAATTAATGCAATAATTAATGCTAAAGGGACTGAATAATAATAGTAATTACTAAAAATATATTCATTTAATGGTGATGGTAATTCTTGATGATAGAAAGTAAGTAGAATAATTGAAGAGATTGTCAAAATTATTAATAAAATATTTGTTCTAATACTTAAGCTATTTGAGGCAAATATACTTGGTATTATCAGGAATATTGAGAATGGATTTATAGTACCTCCAGTTAAATAAAGCAAAAAACTTAATTGTATAATATCAAGTGTAAGAAAAGTTAAAGATATTTTTTCATGTAACTGATTCTTTTTAAAGAAATAAAATAGGAAAATGTTACTCAAAGCTCCTACTAAAACTATAATATTTGCTACTAAAAAATTAAATTCAAATTTAAATAAGAATGCAACAGTATTTATTGTTATAAATTGACCTATTACACCTATCCATCTTAAATTAACATATGTAATTTTATTTAAGTGTGATGATTTGGAATTGATGCTTAACTCCATTAGTTAAATATCTAAATTAACAACATTTATAGCATTATCTACAATAAAATCTTTTCTTGAAGCAACATCGTTACCCATTAATGTTTGTATAAGTTTTTGATCTTTTTGAAGATTTTTTGAATATTGAACTTGAAGTAAATTTCTAGTCTCTGGATTTAAAGTAGTATTCCATAATTCTTCAGGATTCATTTCTCCCAGTCCTTTAAATCTTTGAATATTCAATTTAGATTTTTCTAGTTGAATAATTCTATCAAATTCTTTAGAGTTTTTTTTAACTTTTCTTATATCCTTAGAATTTTTAATTATATAACTTTCAAGATCTTTTTCATCCTTTATGTAAATGCCCTTAGATCCTTTATTTATTTTAAAGAGAGGTGGTTGAGCTAAATATACATGACCTTTTTCTATTAACTTATTAAAAGGAAAATTGTTAAAAAATGTTAAAAGTAGCGCTCTTATATGTGAACCATCAACGTCAGCATCTGTCATGATTATAATTTTTCCATATCTTAGATCCTCTAAATCTATTTCTTCTGTTTTAGGATCTAATCCAAGAGCATTAATTAATGTAACTATTTCATTTGATGAAATCATCTTTGATAATGATTTTGTTCTCAAATCATTTTGATTACCATTTTTTTTATTTTCATTTATCTCAGTAAATGTATTTAAAATTTTTCCCCTTAAAGGTAAAACAGCCTGATATTCTCTATTTCTACCTTGTTTAGCTGATCCTCCCGCTGAATCTCCCTCAACTATAAATAATTCTGTTCCCTCTTGTTTTGAGTTCTGGCAGTCTGCTAATTTTCCAGGTAAACCTGTCAGTTCTAATGCTCCCTTTCTTCTTACATTCTCTCTTGCTCTTTTAGCTACATCTCTTGCTACTGCTGCTTGAATTATTTTTGATAATATTATCTTTGAAACTGAAGGATTTTGATCAAACCAAATTGATAGTTTTTCATTTACAATTCCCTCAACGATGTTTCTTACTTCTGAGGAGACAAGTTTATCTTTTGTTTGAGAAGAAAATTTTGGGTCTGGTA